>JBDSAA010000060.1:0-46576 GCA_039922375.1 Ferruginibacter sp.
CCTGTCAAATCACACTATTGTTAGCACTAACTATATTAGGAAACAATTGCGCTGTGCCGGCTTTTGGGCGTAGCCCTACTGCACAGGTATTGCAATTGCAGGATGAATCGTTCCTGATCGATTGTGGAGAAGGCACTCAGTTACAAATGGCGAAATATAAGATCAGGCGAAGTAAGATCAATTACATTTTTATTTCACATCTTCACGGCGATCATTATTTTGGTTTACTTGGGTTAATAACCAGCATGAGTTTACTAAACCGCACACAGGACCTACATATTTACGGGCCCGCCCCATTGAAACATATTATTGACTTTCAACTGAACGTAGCCGCTACAACACTTTCTTATCCCCTTCATTTCCATGCAATCACAACCGAGGGAGTGATAGTTGACGAAAGTAAATTTACCGTTACCAGTTTCCCCGTAACGCATAGAATTGAATGCTGGGGTTTTTTATTTAGACAAAAGAAGAACCCCAGGAGCATTGATCCAGTGAGAGTAAAAGCTTATGAGATACCTTCCTCCTTTTATGAAAACCTGCAAAGAGGCGAAGATTATATTACTAAAAAGGGAACGATCATACCAAACGAAGAAGTAACCATTGCTAACAGCCCTGTTAAAAGTTATGCGTATTGTGCCGATACAATTTTTGATGAAGGCCTGGCTGAAAAAGTAAAAGGTGTAGATCTGCTGTATCACGAAACAACATACCTGAAGGAATCAGCTGATAAAGCAGCCGCCCGCTTCCACTGTACTACAGAACAGGCTGGAATGGTCGCTTTAAAAGCGCAAGTGAAAAAACTACTCATTGGCCATTTTTCTTCCCGATATGAAGAACTGGATGCATTTTTAACAGAGACGATGGAAGTGTTTGAGAATACAGAAATCGCGATGGAAGGAGCCTGCTACCTTATTTAATCGTCATCCGGATCGATGATATTGTTAAATCCATTTGCCAAAACCCAGTTGCAAAACTCAGGAAACCATTTACGCCAGGCTTGTTCATTATGCTTACCATCAGGGTCAGTCACTACATACATCAATGCGCTGGAATTGGTGCCCAGTTTTTCAGTGACTTCATGCATATCGTCGACATAGCGCTCTCCTTCCTCGCCGCCAATGTAAAAGAATAATGTTCCTCTTAAATTTTTCCCTGCCAGATCTGTCAACTCATTTATCTTGCCCGCTGTCCAAAAAGCCGGAGAAAAAACCCCTCCTTTGCCAAATACCTGCGGGTATTTAAGCATGGCATAATAAGAAATTAATCCTCCCATTGAACTTCCGGCAATGATCGTATTTTGATTAGAGGACAACGTGCGGTAATGCTTGTCGATAAAAGGCTTTAGGTCATCCACTATAAAATCTACATACTTATCGCCTTCACCTTTACCAAAATCTTTAAACTCGTATGGATTGTATTCGTTTAGTCTTTGAGGGCCATTGTCAATGCCAACAATGATGCAGGCAGGTTTGCCTCTTTTTATCAGGGAGTCAAGGCATTCATCCACTCCCCATTCCCCAAAACCGGAAGTATATTCATCAAAAATATTCTGACCATCGTGCATGTACATCACGGGGTATTTCTGTTTGCTTTTAGCATAACCCGGTGGTAAGTATAACCATATCCGCCGGGTTCTGCCTAATTGAGGCATGATGAATGCTGTGTCAATAATTTTCACATTAGACGATGCTGTGTGCCGCTTTTCAACTACGGCAAAATCATCTTTCCATGCATCAACCGAAAACGATATAACTGTGTCAGACGATAAATTGAGCATTCGGTTCCCGATATCTACGCCATCTTTTTTACATTCCACCGACTGCCAGTTACCTCTTGTAAATTTAAATATATAAGGCCCCGCAGGAAGGTCATTTATCTCAATATAAGCCTGCTCATTGGAAAAAAGATTACCGTGCTTTCGGGGGTTCCAGGCATTAAAATTACCTCCTACAAATACAGAATCCGTAGCATGGTTAGCCGGCAAATCAATTGCCTGTAGCCTGATTTTGAATTGTGAAAAAGCAAGCTGGGAGCAAAAAATTAAAGTAGCAGAAAAAAACAATGCTTTTTGCCGGCGCAACAACAACATCAGCAAGGGAATATTTTTCAATATTATTTTTTTAAATAAGCTTTCACTCTTTGATGCACAGGTTCGCTCAACGGAGTCACGGGCAAACGAAGTACATTTTGTATTAATCCTATTTCAGATAAAAATGCCTTAACACCGGCAGGGTTATTTTCTGTAAACAAAAGATTATATACCTCAAGCAAAGGATCATTTAACTTTTTGGCAGTGGCAAAATCGAATGCAAGCCCTGCTCTTACCATACCTGAAAATTCCTTTGGAAAACAATTGGCTGCCACACTGATAACCCCATCAATGCCACAAGCAAGTTCAGGTAATACTAAGTCGTCATCACCGCTTACTACTAAAAATTCATCCGGCCTGTCTTTTAATATTTGCATACACTGGCCTATGTTATTACCGGCCTCTTTGATGCCGGCAACATTTGCCACCTCGTGGGCTAACCGCAGCGTAGTAACCGCTTCGATATTACGCCCTGTTCTGCCAGGCACATTGTATAAAATAATAGGTTTAGGTGATGCTTCCGCGATTGCTTTATAATGAAGAAAAATTCCTTCCTGTGATGGTTTGTTATAATAAGGGCATGCGCTTAATACGGCTACAGCTTTTTCCAGAGGGTAACTTTGTACATTGCTGATTACTTCCTTTGTATCATTTCCGCCGATACCAACCACTACCGGCACACGGCCATTTATCTTATCAAATGTGAAATGTATAATATCGAGCTTTTCCTGTTTATCTAACGTGGGCGTTTCGCCGGTAGTGCCCAGCGTCACAATATACTCCACTCCATTGTCAATAATGAAATCAACTAATTTTCCCAACGCATCATAATCAACTGACTCATCTCCTTTAAACGGTGTTACTATTGCGACACCTGTTCCCCTTAATTGCTCCCGTAAATTCATGTTTCTTTTTTCGGTGAAGGTATAATTATGCGGCGAAATGAGGAAACAAAAAAACTACCACTTCAGATACATGTAAAAATGTTCTAACGCATTTATAAATTTTAAAAAATATGGAGGTAACAAAAGTGCAGTAAAGGATTTACTGCAAATAAAAAATGCCCGGACCATCTCATCGGCATAAAAGATTATACGATGGGTGATATCAATAAATATGAAGAATGATCAATTTAGAACTTATCCTCTTCTTGCGGGAACTTTATTAAAATTGAAAGCGAAATCAGACCTGAAGTTTGAATTTAATATCCTGGAGTGGCTTAAATAATTACGGTCCGGACTAAATATAAATAAGCAGGAACCATTTTTAATTTTATCAATAATAGGTTTATGCAATCGTTGCGATACTGCAGGGCACCCCCAGCTGCGGCCAATATATCCGCGTGAATGAATAAAACTTTCATTTACATAACCTGCCCCGTGCATTACGATATCACGTTTATTGGCATTGTCATTAATGCCCGGCTCGATACCTTGTAATCTCATAGAATATCCGTTGCCGCCCATATACGTTCCAAGGGTTTCATAAAACCCAAGGCTGCTCTTGTTACTTTCCGGTGTGTTAGAAAACCGGCTGGCGAATTCTTTACCGGATTGCATCCCGTGTGCCACATATGTGTTAAAGAGTATTTTATAATTTTTCAGATCAATAACAAATAATCTTTTTTGAGAAGAGGGCTTACTGAAATCCACAATGGAAATGATTTGATCATTTCCCAATGTACCCATTTGCTTCATAAAATTAAATCCCTGCATCGCATAATCGAAAACCTGTCGTCCCAATCCTAATGAACCTAGCCTAAGGCTATCATACAAACTGAACTTAAAACGGCCCTCGGTATCATCCGTTGACAATAGACCATCGGAATTTATTGCAGGAGGTATGCCAGATTCAAATAAAGGCATCCCCGCTGGTTTCGTTTTTGCAAATACAAAAGGAATATGCAGCAGGAAAATGACAACAGAAGAAAAGAAGAAATAGATTTTTTTTAAACCAAATATTTTTATCATCATGTAAGTGGGATATTGTTAAAAAAACTAATTTGGGAACCGCAAATATCGCCTAAAATGCCCGGGTAAAAATGTTAAAATTTGAAAGGGTTGACTAAGGCAGATAGGGAGTAAATGCCCGCCAATGCAACATAATTAGGTATTTGCAGTTGTTAAAATTGTTAAATCTGATATACTCCAACCGGGCAAGGTTGTGCAATCTTTTCTTAAAATTCTTGATTTGTTTTTGCAAAACTGATAGGTATGCACAACGAGGTTGCTACGAAGGAGCCGTTGCGATAATTACCAGTTGCCACCAAGGGGTGGTTGCGCTGGAACCAAATATATCTGGACGTTTTAGCTCCAGGGAAGTTACCTCTTTGCGGCAAATTGCGAAGTTGTATTTACGTGCCGTTAGAGACGCCCCTGTAGCAGGCGAATAATGTTGCAGCAGGTTGCTCCGGAGCTCAACCAAACCACGCCTTGTACACGCAAGTGAAGGCGCACCGGTTTTTTTTGATTAACAGAAACATACCAACGCGACCTTTAATAAGTTAATGTTTAAGTTATTTCAACAAGGCATCATATAATACTTCTATCGTATGCAAGGCCTTTTTCCCTGTTCCATCTTTGATCTGGTGGCGGCAACTGGTGCCCGGCGCAGCGATAATAACATCCGATGGTTGACTCCGTACTGTGGGTAGTAATACAAGTTCTCCAATCTTCATAGAAAGGTCATAATGCTCTTTCTCAAAGCCGAATGAACCTGCCATGCCGCAGCAGCCGGAAGCGATTGTTTCAACGGTATAGTTTAACGGATACGACACCATTTTTGCGGAATGTACAACTGCTGACAGAGCCTTTTGCTGGCAATGCCCGTGTAGTTTAACCAGTCTTTTCTCTGTTGTAAATAATGATTGCTCAATATTACCCTTATCAATTTCAGTCGCAATAAATTCATCGATCAAAAAAACGTTTTTTGCGAGTTCTTTTGCAGCTTTATAATTATCATCATCCGCAAGGTCAATGTATTCATCGCGAAATGTAAGTATAGCGCTCGGCTCAATGCCAATAAGCGGAGTGTCATCATTGATCAGTTTACTAAACAACACAATATTCCTGTTAACAATTTTTTTCGCATCCCTGATCAACCCCTTAGATAACCAGGCCCTTCCGCTCTCGTCGTGATCTGGTATCACTACTTCGTATCCTAATTTTTCTAAAAGTAAAATTGCCTTTATACCAATTTCAGTATCGTTGTAATTGGTAAACTCATCACAGAACAGGTATACTTTTTTAGCCGCTGTTTTGGGATCATGTTGTTTTTCTTTTTTTCTTTTATTGTACCAATTTTTTAAAGTTGTTTTATACAACGTAGGCATTGAACGTTTTACTCCAAAGCCCACAATACGTTTGATTGTATTGCTTATTAACGGAGTAGTCATCATAAAATTATAAATGCCGGGAACCAATGCACCGAACTTTGCGGACGCACTAAAATTAGCTATGAGCCTGGACCGGAAAGGCACGCCATTGGCGTCATGATACTGCTGTAAAAACTCCGCTTTTAATTTAGCCACGTCTACATTGGAAGGGCATTCCGACTTACAACCTTTGCAGCTCAGGCAAAGATCCATCACGTCATAAATTTCTTTATGATCAAATCGGTTCATCTTCTCCGAGTTGGTCAGAAACTCACGCAGGATATTTGCCCTTGCCCTGGTGGTATCTTTTTCATTTTTTGTTGCCATAAAAGACGGGCACATAGTGCCGCCTGACAAATGCGTTTTACGGCAATCGCCTGAACCATTGCATTGCTCTGCATGTTGCAATACATCCTGGTTCTCATAACGAAAAACGGTCTTAAATTCAGGCGTTTCCTGGCCTGGCGTATACCGCAACATCGTATTCATCGAAGGCGTATCCACGATCTTGTTGGGATTGAAAATATTCTCAGGATCCCAGGTGCGTTTAAGCGTTCGCAGCAGCTCATAATTCTTAGGGCCCACCATTTGTTTGATAAATTCGCCCCGCAACCTTCCATCGCCATGCTCACCGCTTAAAGAGCCATCGTATTTCTTTACCAGTGTTGCTATTTCTTCAGCGATTGTCCTGAACAATTTATTTCCTTCTACTGTCTTGAGATTGATAATTGGCCGCAAATGTAATTCACCCGATCCGGCGTGTGCATAGTGTACGGCATGCAGGTCATACTTAACCAGTATTTCATTAAATTCAACAATGTACGCCGGCAGATCATTTACATCTACCGCAGTATCTTCAATTACCGGCACTGCCTTTTCATCGCCAGGCAAATTGCCCAGCAAGCCAAGTCCCGCTTTGCGAAGCGTCCATATTTTTTTACTGTCTTCTCCAAATAATAATGGAAAATAATAACCCAAGCCGGCAGCACGCATATCGGCTTCTACCTGTGATGCTATCGCAATAATATCTTCCCTGTTGGACCTTGCAAATTCCACCACCAGGATAGCGCCGGGATCACCTTGTACAAAAAAACGATTCTTGCTTTGCTCAATGTTATCTTTTGTACATTCTAAAATATAATGGTCGATCAACTCACTTGCACTGGGCTTATACTTTAAAGCTATCAGGTTAGCCTGCAACGATTCATTGATGCTGTTGAAATGTATGCAAAGCAAGCCCGTTTCTTTTGGCGGTAAAGTATTTACATTCAACTTTATTTCGGTTAAAAAAGCCAGTGTGCCTTCAGAGCCCGCGATCAACTTGCAAAAGTTAAAATCTTCTTCGCCTGCAGTAAATGGCGCTGTTTCCAATAACATATCTACGGCATACCCGGTGTTCCTTCTTTCAATTGATTTTTTTGGAAATTGTTTTCTTATCTCCACCTGGTTATCATAGTTGCTTAATTGGGCCCTGATGGATTTGTAAATATTTCCCTCAAGATCATCCCTTTCACATTTCGAATGAAAATCTTCCGGTCCCATTGCTTTAAATACCGTTTCGCTTCCATCACTCAATATTGCATTTACTTCAAGCAAATGTTCCCGCACACTTCCATACACAACTGAGTTTGATCCGCAGGAATTATTGCCAACCATTCCGCCCATCATTGCACGGTTGGCCGTCGAAGTTTCAGGCCCAAAAAATAACCCATGAGGTTTTAAAAACATATTGAGCTCATCACGTATAACACCTGGCTGTACACGCACCCAATGATCTTCTTTATTTAACTCTATAATTTTTGTAAAATGTTTCGATACGTCTACCACAATGCCTTTGCCTACAACCTGCCCTGCCAGTGAGGTGCCGGCAGTACGGGGTATCAGGGAAGTTTTTTGTGCACGTGCGAAATGGATTAACTTTTTTAAATCTTTTGTCGATTGGGGAATGGCTACTGCCAAAGGCATTTCACGATAAGCAGATGCATCCGTTGCATACAAGATGCGCATGGTATTGTCAAAATATAATTCGCCCTCTAATTCTTCAGAAAGTTCTTTCAGCCTTTGGTTCATTGGTGAGTGGGTTCTTTGATCATTCAAATAAAATATAAAATTAAATGATTTTGGCTAGTTATGGCTGCGGACTAGCGTTTGACGGTTCAAAAAGCTTCTTTAGAAACCTATTGCTACAAAATGTTCCGAGCCAATGGCTCTTACAGATTAACAAAGTACCATGAACTTTAATTCGAATAATAGATAATAATGAGTAAAGGTCGAACTCCTGATATTGTTCTTGTTATCAAATCATTTACACCCCAAGTTGTTTTTTTATTTTTGCCGAAAGTTTAGCCTTCACAAGATCATAGGATTGCGATACATAATGTTTCCAATCTTTCTTACTCATTTTTTTTATATCATCAATGAACACCCATTTGTATTTGGCAACATACGGGGCAGGCTTAAAGCCCTCCCGGTTGCACATATCCTCAAATTCTTCATCCTGCACTTTGAACGACGCTGTTGTGGGTGATTGATCCAGGCCTATTACGCAAAACATTTTTCCGCCTACAGAAAAAACAAGGTCGTGTCTCCATTTAATATCTTCGGTTGCAGAAGGTAAGCTTTTGCAAAGTGCCTGTAGTTCCTCAACATTCATTTCATTTTAGTTTATTGATTTAGCCAGCCTAAATAAAAATACACCTTTGAGTGCCGTGAGCTTCCTCACCTTCAGCAGATTGCAAGCCGGGAGAATCAGTATTTCTCCATAATAAAACTGTCCCTACGGCTTTTGCACAGTAGGGACAGTTAGAATGAGGTCAAGCTGGTTAGAAAGCAGTCACTTACTTTATGCCTGCAATTTTTTGTTCATCTTCCGCTATTTTCTTTTTAAGGCTTTCAATATCCTTGTTCAAATCATTTAATTTCTCTAAAGCTTTACGGGCTTTCTTCGCATTATCCTCCGCATTGTTTGCAGCCTTTTTTACTCTCTTGGCTTTTTTCTTATCCTGCGAATCGCCTGATAACTGTCCGGCCGCTTTTTGATTTTCAGCCGCCGCCTGCTGCGCTTCCTCAGAAGTTTTTTGAACTTCACTGGTCCTTTCAGCTACCTGGTTTTCTAACTTAGCCAATTTCAATTTTCTTTCGTTTAAAGATTTTTCGATTTTCAGCATATCTTTCTCCTGGTTCAAAGTGCGGACAGAATCTTTTGAAACCGCTTGTGCTGATAAAACACCCGAAAACAACATCATACCGGCGACTATTAAAATACATTTCTTTTTCATAAATTAATTTTTACAATTAGCATTAAGTAATAAAAAGCTTTAGCCATAGTACTGTCGGTAAAACCGTGCCATTAATACCAGGGTTGCCGACAGGCATTACCAAAACTTACATACAACATTTTAAACAGAAATACGGATAATTTATACGGATTTACGAATAATTTTATTAGTTAACCGGTAAACAGGTGGTATTCTTCACAAACCGCTGTACAATTGGTGACAAAGGCTAACACACGATAATATTACACATTCTTTCCCTGGGTAAGATTATCTACACTTAAAATTATACGCAGCTAATATCATAAAAATTTCATCAATTGAATACCGGGCCATTGAAGGTAAAATTTAGTGTACATTACACTGCTCACCATTTTCAAAAGCTCACAAATCGTTATGCCTTCCCCATTATATAGCCGAAATATACTGCTCGCCGAAGATGACGATGACGATTGTTTAATTTTCAGGTATGCATTGGAAGAATTATCGCTGGCATTTAATCTCACAACTGTAAAAAATGGCGAGGAACTAATGCTACTACTCAACGATGACAATGCCCGATTGCCTGATGTAGTTTTCCTGGACATCAATATGCCACGAAAAAACGGTTTTGAATGTTTGCTAGAAATAAAAAATAATAAAAGATTGGAAACGCTTCCTGTAATAATTTTCTCAACGTCCTTTTTTCTTCCGTTGGTAGAACGGCTTTATGCAGATGGCGCTCATTACTATGTCCGCAAACCAAATGAGGTCGGGCAGCTTCAAAAAGCAATTTACGAGGTGCTTTCACTTACTGCGCAGCCAGGTTGTCCGCAACCATCGTTGAAGGAATTTGTACTTACATTTTGATCCTGGAGTGATGGAGATTATTTCCCGGCGATTTTTATAAGCATGCCACCAGTGGTCATTTTGAAACTTTTAAAATTATCAACATCTGCGAATTATATAACATTCAGAAAGAATTGTGTAACACTTATCTGCGGGGTAGGTTGTAATTTTACCAATTGTCTCCTCATGTTATATTGGAATAAAATTTAATACTAATTTCTATTCAATCGGCTCTTAAAAAGTATTTGAATTTAACTACTGAAGCAAATCTTAATCTCTAAAATTTCGACTTTTTTGAATTAATTAAATTGATATGTCTATAATTTCACCATATAGTAAAAACATCCTTCTTGCAGAAGATGACGAGGATGACCGCTTCCTTTTTAAACATGCCTTAGATGGATTGCCCTTAGCTTTCAATCTTACCATAGTAGCTGACGGAGAAGAATTGATGGAGTTACTCACTAAAATGAAGAAAGAAGACTTGCCGGATGTTTTATTTTTAGATCTTAACATGCCCCGGAAAAGCGGTTTCGAGTGTTTGGCAGAAATAAAAGGGATAGAAAAACTGGATTTGCTAACGATCATTGTTTTCTCCTCTTCACAAGCTCCTGATGAACTGGAACAGTTTTATAATGACCGGGCATTATATTATATACGTAAACCAGATGATGAAGCGAAATATAAAAAAGTGATCTACCACGCACTCCACTTAAAAAAGCAAAAGCCTATCGAACAAAATCTGTAGTGCCAAATGTTTTTTACTTTCTAAATAAAAAAAGTGCAATCCACAGCAAATAAACCACTTAGTAAATCTGCCAATTTATTTCCTGTAGTAGGTATCGGCGCTTCTGCGGGTGGGCTTGAAGCATTTAAAACGCTGATCGGGTCTATACCGGCCAATTCAGGCATGGCGTATGTGCTGGTGCAACATTTAGATCCCAGGCATGAAAGCCTGCTGCCTGAACTACTGCAAAAGGTGAGCAAAATACCGGTATTGGAGATCACCAACGAAATTCGGGTGAAGCCCGATCATATTTATATAATTCCCAGCAATAAAATGCTGCTTGCAAATGACGGCGTTTTGCAACTAAGCCCACGACAGTCAATTAAAAACCGCCTCCACCTGCCCATAGACCTTTTTTTTAATTCGCTTGCCGAGGTACACCAGGCCCATGCTATCGGAGTGGTGTTATCGGGTACAGCAAGCGATGGCACATTAGGGTTGAAGGCAATAAAAGACAATGGTGGTATGACGTTCGCCCAGGACGAAGCATCTGCAGCTTATGACGGAATGCCGCACAGTGCGGCACAGGCAGGCGTGGTTGATTTTATTATGGACCCAGGAAAAATACCGGCAAAAATCTTTGAGCTTACAAAAAATATATATTTAACCGGACCTGACGACCAGTACCTGTTGCACCAGGATGAAGCCATATATAAACAGATCCTTTTATTGTTGCGCATTCGAAAAGGGACGGATTTTACCTATTATAAACAAACTACCATTCGCAGGCGCATACTGCGCAGAATGGCATTTAATAAAAAAGAAGGGCCTGCAGCATACCTTAAATACCTAAATGAACATAGCCCGGAACAAGATGTTTTGTACCTCGATCTTTTAATACCTGTTACCAGTTTTTTTAGGGATACAAACGCTTTCCAAAATTTATGTGATAATATCCTGCCGCTGATTGTAAAAAACAAAGGCATAACCGAACCAATAAGAATTTGGGTAGCCGGCTGTAGTACCGGCCAGGAGGCTTACTCCATTGCCATTTGTTTTAAAGAATACATGGCAGAGAACTTTCCGGGCATACCCGATGAAAGAGTACAAATTTTTGCCTCTGATATGAGCGAACCTGCGATTTCAAAAGCGAGAACGGGCATATATGCAAAAAACGAAATCGAAGGATTGACACCCCTGCACCTAAAGCAATATTTTACAAAAGATATCCATGGCTACCATGTGAATAAAGCATTAAGAGACATTTGTGTATTTGCCAATCACAATTTTCTGAGCGATCCGCCTTTTGGTAAAATGGATTTAGTAACCTGCCGTAATGTGCTCATTTACCTGGAGCCTTATTTGCAAAAAAAAGCCCTTACTGCTTTTCACTATGCGCTGAAAGTAAATGGATTTTTGCTGCTGGGAAAATCGGAAACAAATAACAACCTGCCCGAGCTTTTTACTTTAACCGGGAAAAAAGATAAAATATTTAAACGCAAAGACGTACCCGCAAAGTTTATGTACACTGTCGCCCAGCGAGGCGAACACAGCCAGGAGGAAATAAATAAACATTTCAATGGTGAACATATCAGCACAGATTTCCAGAAAATTGCCGATGATATTATCCTAAGCAAATACATCCCCGCAGGCGTAGTTGTAAACAGGAAATTTAACATTGTACATTTTCGTGGCAGTACCGGTGCGTTCCTTGAACCGCCTTCAGGAGAGGCCAGCCTTAATATATTGAAGATGGCCAAAGAAGGCCTGGCTGTTGAATTGCGTACGATTTTGCAAAAAATTAAAAAAGACAACAGGCCGGTAACAAAGGCAGGTATACAAATGATGATTAGGGGTGGCATCCGCAGTATTTCAATAGAAGCCACTCCTCTATCCGCCGCTCCGGAACCCCATTATTTAATCCTTTTTCATGAACAGCCTGCAGTAAATAAAAAACAGCCGCTGGTAAAACCTTCTTCCAAAACTGAAAAAGGTGACAATGAGCTTCGCATACAACAACTGGAGCTGGAACTTGCACAATGCCGGGAAGATATGCACAGTATCACAGAAGAACAGGAATCAGCCAATGCAGCATTGGAAAGCGCCAATGAAGAACTATTAAGCGGCAGTGAAGAATGGCAAAGCCTGAATGACGAACTGCAGGCAAGTAAAGAAGAACTGCAAAGCACCAATGAAGAACTGGTGGTGGTAAACCAGGAAATAATCAATCTGGTAGAACAGGTAACACATGCCAGGGACTATGCCGAATCAATTGTGACTACCATTCGTGAACCATTACTGGTACTGGATGAAAAGCTGAGGGTTAATTCGGCAAACAAGGCTTTTTATAAAATGTTTCAGGTAAACGAGCGGGAAACAGAAGGTGTTTTAATATACGACCTGGGAGATAAACAGTGGAATGTCCCCTCACTTAAAATTTTGCTTGAAGATACTTTAACTAAAGAAATACCCTGTAAAGATATTGAAGTAACCAATAATTTTCCGACCATTGGTAAACGGGTAATGTTGTTAAATGCCTGTAAGTTTGCAATGAGCAATGAGGGTGAACAACTGATATTGCTGGTGATAGAAGACGTTACTGAAAAAAATGACCTTCACCTTATCGAACTGAAATTTCAAAAAGAACTGGAAGAAAAAGTTAACCAGCGAACCATTGAACTAAGTGAAGCCAACGAATCGCTGCAACTAAAAAACCAGGAAATTGCATTAAGTAAATACAACAAACGTTTTCTAACCGAGTTTTCAGAAAAGTTTTCTGCTTATACAATTCAAAAGGATTTTTTTCAATCCCTTGTACACTTCATAGCAGATACTACCAGCCTTGATTATGCATTTGTGGGCAAGCTTGAGCAAAATGAAATGGCTGAATTGTCGATTCAAACCATTGCGTTTAGTGCCTTTGGCAAATTGACTGAAAACATTCGTTATCAGTTGCCCAACGGCCCCTGCGAGCAGGTGATCAGTGGCACGCTTTACCGCTATCCAAACCAATGCGGGCAAACTTTCCAAAATAATAAAACCATCCAACAGTTTAATGTGGACGGGTACTTAGGCTTCCCTCTCCACGATGAACAAGGAAATGTAGTGGGATTGATTGCGGTGATGCACCAGACGGAAATAGAAGATACCGAAACCGTCGGTTCGGTTTTAAAGATCGTTGCAAGGCGTGCGGAGATAGAATTGCAAAGAATTAAACATGAAGAGCAACTAAGGGAAAACAATAATGCGCTCAAGGAAAAAAACAATGAGCTTTTAAAAATGAATAAAGAGCTTGAGGCTTTCACCTATGTATCAAGCCACGATTTACAGGAACCATTGCGTAAAATAAAAACCTTTATTTCGTTGTTGGTTAAAAATGAAAATGAACAACTATCAGTGGATGGCAAAGATTATTTGAAGAGGATATCAAAGGCAAGCTTGCGTATGAAAACCCTTATCGAAGATTTGCTGTCCTACTCCCGCATCAACACTAAGGAACATACATTTGAAAGCACCGATCTTAATCTCATAACCGATGAAGTGTTAATTGACTTTTCTGAAAAAATTGATGAAAAAAATGCGATCATAAAAGTGGAAGCCCTTTGCAAACTAAGTATTAACCCGTCTCAGTTCCGCCAGCTAATGCAAAATTTGATAGGGAATGCGCTTAAATTTTCCAGGCCAGGTGTTCAACCACAAATAACGATAAAAAGTAAAATTGATAAAGGCAGCAATTTCAAAAATGAAAAATTAATTCCTGGAAAAGAATACTGCCATCTTACGATAACGGATAACGGCATTGGGTTTGATCCGAAATATAAAGACCGCATCTTCGAAGTATTTCAACGGCTTTATGGAAAAGATGAATACGAAGGCACAGGCATAGGGCTTGCCATTGTAAAAAAAATTGTTGATAACCATGGTGGCTATATTACTGCATCCGGAGTACCAAATGAAGGAGCAACATTTGACATCTATATCCCTGCATAATTCAAACAAATATCTATGGCACAATATCCTGGACCTATTGTTAAAGCAATCGGAAACTGCCAGTTCAACATTGTGGATGGCGCTTCGCATGATGGATGAACGCAAGCGCCTTTTAAAAAAAATGGAGGTTGATTACACAAAAAAGTTTACAAATCCTTATTAGCAAATAATACAGAAAAACAAGATGGCCTGCAACGCCCTATCAATGAATTAAAAAAGATTCTCTTTGATCTGCAAAATCAGGAATAACGTAAATATTTTCACCAACAGTTCCTTATGTAGAAAAAAATCTACAAACACCTCTTCAATGTAGATAAGATTATAGGGCATTTAGATGTTGAAATCCCGAATTTCAATTAATTTCAATTGAATAGAAAGCCTCTTGAATTTAATTTTGTTCTACTTGGCAGGATTCTTGAAAACTGATAATCTCATCACCCTCTTAAACAAAAACACATGAAAAAAATTATTCTACCCATTGCCTTACTTATGTCGGTAATAAGTTGCCAGAAAGAACCAGTGAAAAACGAGCCTAAAAAATGCGACCTAACTTCAGCAAACCTTATTGGCTCCTACAAAATAACAGCAAACTCTTATAGAAAAGATGCCGCTTCCCCTTTTGTAGATGTATATGCCAGTTACAAACCATGTGAAAAAGATGATCTGATCACATTCGCATCAGATAATACGATTGTTTTCAGCGATGCAGGCGTAAAGTGTTCGCCCAGTGGTGATAGTACAGGCACATGGGCGCTAGGGGCAAATACTATTTCTATTGATAAAAAAGTATATGCTGTTACTGCTTATGATTGTACAAGTATCTCCGGAACTTTTACAGGAACCACACCTGGTGAGCTGATCACGGTTACTTTAACAAAACAATAAACGAGATAAAGAAATTTTAATAGTTGCCATTTCAAGAGGAGTACCAACTTTGATTGAAATGGCAACTTTATTTATGTGGCTACGGCATTCAGTAAACGCCTGTCAACCTGGTGTCCTGCTTGTTTGGAGAATTATACTAACGCATCCCATAAAATCTCTACCGGGTGAAATGCAATTTTTTTCGTTCCATCTTTTATCTGGTGTCTGCAGGATGTACCCGCTGCAGCGATGATGGTGTCATCAGAAAACTTGCGCACTGCAGGAAATAATACCAACTCGCCCACCTGCTGCGATACGTCGTAGTGTTCTTCCTCATATCCAAATGCACCTGCCATACCACAACATCCTGAAGGGATAAATTGTACCTGGTAATTTTCGGGAATACTAAGCATGGTATTGCTGTAATGCTGTGATGATAAGACTTTTTGATAACAATGCCCATGCACGGCTACCGTACGCTTTTCTTTGGTAAACATTTCTCTGGCAATATTGCCTTCGTCCAACTCTTTGGATAAAAATTCTTCAATGGTAAAAGTAAAGCTGGCAAGCATCATAGCTTTTGCTTTGTTTGCAGGCTCGGCAAGGTCGATGTATTCATCCCTAAACGTTAAGATAGTTGAAGGCTCCACACCTACAATTGGAATCTCCCGGGTAACTATATCGGCCAGCAACATTATATTTTTATTGGCGATCTGTGCCGCCTTTTTCACCAGCCCTTTTGACAAATAAGTGCGGCCGCTTTCCTCATGGGTTGGCATGATTACTTCATAGCCCAGCAGCTCCAATAAAAGGATCGCTTTTTTCCCTATTTCAACATCATAATAATTGGTAAACTCATCACAAAAAAAATGCACTTTTCTTCCTGTATCGATATCATTTTTCATCCGCTTTTTGTACCATGCAGCAAGCGTCGTATCTGGCAGCAAAGGCATTGTTCTGTCAGGATGAAAACCAACTGCCTTGTTTATAAATTTTCTTAACGTATCGTTTCCAAAAAGCAAATTATAGGCCCATGGCATTATGGACGCCAGTTTCATTTGCCGGCTAAAATTACCAATCAGTTTTGCTCTGAAAGGAACACCATTCTTTTCATAATACTGCTGTAAAAACTCGGCTTTCATTTTTGTGATATCAACCCCCGACGGGCATTCGGTTTTACAACCTTTGCAACTCAGGCACAGGTCCATTACCTCTTTAATTTCCTGGTGATTGAGTGGGTCCACATCCGCAGGATTACTTAAAAATTGCCGCAACACGTTGGCCCTTGCACGGGTGGTATCTTTTTCATTGCGGGTTGCCATATAGCTCGGGCACATGATCCCTCCTGTTACTTCGCTCTTACGACAATCACCCGAACCGGAGCATTTTTCTGCAAGCTTCAACATACTGCCTTGCACTGAAAAATCGAAATTAGTTTTAATCGGTTTGGGCTGCTTACTTACGTTTACCCTTAAGTGTTCATCCATGGGCGGGGTATCCGTTATCTTACCTTTATTAAAAATATTATGCGGATCAAATAGTTGTTTCACCTCTTTGAAAAGCTGGTAGGTTTCTGCACCTACTACGGTAGAAATGTACTCGCCTCTTAAGCGCCCATCCCCATGCTCCCCGGAAAGCGAGCCTTTGTATTTTTTGACCAGTTCAACTGTGTCAGCTAGAATGCTCCGGAACAATTGCACTCCCTCCGTTGTTTTCAAATTGATCATTGGTTCTACATGTAACTCCCCTGCCCCGGCATGCGCATAATAAGATGCATTCACTTTATACTTATCTAATATGGCCTGCAGATCGGTGATGTAGTCCGGCAATTCTTCCGGCGCCACAGCACAATCTTCTATCAGGTTAACCGGCTGTATATCGCCAGGTGAATTTCGTAATAAGCCAAGCCCGGCTTTTCTTACATCCCATGCATACCTGGTATCATCATTGTATAAAACCGGGAACGCATATCCGCAACCGCTATCTTCCAATGCTGTTACCAATTGTGCGGCACGCAAGCGTACTTCTTCACGTGCATCTGCCATAAATTCCACCATTAAAATGGCAGCGGGGTCACCTTCAATAAAAAAACCATTCTTACTGTATTCAGGATGTGCCTTTGTGAAATTCATGATATACCGGTCCACCAGCTCCGATGCCATAGGTGCATGTTTTAAGGCTACAATATTTGCCCGTAAGGCTTGGTTAATCGAATCGCAATGCACACAAACAAGCGCTATTTCTTTTGGAGGCTGATCAATCAACCGGAGCTTAACTTCTGTAATAAAAGCCAGCGTGCCTTCTGACCCGGCAATTAATTTGCAGAGATTGAATGGAGCACCGCTTGGGGAAAATGGCTGCATACTCAACAGGCTATCCAGCGCATATCCCGAGTTTCTTCTTACTACAGATGCTTTTGGAAAATGATGCTTTATTAAGTGCTGATTGGTTTCATCGGACAGTAATTTGAAGAGGCCATTGTATATCTCCTTTTTTAATCCCTCATGATTATCCCCATCGGCCAATTCGTTTTTAAATACCACTTCGCTTCCATCGCTGAGCAATGCGTTTACCTCCAATAAATGGTCCCTTACTGCTCCCCAAACAATGCTATGTAATCCGCAGGAATTGTTGCCTACCATTCCGCCGATCATTGCCCTGTTGGCCGTGGAAGTTTCCGGACCAAACATGAGCCCATAAGCCCGCAAATGGTTATTGAGATCATCCCGTATAACCCCTGGCTGCACCCTCACCCATTTCTCTTCAGCGTTTACTTCAATTATGTTGTTAAAGTGTTTGGAAATATCGACGACAATGCCATTGCCCACCACCTGTCCCGCCAATGAAGTACCGGCTGCTCTCGGAATTAAGGTAACCTGTTGCTTACCGGAAAAATCAATCAGGGTTTTTATATCCGCTATTGTTTGTGGTATTGCAACGGCCAATGGTTTTTCCTGGAATACGGATGCATCGGTGGAGTATGCGAGTAGTTGAGTATGATGTTCAGGAGATTCATTATAAAACAATAAACCATCCAGTTTTTTTGCAAGAATCGTTAATTGGGTTTGCATAGATTTTGTGGCTGACGCTTTATGTCTGATTTATTGATGTCTGATTTACTGTTGCCTGGTTTACTGTTGCCTGGTTTATGGAACGCTTTGTCTATTTACTATACAATGTGGTTTAGTTAAGGATCGGCGTTTCCTTGCTCCTTATTGCTAAAAATGTACAAGGAGTGACACAACAATGTTAAATTGAAAAACAAATGCTTGTAAACAAATAATTTCTTACCTAAACGACATTGATTTGCTATCGTAAAATTTAATAACTTAAAGTTCTAATCAATGCTATAGTGATTGCCTGGTGCGCAATAGATATCCAATACAAAAATAATCCCATCTGGCAGAAATGTTCAAGTGTTGCATTCGCATCAGACATCTGCAAATCAGACATCATACATCAGAACTTGCATTTAGTATCTGTTCTATTGCGTCCAGTTCTGTTTCGTTGAAAATAATATTGTCCAGGCACAACAATGAGTCTGCCAATTGCGCTGGTTTGCTGGCCCCGATCAATACAGAAGTAATCCGGTTATCTTTCAACAGCCAGGCCAATGCCATTTGTGCAAGGGTTTGATTGCGTTGCAAAGCAATATCATTCAATCGCCTGATCTGGCTGATGCGGTTTTCATTTACATCCCCTTCTTTTAAAAAACCATGTGGTTTCGCTACTCTTGAATCTGCAGGAATTCCGTTTAAATATTTGTTGGTTAGCAGGCCTTGTGCCAGCGGTGAAAAAGGAATACATCCCACTCCTTCCTGCTCCAGTACATCCAACAACCCTTCTTCTACCCAACGTACAAACATAGAATATTTCGGTTGATGGATCAGGCAGGGCGTACCCAACTTTTTAAGGATGCCAATTGCTTTTGCAGCCTCATCTGCCGGGTAATTAGAAATGCCTGCATACAATGCTTTACCCTGCCGCACAATAAGGTCCAGTGCGGTCATCGTTTCTTCCAGCGGCGTATCAGGATCAGGGCGATGGTGATAAAAAATATCTACATAATCCAGCCCCATTCTTTTTAAACTTTGGTCAAGGCTGGCTACGAGGTATTTCTTGCTGCCCCAATCGCCGTAAGGCCCGTCCCACATGGTATAACCGGCCTTTGAACTAATGATCATTTCATCGCGGTGGGCTGCAAAATCTTCTTTTAATATCTTACCAAAATTTTCCTCGGCGCTACCCGGAGGAGGCCCATAATTATTTGCCAGGTCAAAATGCGTAATACCGCTGTCAAAAGCCAGTCTTAAAATAGCACGGCTGTTTTCAAGCACATCCACATGCCCAAAGTTGTGCCATAGCCCCAATGAGATCGCAGATAATTTAACTCCGCTGTTACCGCAACGACGGTATTGCATTTTTTGATAGCGGTTGTTATTTGGTAAATAAGTCATTGATATTGTTTTTCAAATCAGGTTGTAGTTGAAAACTTTTGGCGAAGCTACTTCAGATAGTTTTTACTTATTCAAATAATTTGGGGAGCCAGGATAAAATGTTCCCAGCTATCAGCAAAATCCTTTTCGGTTACACATAGCTTTAAAATACGGCGATGCAGCCATGTGGATTATGAAATTTATGCCAGGAGCAAAAAAATTGTGTTATGCTGTACCGGGCTGCGGTGCAGCGTAGGCTATCTGTTTAAAAACTAAAGCCCGGCCTGTCTGTTCTCGTATCTAATTTACCAATGCCTATTAACTGGTCCGATTGATCTGTAAATGATTTGTAATAAACTAAAATCGTATAGCTGTTCTCTGTTTCCCAGTAATTCCCTTCCAATTCAGATTTTTGTGTAGGATCATTTTTATCTACCAGCATGTAGCCATAACTGTAATAGCCCTGTTTTAGAAAGCTGCTGCCTTCATACATCCCTTTTTCGGTATTGAATTTCATCCGGCTTGCTTCGTTTAGTTTATAATCGGTCAGTTGGCCAAACAGGTATAATTCTTTACCGGCATAGGGCACCTGTGTAGGCGTTACAAAACTAAACTGCACCGTGGCAAAATCCCCCTGCCAGTAAGGATTGATTGTTTCATAAGTAGTTACCTGGTACAGCCCGTTCAAATCCTGGTAATATACATAGCGCTGGCTGCTTCGGTCGATATCAGGCTTTACATAAATCCGTGTAGCATTTTTTGAATAGTCAGCTTTTTCCACCCTTTCGCTTTGCAGGCGGAAACTTCGGATGTCAAGCCATCGCCATTCTTTACCGCCGGGGAAAACAAAACTATTTTCGGTGTTATACTCTAACGTGTTACCCCTCACGAAAGTTGGAGGCACATTTCGCTGCGCATTGTCCCAACGGTTATTTTGAAGCACTATAACTTTCACTTGCTGGTTTGCATTGAAAGCATTCAACCCTTCAAGGTTAACTGTAAACTTTAAACGTTGGTGGCTTTTAAAATACTGAGGCGTAAATGGCTGAATAAATTGAGCCATCAGCGAAGCTTTAGGGTCCAGCACCATCATGGCCCTAGTAAACGCCCGCTTGGATGTATCGCCATCTAAAAAAACCTTTAACAAATAATTGCCACTTCGGGTAGGCAATGTATTGGCCTCGGGCAAAATTACCTGGTAATGCGTGTAGCGGGTAAAAGCAATAGATGAAAAGCGGTAATTGCTTATCCGCTGCTGTGTAAATCCTTTTATAAAATCAAAGGGGCTTAAAAGCACAGGCTTCCAATTGTAGTCGCAAAGCTGGTAAGTGTAATAATAGCTTTTTACATTTGCATCCAGGTCGTCAAAATGCAGTTCCAAACGGTCGCTGCTATTGAGTTTATAAACAGGCAAACCCTGCTGATCACCATATGTGTGCAAGCGAACCGCATGGATATTACTTTTAAAAATGGCTTCCGGATTTGTTTGTGCCCGCAACGAAAACGTTAGTAGAAATAAAACTGCGCCAAGTTGGAATGATTTAAAAATATGCATGTAGCAATGAAAATATTTACTTTTGAAAGATACTAAAATTGTGCCGATTGAATATCTCCGCTTTCATTGCTAAAAGAATTGCCTTCAACAGGCAAAATACATTTTCGAGGTTTATCATTCGACTGGCCATTGGTGCTACTGCTATCAGTGTAGCAGTTATGATCGTTGCATTGAGTTTTGTAAATGGTTTTCAACTGGTGATCAGTAATAAAGTATTCAGTTTCTGGGGGCATATCCGTGTGCAGCAGGATATTGAAAAGCGGGTAAGCATAGCCGAGGAATACCCCATTACCAAAAATGATACGGTTGAAAATATTATCCGCCAAATACCCGAAGTAAAATCGGTGGAACGTTATGCAACCAAATCAGTGATCCTTACCCATGGCAACGCCATTGAAAGCATTCTTGTGAAAGGCATCGATTCTTCATTTGATTATACAAGGCTCAACCCATTTTTACTGGAGGGGAAATGGGTCTCATTTTCGGATAGCGGTTATAGTAAGGAGTTAAATATTTCAGCCTACGTTGCCAACCAGTTGAATATAAAAGTGAATGACACCCTGCTTTCTTTTTTTATACAGCAAGATGGTAGCAAGCGGCCGCGGAAATTAAAAATCGCAGGCCTTTTTAAAACCTCAATCGAGGAATATGACAAGCAGTTCGGTATCTGTGATATAAATCTTATCAGGCGAATGAATGACTGGCAGCCAGACCAGATTGGCGGCTACGAAATATTTTTAAAGGATTATACACAAACAGATCCTGTGGCTCAACTGATCAAAGCGGAAACACCGCAGGGCTGGAACAGTAAAACCATCAAAGAAATTTACCCTAATATTTTTGACTGGCTTGGCCTGCAAAATGACATCAAGTTGATCCTGATCGGCATTATGATGATAGTGGCAATTGTAAACCTTGTTACTTGCCTGCTTATCATCGTGCTGGAAAGAACAAGGATGACCGGCATATTAAAAGCCATTGGGGCAAGCGATTGGGATGTACAAAAAATATTTTTATTCAACACGGCGCTCATAGCCGTTACCGGCATCCTATTAGGCACTGTCCTTGGCCTTGTCATTTGCTGGGTGCAGGAAAAAACAGGGTTCATCAAATTAGATGAAGAAGCATATTACATGCGTTCGGCTCATGCTGAAGTAGTATGGTGGCAGGTATTGCTGGTAGATGCAGTAACACTGGCAGTATGCTTTGCTACATTGATAATTCCGACTATGCTGGTGAAGAAAATACAACCGGTGAAGGCGATACAGTTTAGGTAGGCAGGTCAATATATCTGGGAGGTTATATAATGAAATGTTATTATTTTGAACCAGTCTTTTTGTTTCCATAGCAGCATCGTTGCGTCGCACTCTTGTACCAAATACCAATCGGCAACTTTCATCGATGCGGAGTTAAGGCTCGTCTTTGGAAGAGATTGTTTAGCCTATATGTGCGATAAAATAATCCCCGCCGCCACCGCTGCATTCAATGATTCTGCATGGCCAATTCTTGGGATGGTAATCTTTTCAGTTGCCATTTGCATGATCTCTTCGCTGATACCTTTGGATTCATTCCCTATTAAAATGACTGCCTCTTTTAGTCCCTTTACCATATTCATGTTCCCGCCATCAAGCGCTGCAGCGTAAACGGGAATAGCATTGTTTTTTTTTAACCAGTTAATTACGTTTGTGTACACCACTTCCACCCTTCCAAGGCTGCCCATGGAGCTTTGCACCACTTTAGGATTATAACAGTCTGCGCAGTTTTCTGAACAAATAATAGCAGGTACACCAAACCAATCGGCTATACGGATAAGGGTGCCAAGGTTCCCGGGATCCTGTATGGTATCCAGCATCAAGGTTATGTTTCCTTTTGGCTCAATTAGCTGTGGTTTTGCTTTCTTAAATACTGCCAACACTTTGTTGGGCGTACTTAAAGCCGATATCTTTTCGAGTTCGAAATCTTCCACTGTTTCCAGTGGGCCCTGAAAATATTTCCTTATTTCCTGCTCGTTTTCCGCCAGCCAATCTCCTTTGCCCGCAACATGCTGACAAACTATTTTGGCACACCCTAATAAGTCCATCACTACTTTACTACCTTCGGCAATAAAAACATTTTCAACATCCCTCGATTTCCTGTGGTGTAAACTTTGAATATATTTGGTATATGTTTTGCTCAACATTGATTTCTTAATTATATATACGTTTAGTGTGCCTGATAAAATAAACCTCTTAAATTGTTTGAAAAACTTATTTTTCCTTTCCCTGTTACTGTCTTCCTGCACTATTATAAAAAAATATCCAAACAATAAACCTTTTGTCTACAAAAACCTCATAGAAGTAAATGGAGGAAAATTTACCAAAGATCAAAAAAGCGCTTTGAAACAAAAATTATATGGCCAGTTGGACGATAGTGCAAAAGTAAATGTTAAAGATATACTCTTCATTATACATCTTATAAAAAGGCCCCCTGCGTTTGATACGGGCTTTGCAATCATATCCGCCCGGAATATGAGAAGCTCAATGTTGCACCAAGGTTATTACAGCGCAAAGGTCAGCTTTGAGGCAGATACTTTAAGCAAAGGAAAAAAGCAACCCGTAATCGTAAAATATACCGTAGAAGCTGGCAATCCTACATTGATTGATACCGTTAGCTACCGCTTAAAAAAACCTGAGCTGCAGCAACTGGCATTGGATACAAAATCCAAATCTTTTTTAACAGAAGGCAAGCCAGTTACCCGGGGAGATATCCTGGGAGAGATCACGAGGTTGGTGGAATTGTATAGAAACCATGGCTACTACAAATTTACTTCCGATGACTTAAAGTTAAGAGGCGATACTACCATTGCAGCCTTAACAACCATCTCTGATGACCCGTTTGAAAACCTTGCATTGCTGGAGCAAGCCAATCAGCAGCGGGATAAGCCTACAATTAAATTGGCCATGGTACTTAACCCGATTGGCGATTCAATAAGATTAAAAAAATATTTTGTTGATTCTGTTATAATCTACCCGGATTTTACCGCCGCAGACGTAACCAACAGTGCCCCTTACACGCAGGAATACAAGGACGGATATTTTATTCGTTACCACAAAAAGTTATTCCGAAACAGTTTATTAATTCGCAATATGAATATTAGTACGGGTGAAGTGTATAGCCTGGAAAATTATTCGAAAACCATCAGCAATTTTTCTAAATCCGGCGTTTGGCAAAATATAAATATCCAAATAAATGAACTGAAGGATAGTTCCGGCAAAGTCAATATGACGGTACAGTTGCTGCCCGCCAAAAAGTTTGGATTTGAAGCGAATATTGAAGCTAGTTACTCTGCTAACAGTAACACCAATAATGCAAGTATCGCCAATGCAGGCAATTTGTTAGGATTGTCAACCAATGTTTCGCTGCAAAACCGGAATGTTGGAAAGAGTGGCACTAAAATGACCCATGCATTGCGGGCAGGGATCGAATTGAACCTGAACTCACAGGTAGGATCTGACAGAAAGCTAAATTCAACCGAGCTGAGTTATACCAATACCATTTCCATTCCGCGACTGCTGGGACCAATCACATGGATCTATCCCAGCAAGAAATTACTTTCCCAGCAAACCTTCCTAAACGTTGTACCGGCTTATTCCAAACGCATCAACCTGTTTGATCAGGCATCATTAGGTGTTGCCTTTGGCAATGAGTTTACAAGCATCAAACATGCCAATAGAAAAAACCTGTTTAAATTTTTAAACGTTGAATATTCATACCTGTATAACCAATCGGATAGTTTTGTTACAACACTGCTGCGGAATCCGTACCTGCGTTATTCATTTAACACTGCCCTGGTGATCGGTCTTTTTAATTATGGATATTCATCTACTTACATTAACCCAAAACGGCTGAACCACCAACGTTCATTCCGTTGGAATATTGAAGAATCCGGTTTACTGCTTGGCAGATTCGGGTTGTTTAAAAAACAACTTCGTCAATTTGTAAAAACAGATGTAGAATATACGTTTGTAGTAGAGAAACCCAAGTCATCCAGGGTATTCCGGGTATTTGCGGGGGTTGGCATTCCTATCGGCAAGGCTGATTCTTCCCTTCCTTTTTTCAAGCAATATTTTGCAGGAGGTGCCAATAGTATGCGTGGATGGCCGATACGTGGTATTGGACCGGGGTCTAAACCGCTGGCTCCCTATAATTCACTGGCATTAAACGATCGGACCGGCGATGTGAGGTTTGAGATCAATGGCGAATACAGGTATGATATTGCGCAGATTATTCCAAACTCACTTGTGTTAAGAGGCGCTTTATTTATTGATGCCGGCAACGTATGGAACTTCAAAAATACCAGGCCTGATGGCGGGCCAGACAGTTTACAGTTTAATTTTAAAAGGCTTTACCAACAATTAGGTGTAACTGCGGGCACAGGTTTCCGTTTCGATTTTAATTATTTCCTTATTCGTTTCGATCTTGGCTTTAGAGTGAAAAGGCCGGATATTTTAGAAAATAACGGATGGCAAATACCCGACATTACTTTTAATAATTTATTGAAAAAAGGTGATGAGGTTCAAATAGCTCCGGGTCTGCCACCCACTTATAAAAATCGTATATGGCGTTACGAAAATTTCAATTTCACTATTGGACTGAGCTATCCTTTTTAGGCCCGCAATTGTTGCATAACATCTTGAAACATTTAAAACTAAATCTGCAAAAAATGAAGGCACCATGCCATTCGTATTTATAGTGAATGGCTTTACTTTTAGTTGTAGCCGAAGTCTTTCAATATACATCCTGGATGTGCTGTATCAGACCATCTTTTTTTGCTGAATACCATTTGTAAATCCTCCGTGACTAATATCTCTGAGATATCTTCCAGCTTTTAAAGGAGCTTTCCGTATAACTCCCCTTTAGGGGATGGGGGAATACTGTCTTCAAATTGCTCCATTGTCATTGCATCAGTTGCATTGAACTCACCTATTCTTGTTCTTCGCAGGCCGCTTAAGTATCCGCCACAGCCCAATGCGGCACCAAAATCATTTGCCAGGCTTCGTATATAAGTGCCGGTGGAACAAACTACTTTAAACGCTACTACAGGCAGGTCTATACTTGTTATTTCAAATTGATGGATGGTGATTTTCCGTGCCTCAAGTTTTACGTCTACTCCCCGCCTCGCCAATTCATACAATGCCACACCATCTTTTTTAATCGCCGAAAATATCGGTGGAAACTGCTCGATAGCTCCGATGAATGGAGTTGTTGCGGCATGGACCATTTCTTCTGTAATGTCTGAATAATCCTTTATTTCAGCCGGCTCGCTTTCCAGGTCGTAAGTAGGTGTGGTGGCGCCCAAAGTGATCTGGCCGGTGTATTCTTTTTCCTGCGCCATGTACTCATTTATCTTTTTGGTAAACTTACCTGTGCAGACAATCAACAGCCCTGTCGCCAATGGATCGAGCGTACCTGCATGCCCAATTTTTTTAATTTGTAAAATGCTGCGCATTTTTCTTACTACATCAAAGGAGGTCCAATGCAATGGCTTATCTATCAATAATACTTTTCCTTCGGCATAAGGCAATTGTATAACAGGATCAATGGGTACTCTTTCTTTGCGTTCTTTCTTTACAGGGGCCTCCCCTGCCTCCACTAATTTATTGGTATATCTTAACCGGTATGTTTCTTTTCTGGCCACTTATTAAGGTTGATGGTTGATGGTTTAAGGTTGATGGTTCGTGGTTGTTAAAAAAACATTAACCATCTTTTGTCTGAACCATGATTTTTGTGATTAAATGATTTACATATATTTGACTGACGGCACAGATAAACCCTCAACCCTCAACCTTCAACCTTCCTTCAACCTTAGATAGCCTGCCTTGCCTTTAGCTCCATGTATTTGTTGATTGCATTAACAGTGAGGTTTTCAGGAGCGGTTAATATAGACAGAATTCCATACTTTGAAAGTTCTTTCACGATCAGCCGTTTTTCGTACGCAAATTTTTCAGCAATTGTTTTTATATACACTTCTTCTAAGTTGCCAGCATCGATGGATGATAATTTTTTTAATTCTGTATTTTCAAAAAAAACTACCATCAACAGATGATGCTTTGCAATAGAACGTAAAAAATGCAATTGCCGCCTTAACCCCGATAACGATTCAAAATTAGTGAACAAAATCAACAGGCTGCGTTGCTTTATTCTATTGCGCAACTGCATGTACAGCATTTCATAATCGCTTTCCAGAAAAGACGTTTCCTGGTTGTATAAAAGTTGCAGCATGTTGGCCTGCTGCACCGGCTTACGGTCGGCAGCCAGCATGGCCCCCATTTTATTATCAAAAGTAATAAGGCCTACCTTATCTTGTTTTTGCAAACAAACATTGCTCAACACCAGTGTACTGTTAATTGAATAATCGAGCAGGCTCAAATTATTGAAAGGCATTTTCATCAATCTCCCTTTATCAATAATGCAATAAACCTGCTGGCTCTTTTCGTCGGTATAATTATTTACCATCAGGGATGATTTGCGTGCCGTTGCTTTCCAGTTAATACTCCGGATATCATCTCCCCTTACATATTCTTTTATTTGCTCAAACTCCATGCTGTGGCCAATTTTACGCATTCGCTTGTTGCCATGTTCCGATTGGATGGTGGTGTTGGAAAGCAACTCGTACTTACGCAATTGCATGTACGATGGAAAGACAGGAACGACAACCGCGGCCTCAACATTATGCCTTCTCATTACCAATCCTAACCTGGACCTTATATACAAAACAATGTTCCCGAAATGATATTCTCCTCTTTCAGAAGGGCGCAAACTGTAGGCAATTTTTTTTTCTTCGCCTGCCTTAAAATGATGTTTTAATATCCAGTCACGTTGTTGAAACTGTTCGGGTAATTCATCAATTATTTCCATCTCCACTTCAAAGCGCATGGTATTGGTTACCTGCAACACAACTTTGTTTACATCGCTGTTACTAAATCGTTCCGCGGTAATTCTTTTTGCATGCGGGGCCTTGCTCAGCAAAAAAAGAAAAGTATAATCAACCAGGAATAAAACCACTAAAAGATACCATGCAGTTTTGGGAACAATGAACAATGCAGAAATAAAAAAAGAAACAACAAATAATACGATACAACTACCCACTGCCAGGTAAAACCGGTTGGTGAGATAAAGCCCTTTCAATCCTCCAAGGGGGACTTTGGCTTTTGCTAATTCGTGATCGTTTTTATTATTCATAAAGTGTTTCCTTAAATGCAACCAACTTTTTAAATAATATAATATGCTGGCATTCTCAAGGCCTTTCTTACTTCAACCTTTGGGGATCAAGGGGACTTCTATCTTGGTACTTCTATCGCTTTTAAAATACTATCAATAAGGTCGTCAGCAGTTAAGCCTTCCATTTCTTTTTCCGGGGTAAGGATGATGCGATGCCTTAAGACAGGATGCGTCATTTCCCTGATATCCTCCGGGGTTACAAAGTCACGCCCTTTAATAGCGGCATTGGCCCTTGATGCTCTTAAGATGGCCAGCGATGCACGGGGTGAAGCACCCAGGTATAAGGCAGGATTGTTGCGGGTTTCAATTACAATCTTCGCAATATATTCTACCAGCCTTGGTTCTATAATTACCGACTGAATAACCGTCCGGAAATTATTAATATCCATGGGAGATATTACCTTGTCCACTTCATAAATTAATTGCGCCTGTGTACGGCCATATTGATTATTCAATATCCCAATTTCTTCTTGCAGCGTAGGATACTGTACATCGATCTTAAAAATAAAACGGTCCAGTTGGGCTTCAGGCAGCCGGTAAGTCCCTTCCTGCTCTACAGGATTTTGCGTGGCAAGAATGATAAAGGGAAAACGCATTTCATGGGTAGTACCGTCAACCGTTACCTGCCTTTCTTCCATCACTTCAAATAGTGCAGCTTGTGTCTTTGCAGGCGCCCGGTTGATCTCATCAATCAAAATAATATTGCTGAACACAGGCCCTGGTTTAAAATAGAAATCTCCTTCCCTGGGGTTGAATACAGAAGTGCCTACCACATCGCTTGGCATTAGGTCGGGCGTAAATTGTATCCTTGAAAAATCTACATCAATAACTTTTGCCATCAATTTTGCTGTAAGGGTTTTTGCAACACCCGGCACACCTTCTATCAAAATATGCCCATCGCAAAGCAAACCGATCATTAAGAGGTCGAGCATTTTATGTTGCCCGATAATCACCTTACCTATTTCGCTGCGTATGCTGTCCATACTTTGATTCAGTCCGGAAAGATCAATGCGTTGCTGAAAAATACTTTCTTCCATTATATTTTATTTTTATAAAAGTTTTCTACCTGTTGATTCAATGATAGTAATTGCTGATCACTTATTTCCGTTGATTGCTGAATTGTATGGATTAATTGAAATAATTTGTCAGTGCCTTCTTTGGTGTTATTGCTTTTTCGGCTTAGCGTAGTGATGAACTCATCATTTAAATGGCTGGTGTTTAAAAAATATTGATTGCGGATATGTTCCAGCAGGTAAGTAATGAGTTTATCGGCAATATTACGGTTATCCTTTTTTTGAAGATACAACCGACCGATCGTTTCTGTAAAAGTAAGTGTTGTATTGGTATTGGGGGCAATGGTTTCAATAATGCGCTGCCTGCGTTTACCTCCAAAAAAGATGTACAACGCAAATAGCATTACCAGCAACCAAAAAGCCCAGGACATCGCCGGGTATTGTAACAGCACTGCCAACCCGGATTTTTTTCCTGCTTCGTCGCCGGGGAAATTTCTTTTGTTGTAATAATCATCCCAATAAACATGTTCGGGAATAGCAGGGGTAAAAGAAAAAACGTTCCTGAAATAATTGTAATTATTTTTTTGCAATAAAAAATAATTGCTCAACGCCCTCGGCTCAATATGCAAATAGAAACGCCCTCTGCCGTAAAAAACAACAATGAAATTGGAGCCGGCTTTATTATGGCCCAACACCTTTGAACTGGATTTATCTATTTTGGTAAAATGGCTGTAAAAAGGAAGATAAAAATATTGGTAAGCCGAAGAATCGCCGAAAATGCCCGGAGACAATTTAACGGAGGTGTATATCATTTCAGGAATGAAATCATTGTACATGGCACGGATCACTTTACAGCCCAGTGTGTCTAACAAACGCTTATCGATATTTTCGCTGGATATAAAAAGATGGTTGCCGCTGGAAACATACGCCAGCATACTTTTCAAGCCGTCCTTTGATAAAAAAAGATTTTTACTGATGTTAATATAAAGCGAGTTCGTATCAGAAATATCATTCCATGTACTCTCAAACTTCACCTTCATACTACGGATAGTATTGTGGTAATAAAACTGCTTCAATTGATGGTGTACGACATAAGCACCAAAAGGATTCTTATCTTTTTGAGCATATGTTTCCTGTAGTGGCGGCAGCTTTTCACGGTCCGAGCAAGACACTGAAAAAACTGTCATCAATACAACCAAAATACCATATATAATTTTTCTGCTCATTCCTATACTTCACTATTGAACTGCCTGAATTTATTTTGAATAGTATTATACAAATCTTTGTCAATCTGAAATTCGCCATACCATACGTATTCGTAATGAAGCGTTAAAGAGGCAAATGCTTTCTTATATGATTTACCGGATAATTCATTTAAATATTCATAGTTGGTTTTGTCAGCAGTCAACTTTATAGCACCTTTTAATGAAAGTTTTTGAAGGGATTGCAGGTAATGGTACCGAACTGCCATCCGGTAATTGCTGTTACCAGCTGCCCTGGCTATCAGTTTTTCATAGTCCGCATTATTTGGCAATTCATCTTTTTCATCCGTTAATACGGCATTGCTTAATTTGGCATACGACAGCTGAAAAAACCCCTGTGTGAAAAACAATTTATAGAGAATAAAAGAAACGAAAAATGCTGCCAGTCCCCAAAAAAAGTATTTAGTAATGGGAGATAAAAAAAAGCGCTCCAGCCACGACAATTCATTTTTCTCCGGCACTCTTTTTTGCTTCATCGTTTTTTGGTACGCATATAATAGTGAGTCCAAATTCTTAGCATAGGCAAACGGCTTGGATTCTTTTAATTTTACAATAGAATCCAATTCAACCGACAATTGATTATTGTGCAAGCTCGTATCCACTTCATACACTTCTTCATCCTCATCTTCCTCCATTGATGATTCTTCGGCTGCTTTTACTGCTGCTTCTACCGAATCGGCATAAAGAAGAGCGGTATCCTTATAAACATAACTATTGTCCTGTGCCACAGAACAATATGTACAAACCAAGGTCAGCGCCAGTAATATGATCGATCTGTAAAAACTCATATTGAAATGGAAGGTATCTTCAGAAAACCATCTTTTTGAATGTGGAAACCTCTTTTGTGTAAGCTGATTGGATAAATTACAAAATACCATACTATAAACGAAAGTGAGCAAACAAGTATTAAACTGCCTGCCCACACAGGAAGCCCCTCGTTGGTTTCTTTATCAAATGTGTTACCCATTAAATGAGTAACATAACTTTCAAAAAAAGAAGCGAGGATGAAAACAGGCACCAAAACGATCATTATTTTAAGCGCATCTTTTATTCCTCTTTTAAAAGATATCAACCGGGAATAAGTGCCTGGAAAAAGAATACCCTGCGTAATAACCAGGCCTGCCGTTGCAGCAATTACCAACGCCAGTATTTCCAAAGTGCCATGCACCCAGACAACTAAAATTGATTGAAATCCTAATCCTTTGGCAAAGAACATGTATTGAAAGCAACCCAGCATCAATCCGTTTTGCCACATCGCATAAATGGTACCTATGCCCGCAAGTATTCCACCCATCACCATCAACAACGACACAAAAGTATTGTTCATAGCTATCCGCACAAACATGGTAAAAGGATTTTCACTTTTGTACACACCAAAGGGGTCGCCTTTCGAAATATTCTCTTCCGTCATGTCTACATATTGATCGCCAAGTACGCCTCTTATAAACGACTCGTCTTTAATGGAGCTAAATACGCCAATGCTCACAAATAAAGAAAACAATAAAAATGTAAACAACAATAAACGGTGGTATTTTTTAAATAATAATGGTAACTCATATTTCCAGAATATAAAAACCCGTGTGTACTTTTCCTTTTTGTTTTTATAAATATTCAGGTAAACGTCGGAGGCTATGCCGTTGATCCAGCGGGTAACTTTGCTTCTTGGATAAAATGTTTTGGCATAAGAAAGGTCATCAACCAAAGTAATAAAACGTTCCGCTGTTTCATCGGGGTCGTTGGTTGGATTATGCTGATAGTCATTCCATTTATCAACATTCTTTTTAATGAACATTCCTTCACGCATTTGTTAAAAATAGTAAATTTCCGCGTTATAAAATCCGATTGCACATTTTGAAAAAACTATACTCATAAATTTTATGTTATTAAAAAATTTCACGGTTTTTATTTGTTAACCAGCAGTAGTTTTTCATGGCACCATCATTGTGTCACTCCCTTGTACCACATACCAGTGGGCAGCTTGCTTACGTTATACACCAGCAATGACGGATACAAAATGAATGTCCGGGAAATTGAGTTTCATACCTGTTATGCGTACGGCAATAACCTGATTATTATACTTCGCAAGGAGTAAAACAGTGAATTTGTACAACCCCTGGTAGAAACAATTACACGAACGAACAACCTTATTACCTTATTATTTACGAACGCCAAATAAGGTAATAAGGTTGATATACTACCCAGGATTTGTCTGCTAAGGTTTGAAGTGCACCTGGTGTTTTAGCAACAGTATCAAAGCTGTGCGTATTTTAAATATTAAAACAAATCGCAACTCACGGGTTATCCCTTTCGAAGTATAAAATAAGCTATGAGCCATGAAAAAATTACATTTGTAATCATAAACCTACTTTGTACCATGCCCGAAATTCAAATATCTACTCCTTTCAACATTGATATAGAGTTTGAAATTGCAGCATTTCATAAGCGCTTCCTGGCCTACCTCATCGATTTCATCCTACTGGTAATGTATATGCTCAGCATGTTATACCTTCTATATGGCGGTTTCCGGGTAGGTGAAGGTAGCTACGGTTTTGTGCTCCTCATCCTTGTAATACCCATGCTGTTTTATACCATGTTCTCAGAATTGTGGATGAATGGGCAAACCATTGGGAAGAGAATATTTAAAATAAAAGTAGTGAGCCTCGATGGCGGGGAACCTACATTGGGCCAATACGCATTGCGCTGGTTTATGCGCTTTTATGAATGGGCTTTTATTATATTTTTTTTATTTTGGGGCAACGGCATCTGGGGTATTTTATGCCTAATCCTGGGCGGCATAACTTCTATAATAATCATTTCTGTTTCCTCTAAAAGCCAGCGCCTGGGCGATATTGTAGCGGGTACGGTGGTGGTGGAAACAGCGTCAAAACTATCCGTTCACGACACCATCTTCATGCATGTACCGCAAACAGATTACAAAGTAAAATTTCCGGAAGTGATGCGCCTCAGCGACCGTGACATCAATACCATTAAAAATGTACTCACCCAGGCAAAAAAGACTAACACCTACGATATGTGTAACCGTATTGCCGTAAAAGTGCAGGACGTGCTAAAAGTTCCTACCGATATGTATGCAATGGATTTTTTAGAAAAAATAATGGAAGATTATAATTACCTCGCTACAAAAGAATAATGGAAGCAATGAAATTTACTTGAATGCCTGTGTAGAAAAAGCAGTTCCAATTATAACGATCCAAATAATAAAAACGACCATAATAAGGGTAGATAAAATGATCCCGATGATAGCACAGGTTCTGCCGGCATTTGATGTGCCAAAACTTGATGATGAATATAACTCCGGCGTTTCATTATATAATTTTCGATCCTTGTTAGCCAGCACCAAACCAATGATGCCGCATATCAAACCCACAATTCCATAGCAAAAAGAACCTACAATAGATATGATGCCTAACACCAGCACGGTAGTAGCATTTGGAAGGTTTTGCTGAATATGTTGATTGGGCACAGAACTTAGTAAATCTTTTTGGTCCATGGTTTTTTAGTTAATGTTGGTAATCATTTTATAAATGTAATTGACAAATACGATCGATGCGATAAATATATAACTATAAATGACAATTGAGTTTCCTTTTTTAAATTTATAGTTCAGGTGCAGTGCGGAAAATAAGACAAAAAACAACAAGGGGATGGTAACAGGATGTAGCGTCAAACTACTCACGAGGTTTCCCTTCAGCAGTTCCGTAAAACTCCTTTGTAAGCCACAACCCGGGCAATCAATATGAAAAAAATACTTTACCGGGCATGGCAGCTGATGTGTTTCGAGCCAATGTATCAAACCCATTTTGTTATGTCTGATGTATGATTTTTTGATGTCTGATTTCTATCAAATTACCAGTAATTTATAAATTCAGTTGACGTAGCTGGAAATCTTTTTGTGACTTTTACATTACTTGACAACAAAAAGCAATTAATATTTCTTCTGTGGAACTCAAGTGATTGCGGACTCATTCGAACACCAATCCCCAAATAAATCAGACATCAAAAAATCAGACATCAAACATTCTTAATATGCCCTCGCAAACAATACTCTCTGCGTACTTGTATTGCCCGTTAAAATACACTTCCCTTCTTCCTGTGCATTGCCCAAAGGAATACAGCGGATAGTGGCCTTGGTAAGGTCTTTTATTTTATCTTCAGTTTCACCTGTACCATCCCAATGGGCGGAAATAAAGCCTGGATTTTCGTCTAATAATTTTACAAATTCATCCCAGTTGTTCGCCTTAGTAATCCGCTCATCTCTGAAAACTTTTGCTTTATTATAAATGGCATTTTGAATTTCTTCCAATAGTGCTATGATACGCTCACTCAATCCGTCAATGCTGAAACTCATTTTTTCTTTTGTATCCCTCCTGGCAACTTCTACCACATTGTTCGCAAGGTCCCTTGCGCCGATAGCTATGCGCACAGGTATCCCTTTCATTTCATATTCCGCAAATTTCCATCCGGGGCGGTTATTATCATTGTCGTCATATTTAACCGAAATTCCGGCCGCCTTTAACTGCTTCATCAATTCAATTACTTTTTCATCGATTAGTTGTTTTTGTTCATCGCCTTTAAATATAGGAACAATCACTACCTGGATAGGCGCTAATTTGGGAGGCAATACCAAGCCGTGGTCGTCACTGTGGGCCATTACCAATGCGCCAATCAGGCGGGTGCTGACTCCCCAACTGGTAGCCCATACATAATCCAGTTTATTTTGCTTGTCAGAAAATTTCACGTCAAAAGCTTTGGCAAAATTTTGACCCAGAAAATGAGACGTGCCAGCCTGCAATGCCTTGCCGTCCTGCATCAAAGCTTCTATACAATAAGTATCCAACGCTCCCGCAAAACGCTCATTGGCAGTCTTCACACCTTTAATTACGGGCATGGCCATATAGGTCTCAGCAAATGCAGCGTACACATTCAGCATTTGAACTGTTTCATCAATTGCTTCCTGCTCGGTGGCATGCGCTGTATGCCCTTCCTGCCACAAGAATTCAGTGGTTCTTAAAAATAGCCTTGTCCTCATTTCCCACCTTACCACATTAGCCCATTGATTGATCAATAATGGAAGGTCGCGGTAAGACTGTATCCATCCTTTGTAAGTGCTCCAGATAATCGCCTCGCTGGTAGGCCGCACTACTAACTCTTCTTCCAGTTTGGCTTCAGGGTCCACTATTAATTTCCCTTTATTATCAGGGTCTGCTTTTAAACGGTAATGGGTAACAATAGCACATTCCTTTGCAAAACCTTCCGCATTTTTTTCCTCCGCTTCAAAAAGGCTTTTAGGAACAAACAACGGAAAGTAAGCGTTCTGGTGGCCTGTTTCTTTAAACATTTTATCCAATTGCTGCTGCATGTTTTCCCACAGCGCATACCCGTAAGGCTTAATCACCATACAGCCACGAACGGCACTATAATCCGCCAGGCCTGCTTTTATAACCAGGTCATTATACCATTGAGAATAATCTTCCTTCATGCTTGTAATCTCTTTACTCATACGGGTACCCTTCAGAGGCCTATTTTTATGTTTATTAATTAAGTTAAAAATTTACAATCTAATAATGACGCTGCCAACATTGAAGGCCCACGCTGTTTTCACTGGTGTTGCCAGCAGTTGATAGTCAATCACCTGCAGCGATTTCTTGAGGCCGCTTTTAGCAGCAATTTAACAGCAAAATTTAAATCCGGCTTAACCGTGGCAAAGATTTTGGACTGTTAAATTGTTGCCTTAAACGGCACAAAAGTAGTAACTTCATCTTATAATAATTTTAAACAAATTATCATGAACACAAAACTTTTACTCCTCGCTATTTCCGCAGCGGCTTTTAGCAGTTGCACCACGATGTACCGATCCGGGCAAACCCCGGATGATGTTTATTATTCTCCTGTCCGCACCTATGGAGAGGCCAGAGCAGAAGTAAAAGAAGAAAGAAGAGATGAACGAAAAGAAGTGCAAAGGGACAACGTAAAATATTACGATAACAAGGACAGGACTATTCGGCGGGGTATATATGATCGCCGGTGGAGGACTTTTGATAATGATTACCGCTACAGTCCTTATAACTATGGTTTCAATTACGGATATTATTACAACCCTTACTATTGGCCTTACCCGGTTTTCAGTCCCCTATTTGTTGCTCCATCCAATCCAAAAAATACAACTCCAAGAACAGCTAATTTGGGCCAGTATAATACAAGTTATAACAACGCAAATCTGCCGTCTCCTAACACAAAAACAGGTAGTGTCAAACCAACAAGGCCATCCAGGTCTTACAATAACAATAATAGCAACGGAAGTGCTGTAGGAAATGTGATCAGGCAGATTTTAACCCCAGACAATAGTAGTAGCAACAGTAACAACAATTCTTCTAATAGCAATTCTTCCAACAATAGTCGGAGTTATACTCCCGCCAGCACCAATACCAGTAGCAGTAGCAGTTCTTCCTCCGGAAGCAGTTCATCCGGATCAGGGGGAGTATCAAGGCCACCAAGAAGCAGTGGTAATTAATTGATTAAACAGGTTATTACTAATTCATTATTGGTGACGGATGGTACATCTGATCGTTACCCTTAAATACTATTGTCATGAAAAAAACTTTACTCTTACCCGCTATTTTAATAAGCTGCTTTACTTATGCTCAAATACCCGAAGATGTTTTGCGGTATTCATTTTTCCCACAAAACGGAACTGCCCGCAACCTTGCCATCGGGGGCGCTATGGGTTCACTTGGCGGCGATATCAATGCTATCTATGTAAACCCGGCCGGATTAGGAAATTATAAAACCGGCGAGTTTGTTTTCACACCTGGCTTTTTTATGAATAACAACAAAGCCAATTTCAGAAATAGCCAGCTTAAAAATAAGAAAAATGGATTCCAATTGGGAACAATTGGTTTTGTGTATGGCACTCCTAACCGGTACAATTCCACCACGAGCCAGGCCATAAGCTTAGCCGTTACCCAAACGGCAAATTATAATAACAGTATTCAATACAACGGCTTAAACAACTATAGCTCCTACAGCGAGCAATGGGTAGAACAGGTAGCCAAAAGCGGCCAAACACTTGATGGTGCATTAAACAACCCTCAGTTTGCGTATGGTTCAGCACCCGCATTATATACTTACCTGGTAGATACTTTTAGGGTAAACGGAAATGTGCAGGTAAGAAGTCTGGCAGAAAATATCCTTGATCTTGGCCAGGCCTTAAGACAGAAAAATACAGTTGACACAAAAGGTGGCCAGTATGAATTTGCATTGGGCTATGCGCTTAATAAAAACGATAAATTCTTGTTTGGAGCTACCCTGGGTATTCCCATCGTGCATTATGACAGTAAAACGGTGTTTACGGAAAGCGATACATCTACCAATAGCTTTAATGGCTTCCAGTCTTTTACCTATACCGATGATTTCAGTACCACAGGGGCGGGGGTTAACATAAAGCTGGGGTTGATCTTCAAACCTATTGACCGTGTAAGATTAGGTTTAGCCGTACATACACCTACTTACATGGTTACGCTAAAAGATACACGAACTACTTTATTAAATGCCAATACAGAAAACTACGAAGGCCTTAGAAATGTCTCCTCTACTACTTTTACCAATGACCAGCCGGGTGAAAGTAAATACAGTATGCTCACTCCCTGGAAAGTAATGATAAGCGGCAGCTATGTGCTTCGTGAAATTGAAAATGTAAAAAAACAAAAGGGCTTTTTAACTGCGGATATTGAATACGTTAACCATAAAAGTTCTAGTTTTTACAGTGCCAATGAAACGCCAACAGAGGATGAAAAATCTTATTACAAATCTTTGAATAGTGTGATTAAAGATCAATACAAAGGCAATTTTAATTTCCGGTTGGGTGGCGAACTTAAATTCAATACCATCATGACAAGGCTTGGCTTTGCCTATTATACCAATCCTTATAGGGATAAAGAATTAAAGGCAAACAAGATGCTCCTCAGTGGTGGATTAGGTTATCGGCACAAAGGATTTTTTATTGACTTGACATATGTACACTCTATCATGAAAGATGTTAACTTTCCTTATAGGCTCGAAGACAGGGATAATACGTTTGCTAGCATTAATGATCAGCGTGGCAATATTATTGCGAGCATCGGATTTAAATTTTAAGGGCTGGGCTCTTTTTATTGATATATTTATGCCGGATTTACTCCGGCATTTTTTAATGCTTCCATCACCTGGTTTGTATCAGGTGTGCACCATTTTACTTCGGTATCTTTTTTAAACCAGGTCATCTGCCGTTTGGCATAATGGCGGGTGTTTATTTTTATAGATTCTATTGCATTTGCTGACGAAATATGTCCATCCAGGTGTTCAAATAATTCTTTGTATCCTACTGTTTGTAAAGCATTCAGGTGTTTATAAGGCATAAGTGATTCCGCCTCATCCATCAAACCCATCTTCATCATATCATCCACTCTTGTATTAACTCTTTCATACAATTCTTCTCTGGGTAACTGCAGGCCGATCTTAATAATATCAAAGTCTCTTTGCACCTTTTTTTGTGTATGAAATTCAGTGATGGATGTACCAGTTGACAACTTTACTTCCAGCGCCCTCATTAACCTGTGCGGATTTTGAGTCTCTCCTATTGCATAATATACAGGATCATTGCTTTTCACCTCCTCCTGCAGCCAGTACAAGCCCTGTGTCTCGTAGTGCTGAAGTATTTCTTTTCTTATGCCTGGCAAAATAACCGGCACTTCATCAATGCCACTAAAGAACGTTTTTATATACAACCCCGTACCGCCAACCATTATCGCTACATTATTACCGGAAAAAATTTGCGCTGCTTTTTCAAGTGCATATTTTTCAAATACACCCGCATTCACCGTTGCATGAATGGAATGCGAATTAATAAAGTAATGGTGAATGGTTTGTAATTCCTTATGAGAAGGTTTGGCAACCCCGATATTTAATTCCTTAAAACACTGGCGGCTATCCGCAGAAATTATTTGAGTTGAAAAATGCTGTGCTAATTCAAGGGCCACTGCCGTTTTACCAACAGCCGTTGGCCCCAATATGATGATACAGGTCTTCTTCATGATGATTTGCCAGAGCTTGTAAAGAGCTTAAAACAAACTAAATATATATATCGGATAACTATTGAAGTGGCAATTGGCTGTTAAGCTACCAATCAAACTACTAATCCTAATCTTATTCTTAATCCTTAATTCCTAATTCAAAATTAAAACTCTTCCGCAGTTTCTTCCCCTGCATTATCCTCTTCACTCTCCGTGGTATTGCCATCCTCATCTTCTTCACTAAAACCCTCCAGCATTGCTGCTGCATTCAAATCATATTTTTCTTCTACTTCTGCCAGGCGGCTATCTACCAATCCTTTGGTGCCATACTGTGATGGGGCTATTCCTTCTGTGCGTATACACGATGGATAGGTGATCTTTTTATTTTCCTCCTTATCTACGTTGATAAGCTCCACCATGAATGTCCAGAATTTATTAAAATCATAGACGTAAATAAATTTTTGATTTGGATCCTTTATTTCTGAACCCATGGTAACGTTCGCCATAATGAGAGGATCTACCTTGTAGGTTTTATCCTCATATTTCTCCAGCGAAATTTCCCTGCCTCTTAACCAATTATCATTACTCCGGTAAAAAGTAGCCTTGTGCTTGCTGTCAAACTCATAGCTTTTTAAAATACAAGTATGAAGATCCGCAAAATTTTGAGTGTGCTTTATAACCACATCCCTGTAGATGCTTTCATCATCTTCCCAATAAACCCTGAAACGTAAAATTGCCATACAGCGAAATTAGTAATAAGAAATGATAAATTGTAATGTGCTGATTACCTTATTTATCTGTAAGAAAACCTGCGGTGCTACAACAATAATTAAATGTCAATGCAGTCCCAGTTCACTTGCTTTTTTTAACATAAAACTTAGCGCAGCATCGTAGTTGTTAGGTATCTGCCCATCGAGAATAGCTTCTCTTATAGCATTTTTCAGGTCACCAATTATACGGCCCGGCGGAAGGTTAAATCTTTCCATGATCATTTCGCCTGTTATGGGTGGCTGCCAATTGCGTAACTGGTCACTTGCTTCCACTTCTGCACAGCGTTTCTTTACCATTTCAAAATTTTCCAGGTAACGCTTTACCTTTTGTTTGTTTTTAGAAGTGATATCCGCATTACAAAGCATCATAAGCGCATCAAAATCCTCCCCCGCATCAAATAGTAATCGCCGGATGGCGGAATCAGTAATGCTTTCTTTGGTAAGACTGATGGGGCGCAGGTGCAGTTCGACCATCTTTTTTACAAATTTCATTTTTTCATTCTGCGGCAGTTTTAGTTTGGCAAAAATCTTCGGCACCATCCTTCCTCCCACCACTTCATGACCGTGGAAAGTCCAGCCGTGACCCTCTTCAAATTTTTTTGTAACAGGTTTTGCAATGTCGTGCAATACTGCTGCCCATCGCAGCCAAATATCATCGGTGTGTTTGCTGATATTATCCACTACCTGCAACGTATGATAGAAATTATCTTTGTGGCCCATACCGTCAATATATTCGGCACCAGCCAGGCCAACCATCTGTGGGAAAATAATTTTTAGCAAGCCACTTTTATACAACAAATCGAATCCAATAGAGGGCTTTTTGCAAAGCAGTATTTTGTTCAGTTCATCCGCTATCCGCTCACCGCTCACAATACTGATACGGCTGGCCATCTGCGCAATGGCATTAAAGGTTTTTTCTTCAATGGTATAATCCAACTGCGTAGCAAAACGGATCGCCCTCATCATCCGCAAAGGGTCATCACTGAATGTTATTAATGGATCAAGCGGTGTTCTCAATATTTTATTCTCAATGTCACTAATGCCATTGAATGGATCCACCAGCTCACCGTAGCTTTCATTATTCAGGTTTATTGCTAGGGCGTTGATGGTAAAGTCCCTTCTCTTTTGATCATCTTCCAATGTACCAGGTTCTACAGCAGGCTTGCGGCTATCATACGAATAACTTTCTTTGCGGGCTCCAACAAATTCGATATCCAAAGCCGCCACTTTTATTTGGGCAGTTCCAAAATTTTTAAAGAAACTAACAGCGGGTTGCGGATGAAATCTCTGCGCCACAGCTTCAGCAAGTGAAATCCCATCTCCTATGCAAACAATATCCATATCCTTAGTGGCCCGGCCAATAATTTTATCCCGCACAAAACCGCCGATTAAATAACAAGGCACCTGTAGGGCTTCGGCAGCGTCCGAAATTTTCTTAAATATTCCCAGTTCATTATCACTGCATTTGATGTACATAGCCTGCAAAAATAAGCTGTAAGTTGCATATGTTTGGTGGTTGATTACGTTTCGTCCGGAGTAAAATGCCACAAATGCACGAATAAATTTGAAACACACATTAACTTCGTTCGCGTATTCATTCGTGCATTCGTGACAAAACAAGTTGTCTAACTAAATCAATTGGGCACTAGGGAAGTGCATCAGTTTACAGACCCTGTAACGTAATTAAAGTTCATCAATGGTATGTATTACACGAGGGCGATGCAACAATGATGCGGGTTGCTTTGCTGCCCGCACCAAAAACATTTCTTGTATAGGAGTACTCTCCCGAATTAAAGATGCGGGAGAGTCATTTGGAACAGGAACCTCTGCCGGGGCTGCGTGACAATACCCTTTCGGCACCAATGTTGCCAATATACACATCCATACAAAATAAACCGCCCCATACCAGCGTTTTGTCATTTTGACTTACATAGAAAAATTATGAAGAGTAGCTTTTATTCCCAGGGACAAGAAGATGAAATGGAATTCATGCCCATCATTCCATTGAACGAAGACGATAGTGAAGACAACGACTCACAGCCCATTCCCACTGAGTTACCTCTTTTACCTTTAAGAAATACAGTACTGTTTCCAGGCGTAGTATTACCGATCACAGTAGGCAGGGACAAAAGCATAAAGGCCGTAAGCGATGCCTATAAAGCTGACAAATTGATAGGCGTGATAGCGCAAAAAGACAGTACAGTAGAAGAACCTACTGTAAGCGATCTTGAAGAAATTGGTACAGTAGCCAAAATTGCGAAGCTGATTAAAATGCCGGACGGTGGCACTACCATTATCATACAAGGAAAGCGGCGTTTTAAAATAGATGAAGTGACAGCCGAAGACCCTTATTTTAAAGCAAAGATCCAGATATTGGAGGAGGAAGTTTTAAAAGATGACAATGATTTTAATGCCATGGTTGGCAGCATAAAAGATCTTGCCGGGCAGATAGTTCAAATTTCGCCTAATCTTCCCAGTGAGGCTGCCATTATTTTAAAAAATATTGAGAACCCTGCATTCCTTATCCATTTTGTAAGCAGCAATTTAAACAGCGATATCAAAGACAAGCAGCGGCTGCTGGTGATCAATAATATTAAGGCAAGGGCCGAACTATTAATGAACCTGATGCAGACCGAATTGCAATACACCGAGCTTAAAAACAAAGTAACCAATAAGACAAGGGCTGAACTGGATAAGCAGCAAAGAGAATACTTTTTGCAGCAACAAATGAAAGCCATCAAAGAAGAACTGGGCGGCGATAATGTGGCGGAAGTAAAGGAAATGCTTAAAAAAGCAGAGGGCAAAAAATGGCCCAAAGCTGCGATGGAAATGTTTCATAAAGGAGCAGAGAAATTGGAAAGAATGCACCCCAGCACACCGGATTATTCCATTGTGTATAATCACCTTGACCTGATGCTTGACTTGCCTTGGGAAGATTATACTCCTGATAGCTACGATCTAAAGAAAGCAAAGAAGATACTGGATAATGACCATTATGGCATGCACAAGATTAAGGAACGCATCCTTGAATACCTGGCCGTACTTAAATTGAAGGGTGATATGAAAAGCCCCATCCTTTGTTTTGTTGGCCCTCCCGGGATTGGTAAAACAAGCCTGGGCAAAAGCATTGCCCATGCCATTGCCCGCAAATATGTACGGGTAAGTCTTGGCGGCCTGCATGATGAAAGTGAAATACGGGGGCACCGAAAAACATATATCGGTGCCATGCCTGGCAGGATCATCCAATCCATCCGCAAGATCAAGAGCAGCAACCCGGTAATGATACTGGATGAAATTGATAAGGTAGGGAATGACCAACGTGGTGACCCGTCATCCGCTTTGCTGGAAGTACTTGACCCGGAACAAAACAATACCTTCTATGACAATTACCTGGAACTCGAATATGACCTAAGCAAAGTACTGTTTATTGCCACAGCCAATAATATCAATAATATTCAACCAGCTTTGAGAGACCGGTTAGAAATTATTGATCTTAGCGGATACGCAGTAGAAGAAAAAATTGAAATAGCAAAGCGGCATTTATTACCAAAGCAGCAGGAAGCACATGGCTTGAAAGACGTAACGGTGAAGGTGAGCGATAGAGTGCTTGAAAAAATTATTGAAGATTATACACGTGAAAGCGGGGTACGTGATCTTGACCGCCAACTGGCAGGCATCATGCGCAACCTTGCCAAACAATTTGCCACCAGAGACAAACTGAAACCCACCCTTACGCAGGTGGATGTCGAAAAGATATTAGGCAGGCCAAGGTTTAGCAACGAGATGTACAAAATATCCAATATGGCCGGTGTAGCTGTAGGGCTTGCATGGACTTATGTGGGCGGTGATATTCTTTTTATAGAGATCAGTTTGAGTGAAGGTAAAGGCGAGTTGAAAATGACTGGTAACCTGGGCAATGTAATGAAGGAGAGTGCGACCACAGCTTATACATGGTTGCAGGTAAATGCCAAAAAACTAGACATTGATCTGGAAATGTTTAACAAGAAAAATATTCATATTCATGTGCCCGAAGGTGCGACACCTAAAGATGGCCCCAGTGCAGGCATCACGATGATGACAGCGCTGGCAAGTGCATTTACGGGTAGAAAAATTAAACCCTACCTCGCCATGACCGGGGAAATTACCCTGCGGGGACAGGTATTACCTGTGGGAGGTATTAAAGAAAAAGTGTTGGCAGCCAAGCGGGCCGGCCTGAAGGAAATTATCATGTGCTGGCAAAATGAAAAAGACGTTATTGAAATTAACCCGCTGTTTATCAAGGGAACTAAGTTTCATTATGTAAAAACCATGCAGCAGGTGATTGATATAGCTCTTACTTAAGGCGTGAATGGTGAGAGGTGAACGCCGGACCATTGACAATTCACCATTGCCATTTAACTTAATTTTTTGTTTTTAAAGCAACCCTTGGGCAACCAAACACCGTATTTAATGTTGTATAATTTATCAACATTATTCATGTTGGTTGTTTTAAGGGTTAAAGATATCCCCTCCCGTTCCCGGGAGGGGATCATTTTTTTTAACCATCCAGCATCACAAGTATCTGTCAAACTTTATGATGGCTTCATTTATTTTTTGTTACAAACAGTTGTTTTTCAATTAAACAGCAGTGGCGTCGCACTCTTTTACAGTATCTCATTTGGGCAGCTTTTATTACGTTTTATTATTCGCTATCCGTCAGGACTCCTACCCTTGTCTCCGTGTTACTATTAATGGCTCGTATTAATTTCCAGCAACAGGTGAAGGCTTCCATCCGCTACTCTTAAAACAATTACCTTAACGCAGCCACGTAAGAAAAACCTTCTACCGACTGCAGTAAAAGATAGACGCAGCGCTGGAACCGTTGCGCCTGATGGGGGCTGCCCCGGAAATTAGCACATACCAGGTACAACTCCAACCGTGATGAGCACACCCTTGATCCCATGAAAATACTTAATTATATAATCACTTTAGGGTATTGCATTTCACAATTAATTTTTCCACTTTTACAGGATTAAATGAGGGTAATTAAAAAATGCCCATTATGAAACGATTAACCCGGCTTATGTTTCAGTTAACCCCATTCACTGATCTTTATAATTTAAGGGCACAATGGCCCACAGATCCTCGTACGGAATATTCCCGCTGTTTTAATGCGTGTAATACCCAATAAATATTGTATCAAAATATTCCAACTAACAGCATAAGTCTACTTTATTATAACTCACAATCAAATTTATTAAGTCAATTTTTAACCCCCTTTTTATGAAACAATTCAACTCTTTAATAACAAGCTTTTTTAGTTTAGAGCAATCAAAAAAAGTGCAATCCGTTTTCAATAAACGAAATATTCCCTTTCAGAAGCTAACGGCTTTTTTATTATGTTTTACACTGATCACCAGTTTAAACAATAAGTTGTATGCTGATGTTACACTTACCACGCCCGCCGTAGCAGCAGCCAACATTAACCAGGGTACCAACAATAACATTGTTTACATAGCCCAAATGTCGGTTACTACCACAGCTGTAACCGTTAACAATATTCAATTTACACTAGATGGCACGCACGATGCAAATGACCTGGCCAATGTATTGGTTTATTTTAATGCAACGTCACCTGTTTTTGCAGGCAGCAGTTTCCTGGGTTCGGCGGTCGCAACTTTTGCCGCACCACATAGTTACAGTATTGCTATTAACAGGGCCATGGCTGCCGGCAGCACAGGTTATTTTATCATATTAGCCGATGTAAACAGCGGGGCAACTGATAACAATACCATCAAGGTAAATGGCGCAACAAACCCTGTTGTTTTTGGGTTTACTGTCGCACCAACTGTAGTCAATAACCAAACCGATGCAGCAGGAATTCAAACTATTCAGGCAGCAGATATTACCCTTACCTCGTCACCAGTGCCGGCAGCCGATATTAACCAGGGCACCAGCAATAATATTATTTACATAGCACAGATGTCGGTAGCTACCGAACCGGTGGTGGTCAACAATATTCAATTTACGCTAAGTGGTACGCATGATGTAAATGACCTGGAAACCGTGTTGGTATATTTCAAT
>JBDSAA010000061.1:0-47007 GCA_039922375.1 Ferruginibacter sp.
GGCATACTTTACACCTAAAGGGGTCTGTGACGTCGGTCAACCCAAAAGTATACCGCACAGCCCCAAAAGATTATTTGATTTGAGGCTTTTTTTTGGGGGCTATGCGGATACTTTTATAAGAGTTGGCCGCCATAATATGAAAAATATTCGATTTATAACAGTGTTTTTATTCCTTTCGGGTTGCAAATATTTTAATAAAACACCTGACCAGTTATCCATTGAAGTGGGTTACTACGGAGCTAGGTATTTTGAACCACTAGAGATAAAAATCTTTAAGCAGAATGAAATTGGGTACTTGACCATTAAAGTGCTAGACTTCCATACTAAGGCAATAAAATCGATGGACAGTGTTAGGTTTACAAATAAGGACGTCTATGATTTTTTTGAACTGCAGGACACAAGCGATCTACTGCATATTCCATACGACACTTTGGCAATCCCTAATGATGCTGATTTGATGGTAGTAAAATTATCTTTCGATGGGAAGAAAAATAATTTTGAAACCTATAGCCGGGGAGGGGCTGAACTTAGATTATTCAACGATGCAATCTTCAAATTACTTAACAGTAAATTTTTAGGTTTGGAATCCTCTATAGAAGATGTTGAAATCTCCTATAGTTACTCTAAGCCACTCAGGCTAAAAAGTACCAATCCTTTTGTCGCAAGATTTTATAACGGCTTGTGGAAAGAAGACAAAGAATTTGTAATAGATTTTTTTAAAACCGTTCCAATCCAAAATCCTGCCATATTTGATATGCGACAATTCTATATGGTTGATCCATCGCTTGATTCAATGTTCAAATCCTTTGTTGTAACTCATCCTAAATTAATTTGGGTAGTTAAAGAGGATAAGCGCTCATATTTACAACATAGAGGTATTGACACATTAGCTATGGTTCCAAGCATGGAAGCTGCATTTCAGATGTTAAAAAGGTAAATTACTGCTGCTAACAACAAAGGCTTCGCCGGGCCTGCAAGGCCAACGATGAAGCCTTTGTTGTATGGAACCGGCGAGTGAAGTTGGAAACCACTCTATGAGGATTGATACGAGCCGGACTTTAGCTATTTTTTGGGATACTATCATTGTGCTTATAGATCGTATCTGTTGCAATTGGCTTCGGATTGTATGTATCGCTGTTCTTTTGGTCTCCTGCGGGGTTGAACTTTTATCACTGGAATCTTTTATTTCCAGTGTTGTACTATCGGTTTTGGTTTCAGTATTGGTTTTGGAATCGTTACAGGAAATAACCATTGGAATGATCACTGATAGAAAATAGAGGCGGCTATTATTTTTCATATTTTCAATTTTGCGTTAATATCATTTCATAAATTTAAATTAATATAAATATCGTATCACTGCTAAATGAATGTAGATTTTACTTTAATTTTCCGCAGCACTCACTGACAAACGTTTCGTATGCAGACTAAACTAGTTTGTTCGCTTTAAGGATACGTCCATCCCCCATTTCTCCACGCTGGTCTATTATGAAAAATGCTGGCTAAATGCTATAATATTTTTGATCTGGAATTAAACATTTATTCATCATCAAAAATAGTCGCATGAAAAAGATCAGAAAAATTAGCTTGCTGTTATTATTAATAGGCTGCGTTAGTATGGTAAACGCTCAGGCTACAGAAAGAAATACCAGTCCTAAATCTCCAAAGTGGGTATCCGACAAAGGTTTTTGGGTAATAGAAACCAATATAAAAACGCCACGGCATTCTATCGTTCACTTTTATACAAACGAGAAACAACATGTTTACCAGGAGCAAGTAGATAATGTAGTATTAAATGTAAAAAAGAGAAGAACCCTTATGAAACTTAAAAGAGTGCTGGATAAAGTGATGTATGAATGGCAAACAAATGATGTTGTTGAAGACCAGAAACAATTGATAGCAGTGTTGGGAAAAAAATAAGCGTCCTTTCGTCGCCCGTTTTGATCCGTTTGTCGATTTTTATATTATAGGTTTTAAAAATGGCCGGACTTTGCTACTTTAGGGCTATAATATGCAGCAATCAAAGTTTATATTTTCAGATGAACCTTCTTACCGCATCAAACGCCATTTGATTTTTTGGTTAGTATGGTGGATATTCCAGGGGTTCCTGTATTCTTTTATTGCCATTAACAGTGGTACTGAATATTTTGCGAGGCTTCGCGTTTCTTTAATGGAATCGTTGATCTTTTTATCCGACCATATCTTTTTATCCTATGCACTAATGTATTTTGTAATACCACGGTTTCTCTTGAAACAGCGCTACTGGTTAACAGCTTTATGGGTCATCATTTCGTTTTTTATTGCTGCATCCATTTCCGCTATATTATCCTTCACAGCCATTCCCGCCGTCCGTGATGCAATGATGGGTGACGCATATGTTGGACCGCCGCGGACCCCGACGGTTAATTTATTCCTGGCATTGCTTGCGGGATTTCGGGGCGCCCTTACTGTTGGGGGTATTGCAGCAGCCATTAAACTGATGAAATATTGGTACGTAAAAGAACAGCGCAACCTCCAGTTGCTTAAAGAAAATGTGGAAGCGCAATTGCAGTTGCTAAAGGCCCAGGTGCATCCGCATTTTTTGTTCAACACACTTAATAATATTTTTTCCTACACGCAAAATACTTCTCCAACGGCAGCCCGGCTTGTAATGGGTTTGTCCGATATGCTGCGCTATATGCTGTATGAAGGCAACCAGCCGTTGGTTCCCCTGCACAAAGAGATCAAATTGCTAAAGGACTATTGTTCCCTTGAACAAGTACGCTACGACAACCGCCTGCAACTGCAAATAGACCTGCCCGTTGATGACCAGGATTTATACATTGCCCCTTTACTTCTTTTGCCGTTTGTGGAAAATTGTTTTAAACATGGGGCAAGCAACCTGGTAGAGGAGGCCTGGATAAGCCTTAGCATCGGTATTGAAGATAACCGGATGAAGATGAAACTGGTTAATAGTAAACCAATAGAAGAAAGAACAGCCCTGCATAAAAAGACCGGTATTGGTATGGCCAATGTGCAGGAACGGCTCAATCTGTTATATGCCGGCAAATACGAGTTGGTTATTACAAATGAGGCAGAAATTTTTATCGTAAATCTTACGATAGAACTGGAAAAACAAGTACAGGTTGCAAACAACCGTGTTCCTCCAAAAATAGTAGCAGTGCATGCAAAACAATAAGACGATACGCTGCCTGGTAGTAGATGATGAACCGCCAGCCCGGGAAATTATATGTAGATATATTGCACAAATGCCTATGCTTGAACTGGTAGGTGAGTGTTCTAATGCCATGCAGGCCCTTAGTTTTATCCAACAAACCAAAGTAGATCTGTTGTTATTGGATATAAGGATGCCACAATTGAATGGCAATGATTTTTTGAAAACAATCAAGCATCCGCCTAAAGTAATTTTTACTACTGCATTCCCCGACTACGCCATAGAAAGCTATGAACTGGATGTAATCGATTACCTGTTAAAGCCCATTCATTTTGACAGGTTTCTTAAAGCGGTTAATAAAACTTTTGAACTTTCACAAGCTTACTCACCTGACAATTCCGTTGCAGTTGATAACACCGGCCACACCGAATCTTTTGTTTATTTCAGGGCCGATAGAAAAATGGTGAAAGTAATGCTACAGGATATCTTGTACATAGAAAGCATGAAAGATTATGTAAAAATATTTACGACCTCAGGCATGATCGTATCCAAACAGTCAATAAGTTCAGTAGAAGAAATGCTTCCGGAGAAAAAATTTATCCGGTCTCACCGGTCATTTATAATTTCACTGGAAAAAATTAAATCATTTACCCATGAATTAATTGAGATAGAAAAAGCAGAGATCCCAATTGGGAAATTATACCGCAATTCGGTGATCAAAGTATTGGGAAATGTTTAAGCATGTACCCAAAAAGCATGTTCTGCAAATTGTTCACCCAACCACCAGTTTACACCCCCTGTTCCCCGTTTAAAATTGCGTGACCCTGCCTGGCTTTGGAGCGGGGCAGTTACCAGGCCAGTTGCATCACGCTTTGCAGCAGCAGTGTCTGTTTCGGGAGCTACCATGACCACATGCCCTGATCTTCCATCTTCTTTTCGCCTGGCAATGATCATCCCTATGCCGCCAATGTTGGCAGCATTTTGAAGTTTTGTAAGGTCGCCGGTTTGCCGCCAGCCAAATCTTTCGCCGAAATCCCTCAGCCACCGGAAAAGGTTATTTGCCCTCATTTCATCAATTGTATTACCTAATAAAGGCTGCACCGGTTCGTTAACGGCCAGCTTTACTATCGCACTTTGTGTCCACCAAACCCTTGGAAAGTATACACCGGCCAGGTGGCAATAATCGTGTGTATAAATATTGCAAAAAGTGCTGTTATTACCAGGCTGGTATCTTTTGTGAGTGGGCTTGTCTACATTAAGCCATTCAATGATTGCGTTTAATGATTTTATTAATTCAGCAGGGGCATCCGTTTCATTCCTGGTGGGTTGCCCGGGTTCATTTAAGGAGAGTGCATTGGCGGGTGCAATTCTTTTGGTAATGGTACCGGCGGCACGGGGCATATGCACTGCCATGATACCACTGGAAGGCGCAAGGGTAGCCGCCGCCATTCTAACCGGGAAAGCTTCTGTATTGTCTTTTACCGGTTCTAAAAATGCGGAGCCTACAAATCCTCTGAAAAATGCTCCGTGCAGGCTGGTCTCTACCTCAAACCATGTATCCGTTGGCTTGCCGGAGATCCAGCTTACCAGGTGCCCGTTGGGCAAACTCGCCTTCACATTGCTGCCGGGTTTATCTTTTGGTATTTTTGGCTCACTTCTAAGGTTAAGCTGGCTACTGGTAACTTTTACACTAAATAATTTTTTGCCTTGCGCAACAGGGGTGGGGTCAGGTAACGGTGCAAACAAAGTGGGTGCTACTGGTTGTTCAGGAGCGGTTGCGTCCGTCTGTATTTGGATAGATTGGGCTAAGCGTAAATACTCAAAAATATTTTCACCATAAAATTTCCCGTCAGGACTTTTGAAACCCTGCTTAAATCCTTTGCTTAAATTAGCCGAGCCTTTATTATAAGCAATTGCCACAAATACTTTTTCTTCATCGGTCAGTATAGTTTTTGCCTTCCAACCCTGTCTTGCTTTGGCGCTATTCAATTCAGTGATGCAATGCGAAAAACAGGCATCCAGGTCGCCCCATTTTTTTTGAAGAAAGTAATCAGGATGATTTGGAAAATGTTGAAGGTCGAACTGGAAGATGCCAAACCCATGGCAAAATTTATTTGGGTTGGCAACAGCGCCGCTATAACCTTTCACAAATTTTGACATTTTCACTAGGCATTCCCTGGCTATCGCAAACATCTCTGCACCATTGGGTGCACTCAGCAAAGCTTGTTTATTTTTTGGAAACGCACTGCGGTTGGGCGTGTCAAGCGTGTCACCTACAGAAAGCAGCGCAATTTCGTCTATGGAGAGTTTACCCACCATATTGCTCCATATTGAACCAGTTTCCTGGTAGGCAATGGCACATAACAGATCCACACTGTAAGGGGTGTTGCTGGTTGCCAGTTTTAACTTCTCAAGAAAGGTTTGTTTAAACCATTGAATAGCTTCACGAGTTGTCATATTTTTTATTTTTTAATAAAATTATAAATAATATTTACAGTTCAAAAGAAGTATTCGATTATATTTTGGGTAAATTAAAATAGTTATTATGGGTTCCGGTAAAAATCGCATACAGGTGCTTTTTAAAAAAACTTACTCCAATAAATGAGATGGACAAACGAAGCCCGGTTCTGAAAAGAATAATGTTCGTGGTGATGATTAATAAAGAAAAAATGGTAGTTATTGGATTGGCTTTATTGGTGGAGAAGGTTCCGCTAATTGCTTTTTTCTTAAAAGTTTTGTGTTAATTATTTCCAGGAAAACTTCAAGGGTGCATTGCATTTTATCAATTAGCTTTGACTTAATCAGGCTATTCAATTGAAACTATTTTTATGCAGACGATAGACGATGTTCACCAGCAATTTGCTGAATTTTTTAATAGTGATACCATTAAACCATACGCTTACCTGGTTTCGAAAAGATTAGCTGAGGGCCATATTTGTGTTGATTTAAACGAGCTGAACCTGCTGCCCGAAGAATTGCCGTACCTGGAAAAATATGAGTTGGATCCCAATCATTCACTGCTTGAGGATGAAGCAATGGTGGCACTGGCAGGTGAAGAAAAGCAACCCTTTATTTTACACAATAACCGGCTATACTTACAAAGGTATTTTGTGTATGAAACAGCCATTGTAGCCTCCATTCGTTCTTTTATCGCCAATGAAAAAGAAAGCAGGCATGCAAGGCTTGCACTTTTGCTGCAACACAAGGATTATATTCGATCCATCAGTGCTGATGGTGAAATTGATCACCTTTCTGCTGAAGAGAAGATAGACTGGCAACAGGCTGCCGCCATCCTTGGTTTTCTAAATGATTTTACCATTATTACCGGCGGGCCAGGCACGGGAAAAACTACCACAGTTGCCAAAATACTTGCCATATTGTACACCATTCAACCGGATCTTAAAGTAGCCCTGGCGGCGCCAACCGGTAAGGCGGCGGTAAGAATGGCGGAGTCATTGAATTCTTCCCGTGTAGATGTAGGAGAAACTATAAAGGCAAAGTTTAAAACACTGGTGCCCGGTACTATTCACCGGTTATTGAAATATGTGCCTGATTCGCCTTACTTCAGCCATGATAAAAATAACCCGCTGAGTTACGATCTTGTCATTGTAGATGAAGCTTCCATGATTGACGTGGCCTTGTTTGCGAAATTGCTGGCGGCAATTGGACCAGGTACCCGTATTATTTTATTGGGCGATAAAGATCAGTTGGCATCAGTGGAGGCTGGCAGTTTACTCGGTGACCTTTGTCAAACACAGCAACACCTTAATTCGTTATCAGCAGATAGTATTGCATTGGTAAACTCTTTTATCACGGATACACCCCGACATATCACTGATAACTTTGAGGGTTCAGAACGGAATATTTTGTTTGAGCATATCATTGCTTTGAAGCGTAGCCACCGTTTTACAGGTGACGGCGGCATAGGGCAATTGAGCATGGCCATTATTCAAGGCAAACTGGATGTAATAGAATCATTTGTTGACAAAAACGATGACGCTGATGTATTAATAGACACCCGGTATGCTGATGATCTTTTCAACGATTTTATAAATGGATATGCAAACTATATCAATGAGCAGGATATATCGGCTGCATTGGAAAAGCTGAACCAGCTTCGGGTGTTGTGTGCCGTGAGGGAGGGCCCGCAGGGAGTAAATACAGTGAACAGGAAAATTGAAGCTTACCTGGTGAAAAAGGGGTTAATAACAACTGATACCAGCTTTTATAAAAACCGGCCAATCATCGTAACACGAAATTACCCCGAGCTTAATTTGTTTAACGGAGATGTGGGTATCATACGGCCAGACAGCACGGGCAGCCTGAAAGCATGGTTTGAGGATAGTGATAAAAATGTAAAGGCAGTGTTGCCCGGCTACATCGCATCTGCTGAAACGGTGTTTGCAATGACCATACATAAAAGCCAGGGATCTGAATATGGAAAGGTGTTAGTAACGCTGCCGGCAAATGCAGACAATCCTTTGCTTACCCGTGAGCTATTGTACACAGCGGTAACAAGAGCTAAGAAATTCGTGCTGTTGCAGGCATCCAAAGAAGCCATCCTGCATACGGCAAAACAAAGCGTGCAAAGGGCTTCGGGGATTATGGAGAGGTTTTAAAATAACGAATGGAATTAATAACACCTTAGCATCGGTAAAGATCACCAATGGCATGCCGTTGAACCGAGCGTGGCAACGATGCTTAATTGAAAAACAAATGCCAGCTCAATAAACAAGTATCAAGCATCTTTTGTCTGAACTATGATTTTTGTGATTAAACGATTTACATGATTTTGACTGGCCGCACAGGGTTACGATCTTGTTTTATTGTTGAACCTTAAACCATCAACCATCAATCATCAACCTTCAACCGTCCCATGGGCTTACAATTAAATGTATCTGATTCATTAAAAGATTTGGTGGAGCAATTGGCAGTGAGTTTAAGGGAACAGCCGGGGGATGTTTTCCAAAAACAATACCTGGTAACCCAAACTGAAGGAATGAATAACTGGCTTACGATACAGTTGGCTGGTAAGCTGGGTATTAATGCAAATTGTAAATTTCTCAAACCCAATGATATCGTAAGCCAACTCTATTATTGGTTGGGCGGCGATAGCAATGAAGTGCTGGGGGTGGATCATTTGCAATGGCTGATCTATAACCTGCTGGGAGAGCCGGAATTTACCCAGCGATACAAAACAATTGCGGGCTATTACTTGGCCAATGATATAAAGCGTATAGCCCTTGCAGGTAAAGTGGCCGACTTATTTGACCAGTACCAGGTGTACCGCCCCGAAATGATCGGCGTATGGAACACGGCCACTATGGACACGGTTGCCAACAGTGACTGGCAAAAATATATCTGGATAAAAGTTAAAGAAAAAACGGGCGATCGGTTAACGGATAAGACAAGTGTGATACAGTTTATTATCCGGCAGTTGAATGACCCTGCCTGGCAGGAGCGGCTGTTTGCACGACTTCCACATATCCACATTTTCGGTGTTTCAATTATTACCCAATTTCACATTCATTTATTTAGTGAGTTGTCGAAATATATTTCCGTTAATTTTTACTTGCTCAATCCTGCGCCAATGGTTTACTGGCTGGAAGATAAGACAGAAAAGCAAATTGCCCGGATGGGCAGGATGCGAAGAAAATTAAATAAGCCTGTGCAACAAATAGAAAGCTCCGGCAACAACTTGCTGGTGAGTTGGGGAAAAGTAATCCAGGAAACTTTTAGCTTGTTGTTTGAGCATGAAGATTTTTTAAATGTTTATAACGATACAGGCGTTACTGAACCAGAAATAGGGGAACCGGATACATTGCTTAAAAAAATCCAACGCGATATTTTTTACAATTCTGATGGAGGGAGCAGAAACCCGCTTACGCTGGGGGATATTCGTGATGGTTCACTCACCTTGAATTCCTGCTATACACCTGTTCGGGAAGTGGAAGTTTTATACAATTATTTGGTGCATTTAGTTGATCAGAAAAAAGAGCGTCTGTCCCCCCGGGATATTGTGGTAATGGTGAGCGATATTGATACGTATGCGCCTTACATTAAGGCAGTATTCAATACCTCGGTTTATAAATTTCCTTATACCATTGCTGACGAAAGTTTACAAACAGGGGACAGTTTATTTACTGCGCTGCAAGCCATTTTATCTATTTCAGCAGATAGTTTTAAAGCAGAGGAAGTGATGCAATTGCTGGATTCAAAATATACAAGGGAGCGGTTTAATATCAGTGATACAGCAATGGTACGTCGGGTGGTGGGTATGGCAAATATCCGGTTTGGTATCGAAGGAAATCAAGAGGACGATACTGTGCTGGTAAGTTGGGATACAGGGATCAAACGCATTATGTACGGCATCTGCATGAGTGGCTGCGAAGAATATACTATTGATGGAGATACAATTTATCCGTTAGATGTAACAGAAGGTGCCAATGCATTAGAGCTGGTACGTTTCGGACATTTTATTGAAGTGTTGAAATGGTATGTAACCACGCGTTCAAATAGCAGGACATTGGCGGGGTGGGGGCAGTACATTCAGCAACTGGTAGACAACCTGATTTTTCAGCCAGACGCAAATGAAGCAGATGAGGACTACCTCAAAGTACTGGAGTATATCGAAAACCTGAACCTGCTAACGGAAACCTATAACGAAGCAATCAGCTACGATGTTTTTAAACATAGTTTCCTTGATGTTTTTACTGCACAAACCAGGTCGGGTTCATTTGCCGTAGGTGGTATTACTTTTTGTTCGCTGATACCCATGCGTAGCATTCCATTTAAAGTGGTTGCATTACTCGGGATGAATTTTGACAAATTTCCCCGAAAGGAAATACCATTGAGCTTTAACCTGATGGAACAAAAACGGCGCAAAGGTGATCGCAATGTAAAGGAGAATGATAAGCATTTATTTTTAGAAACTATTTTATCGGCCCGCCAATATTTATACATCAGTTATATCGGCCGCAATGCAAAAGATAATAGCGTTCATCCGCCATCTGCATTGGTAGATGAGCTGGTAGATTATGTGGAATCTGGCGTAGCAGGTACTGGCATTAAAACCAGGGATGAATTAATTACCAACCAGCCATTGCATGGCTTTAGCCAAAAATATTTTCAACCCAATGGCCGGTTATATTCTTACCTGCAGGAAGCAGGCCCTTTGGAAGTAGCGGTTGCTGACGATAAAAATCCGAAAGAAGACAAGGCGTTTGAAGGAGACGAAATAGCAGTTGGTTCATTGTTATCTTTTTTTAAAAATCCTTTTAAGTGGTACTATAATAAAATATTGGGGATCTATTATAATGATGAGGATGTATTATTACCCGATACAGAATTGTTTGAGTTGGATAGTTTGCAAAAATGGAAATTAAAGAATGACTTGTTGAGCCTGGATGGAGATGCAATTGAAGGCTATCGGCTGAAAGAATTAAAAACCGGAAACCTGCCGTTGAAGAATATGTCAACCATAGAGATTACGGATATAGCCGAAACAGTGGCACCCGTAAAAAAGCTGTTCGACGAATGTGTTGGTGACGAAATTGAACAGGCAATATTAATTGAAATTCCATTGGAAGATACAGTGATCACGGGTAAGATAAAAGGGATATACAGTGATAAGATCCTGGTGGTTTCATTTTCAAAAAATCAAAACAAATACCTGCTGGAAGCTTATCTCAAATATCTGTTGCTAACGGCGCAGGGATTAGCGGTTGAACTAAATTATTTATCGGCAGAAGAAAATTCAGTTGCTGTTATTGCTAAAAACACGTACACACAAGCAGAAGCATTGCAAAGACTTACTGAACTGGTGAAATATTTTAAGGAAGGGCATACGGGTATATTTTTATTATATCCTGAATGGAAAGAAAATCCATTGAAAATGGCGGAGTACGATTTTGAAAAATTCAATAAAGCCATCTGCAATTACTTGGACAGAAGCCCCAATGAATACCTTCAAAAAGAATATGAAAATGGGATATTTTCAAGCCCTGATGCGGTCGGTCAATTCATAAAGAATACGGTCAATATTTTTTTACCGGTAGCGCAATTGTTTCCGGAATTGCTTCCTTTGCCCAAAAAATTTAAAGTTTGATGGTGAATAACGAAAAAATAAAGAAGCCATTTGATCCTGCAACGGTATTGCTTCAGGATAGTAATCTGATCGAGGCAAGTGCGGGTACGGGCAAAACTTATTCAATAGCGATATTGGTGTTGCGGCTGGTGTTGGAAAAGAAGATACCTATAGGACAAATACTAATGGTAACATTTACAAAGGCCGCCGTTGCAGAATTGGAAACACGTATCCGGCAATTTATCCGCAATGCTTTAAAAGCAAGCCAGGGTGCGGCTATTAATGATGAAACGATTGTGGAAATCGTACGGTCTTCTATGGATGACATCGGGCCAGCCGAAACCCAGCGGTTATTAAAAGAAGCAGTGTTGTTTTTAGATGAAACTGCTATCCTTACTATCCATAGTTTTTGTCAGAGGGTACTAACGGAGTTTGCATTTGAAACAAGGCAAATTTTTGGGTCGGAAATACTGACTGACATAAAGACGATATTAACCGACCGGGTAAATGCATTTTGGAGAAAGCGTATTACAACTTTGCATACTCCACTTTTACACGAACTCATCAACGCAAAGCTTAGCAGGAAAAACCTGGTAGACGTAATGATGAATGCCAGTTCCGGAAAAACCATCCTTCCGCTGGAACCCTTGCCTGCAGACTTTTTATCTGCAACGCATCAATTAACGGTGTACGAATCGCTGAAGGAAATGACCGACCAGATGGCAGCGATCAAAGCTGCCATGCTCGATATCGTGGCAACTAATTTTGATGCGCTCAAACTTTCAATTGAAAGAGATGTCTATGCCAAAAAGAATAAGTCGCTGCTGGTAAATGACCCGTCATCATTGCTGGATGCAATCATTGATAATAAGGATAAAGGGTATGTGCAAAAACTGTTTCCAGAAATACTGCTCGAGTACGAAAGGATAGTATCGATCGAAGATGTAAGGGTGCTTGCCGTAAAATCTTTCATCAGCCAGTTGTATAAACTTGCCATTGAAATTATATCTGTAGAAACAGAATTGCACAAGCAACAAAATAATCAACTGGCTTTTGACGACATGATCACTAAGCTTCATACTGCCGTGGTAGTTGACAATAATGAATTTTTAATTACTTCTTTGCAGGCTAAATATAAAGCTGCCTTTATTGATGAGTTCCAGGATACGGATAAGATGCAGTATGAAATTTTCAACCGCCTGTTTGCAAATGAAGCTGTTTTGTTTTATATCGGCGATCCCAAGCAATCTATTTATGCCTGGCGAAAGGCTGATATTTCCACATATTTTAAAGCCGCTGGTGAAGTAAAAAATATTTTTGAAATGGACATCAATTACCGATCCTCCAGAAGGTTTATTGATGCCATGAATCATTTCTTTTTACCAATGGCTGACTTTGATACTTTTTATTTTTTAAATGAGACAAGTTCTATTGAGTATACAAATGTGGCTGCCCCTGCAGATGTTACAAAAGGAGAACTTTATAAAGATCAAAATGCGGATGTTCCTATAACTGTTTTTGAGAATCCAAATAATACTACCATCAGTGAAAGCGTAGTGGCACAGATCATTGCGCTGCTTACCGATGATGGCTGCACGCTGGAAGAAAACGGCAAGCGCCGTACACTGCGGCCATCTGATATTGGAATACTGGTAAGAAAGAACAAACAGGCAGCCCAGATTAAACAGTTGCTTTCAAAATATCGTATACCTGCCGTAACCATTGATGACAGCAAATTATTGCAGTCGGCTGAGGCAAGGCATTTGCTTTATTTACTGACGGGGGTAATTGATACCAATGCATCGTCTATCAATAAAGCTTTGTTGTCGCCGCTGACTGGGTTTAAGGCAGATGATATTTTAGCAATGGATGATGAACTGGCACTGAACCGTTTTAAAAGTTACCAGCTTCTCTTTGAGCAGGAGGGAGTGTATGTAATGCTCAATCGGTTTATTGCTGATTACAAGGTAAAACAGGTTTTACTAAATGAACTAACGGAAAACGGTGAACGAATCATTACCAATGTGCTTCAGTTGATGGAAGTACTGCATAAAGTACAAATACAAAAGCAATTTTCCCCGGTTGAATTAGTGAATTGGCTGCTGCGTGGCATTGAAGGCATGGTAGCAGAAGGGGATGAGTTTGAACAGCGGGTAGAAAGCGATGAAGAGGCAGTAAAAATTGTAACCATTCACAAAAGTAAAGGGCTGGAATACAATATCGTTTTTGCCCCTTTTTTAGATCTACCCGCCAGCACAGATTTTGAGTTTGTCACCTTCAGGGACAATGATACTGGTGATTACTTATTTTCGGATAGCTACCTGTTGAATAATGACCAGCTTAGGCTGACCGAAAAACAACTGGAGCAGGAAAACCGGCGGCTTATTTACGTGGCCCTTACGAGGGCCGTTTACAAATGTTATCTCAATAAAAATACGCACCATAGCTGCAATGAATCTGCCATCAGTTGCTTTGTAAATACCTTAAAGCAACATCCTCATCCGCTGGTTGCATTCGAACCATCACCTGCATTGCCCGCCTACTTCAAATATGCTGCTACCGGGCAGCGGTTGAAGCCAGCGTATTTACAGGCCACCAATTTTCAACTGACGGAAGTCAATTGGCGAAAACTAAGTTACACGTGGTTGGATGCCGGGCATGACAATGTATTTAAGCCGCTCGCCATAAAAAAACTGGAAGGCTATGATGAATTTGTTTTTAAACAATTGAAACGAGGCGCTAATACTGGTAACTTATTACACTTTATTTTCGAGCGCATTGATTTTGCGGAGCCAACTTATTGGGAAACTGTAATAGCCACGGCATTAAAAAGGTATGTACCCAATGCTCCGGCGGAGTTTATGTCGGCGCTATTGCAGTTATTGAGTCATGTTACTGACACAAAAATTAGGATAGGAAATGAGACATTTACTTTGCAGAAACTTGAAAGGGAAAAAAGACTGAATGAATTGGAATTTGATTTCAATGTAGCACCTTTTTCAACTGAGGCTGTCAATAGATTGTCAGGCGATGCCTTGCCTTTCCGCCTTCGTTTTGCCGAGGAACTGGAAGGGATTATGAATGGTAAAATCGATTTGTTCTTTGAGCATGCGGGCAAATATTTTATCCTCGATTGGAAATCAAATTTTTTAGGAAACCAGGCTGAAGATTATTCCGGAGACAATTTACAGTTGGCAATGTCGGAGTCTAACTACCATTTGCAGTATTTGATCTATACACTTGCAGTAAAAAAGTACCTGGCATTGAGGATACCAGGGTTTGATTACGCTACTCATTTTGGCGGCGTGATCTATTTATTTGTGAGGGGCATACGAAAGGGCAGTACGAATGGCGTATTTGTAGCCCGCCCTGAAGAATCTTTTATCAACCGCCTGGAATTGCTGCTGTCGAAAGAAGCGGAAGTGTAATGATGAAATGCTTTCCCTTGCGGGGAGAGCAAACCTTAAATAAAGAGAATTTTATTAAAAAAGACTTCCGCCGCGCCGGAAGTCTTAATTATTTAGAAACCCTGGTCATCTGCACTCGGCCCATAACTACCCGGTATTGGGATGTTTAAAAGCCGGAGATTCACACCCAATTGTGCCCTATGATGAATGATCTGGCTGAACGTCATTCGGATCACATCGTGCTTTGAGGAAGTGCTGTAAATTGTTTCTCCATTGCGTAAGGTCCACTGGTCATCCAGGTCTGCTTCGCTGGCCTTCTCCAGAGCGGCTTTACCATCCGCCAGGCTCTCTTCAAACAACTGCAACAGGTTGGCTGTAGAGCCGATCTTTTTAGGTGTGTATGGAGAAGTCGAAAAATCCAGTTCGCTGGTATTTAAGGTCATGGTAACCCAAGCTGGCAACTCAGCTATATGTGTAGATAATTGCTCAATGGTCATACTTTTTTCATGTGGTTTCCATTGGTACTTGTCATCCGGGATCAATGCCAGCATTTTCCGGGTAGTGTTGGCTTCCTGCTGAAGCTCTTTTAAAAACATTTTAATCATTGACATAATATTATTTTTTTAGTTGTTCAGCAAAATAACTACGCCCCACTGACAACCCTATGGCAGTGTGATTTATTAGCCTAAAATTTATTTTTAATAATTTACGGGAAGCAATTTCATGAAATCATTCACTTCAATGTGGTCAGTTTTGTGGAAAGGCATCCCGGTGTTACTAATCTTCAAAATACGGGAAACCTTAAAGTCACGGTAGTCGCTACGGAGGTGGCACCATGCTATAAGGTGCCAGCTAAAAGCGTAAAATATCAAACCAATAGGCTCTGCCTTTCTGCGGCTTATTTCTTCCTTATTGTTTTTGTAATCAAATTCAATAATTGTTTTTGCAGAAATGGTTTGCTGCAGCATTGATAAATACTCATAGTCATTGGAAAAACAGGGAGGCAGTTGTAGCTTGATGTTTTGATTCAGATTCTCCAGCGTTTCTTTTTGAGAATGCCTGAGCACTCCCTTCACTTTATTCAATGCGTTGGAATAATGCGTTTGTATAGACTTGTCAGTGAAAGCATACACTACGGATTCCATCAGCAGAAGAGCATTGGCTTCGTCGGTATTAAAAGCTATTGGGGGTAAAAAATATCCCTGCACAATAAAATAGCCTTTTGTTGGCTCAAAGCTCACCGGTATGCCCTGTTCGATCAACGCTTTTATATCCCTGTACACCGTACGTACACTCATCTGAAATTTCTCCGCAATTTTTTCAGCAGGTACAAATTTTTTTGATTGCAGCAGGGTAAGTATTCCAAACAGTCTGTCTATACGGTTCATGCATGATATTATAAAGGGGTAAACAAAAAGGGATTATACTGATGAAGATACAGTGAATCAACCTTTTTTTTCTAGAAAGGTGAGAACAAGTAAGCAACAGGATCAGTGATAATGAAATACAATAGCCTACAAGGAAAAGTAAAATTGAAACCGAAGGGCGGGCCAAAGATTCAACGATCTGACAAGGATGATTGAGGAACTTTCACTATCTGCGAGATAAAATACACCGGCATCAATAGTAATTCCATTCTTTACATTTTTAAATGGAATGTCTTTTCCTGCGGTAAAGTTGAAAGTAAAATGCTGGGATGGTTTTGTGGCTGAAGGAAAATAAGTAGTGCCTTGCCGTATGAACCAGGTCTTTCGATTGATTCTGCTGTCATCCTTCCCAATATACCACCTATGCTCCAGGCTAAATGCGGTCCAAATCATATCTGCCGATGGACCTGCCCCTATGCTTAAACCCAATTGGTGTGCATTAGACGGGCGGTAAGTAATGCCAGCATGGAGCAGCTCAGGCCCAGCTATTCCTGCTACAATTTTTGTTTTGACGATGGCATCCTGGCCTGAAAGATAAAGATTTAAGAGGAGAAAAATAATTACCAATGTTGCATTTTTCATAACAGTAGTTTTAAAAAGCATTGAAATGGGCTTTAAGGAAGCATCGATGATGATCAAATAAAGTTGCTCCATGTGATCGGTATTAAAAGATATCGGCGGGGTACATCATGCCAGGCAGGTTCCTGTAATTTTCAAAAAAGGCTAGTGAATTTAGAAGGAATTACTTGCCTGCTAAGTTTAAAAATTTATTACTAAAATGCAAGCAATAAAATAACTAGTGCTTGGTTAACTGTGAATGGTAAATGGGTCAATGGTGAATGGTGAATGATGAATTAACATCGTTTACTTAAATGCGTTTCACGCAAAGAAAACAAAGGAGCAAAGACGCAAGGAAGAAGGGTTCCTTCTTTGCCACTTGTTATGTATTTCTTGGCAACTTTGCCTGAAACCTTAAGTAAACAACATTGATTGACCATTGACCATTGACCATTCACCATTTCATCTTCTCCGTATAAAGTCGAACCATGGGCTTGTTGGGAGATGTATTGTCAACGATCTCAAAGCCCGCACGTTCAAAAGATTTATATAGGCCTATCCACGCAAATGCATCCGGAAGTTTTTCCTGTGTCGGGATAGTGGGGTATGCTTCAATCACTTTTATTCCCCGGGTCTTTGCATATCGTGCAACCCCTTTTAATAGTTCTACCGAAATGCCTTGCCGCCTGAATTTTTTGTCAATAAAAAAGCATGGCACTGACCAAACCGGCTTATCATCGATTGGTTTGTGTACACGGGATTTCTTCAACTTGATAAAGTCTTCGCGGGGTGCAAATGCGCACCAGCCAACGGCCAGGCCCTCGTACATAGCAAGTATCCCCGTTGGTTTATTCGCCCAAACAATTTTCTTCATTGCTGACTTATTACCCTCATCGGCCTTGCCTTCTTCAAAGTCAGCTTTAGCAAGCCGGTAATACATGCACCAGCAATTTCCACATGCTCCCTTATCTCCAAAAAGCCGGACAAATTGAGCCCAATTGTTTTTAGACAATGGTTCAAAATCGAGCTGATCCGGAAAGGCCTGATTCGTAACGGTTTTTTTCATAAAACTTTGTTTTAGATGATAAGTTTTAAAGTACTCAAAATTGGCAGAGCGTGTATTGTCGGATCACATTTGTTGAAGTGCTGTAGAGCTGAACAATTGCATAAATTTAATAAGAAGCGCAACCAACACTGCTTAACCGGTAGCTGATATTTTCCCCTAATACCGTTTTGAAAAACAATAAAAGATCATGTTTTTTTAACAATTAAAAGTAAGGATGCTGCTGTAAATTAAAAAGTAAACGAAGAGAATAATTAGATGCAGATAAGTTAATTTACATTCATGGGTTTCAGTTCCTGGCTCTTTATTATCATTCTATTTGCTTCGGTGTTTGTTAGTTATAAAACAAACAAATTGACATTAACCGGATCAATAACAGGGGGAGTGGTTGCTTGTTCTGTTTTTTTTGGTGGAGGTTATACGGGCCTGTTTTTACTGGGGTCTTTTTTTCTGCTGGGTACACTGGCCACTTCATGGAAAATAAGAGTGAAAGAAACACTGGGTGCTGCTGAAGATAACAAAGGGCGAAGAACTGCAGGACAGGTAATTGCAAATGGGGGTGTGGCGGGGATAATGGGTTTGCTGGCTTTTATTTTTCCGGCGGAACAGCGGCTTTTTCAAGTGATGATGGCGGCAGCACTTTCGTCGGCAACGGCAGATACATTGTCTTCTGAATTGGGGACCCTTTATGGAAAAAAATTTTACAATATCCTGAATTTTCAATACGATAAAAGAGGGGAAAATGGGGTGGTTAGCATTGAAGGGATTTTGATTGGTATTGCAGGGAGTACATTGATCGCTACGATTTATGCACTTGGTGTTGGGTGGGGTGTAAACGTTGGCTGGATAATTATAGCGGGTACCATCGGCAACATTGCAGATTCTGTTTTTGGTGCTACCTTAGAAAGAAAGGGTTATGTAAAAAACAACACTGTTAACTTTTTAAATACCCTTGTCGCTGCTTTGGCGGTAATGTTATTGAGAAAGTTATAATGGATTCTTTATAGCCTTCGTTTGGAATGAACTTTGATTTTTTTATTTAAAAATATAATATGTTATCAATTCTCACTGACCTTCCGCCGCATGTGTTAGGCGTTCGTGCAACCGGCGCTGTTACCAGGCAAGATTTTGATGAAGTGCTGAAGCCGGCACTGGATGCTTTACTGAAACGCACCGGGAAGATCAATTATCTTCTATTGCTTGAAACCACTGTAAGCAACTTTACCGTGGGCGCCTGGATGGATGACCTGGCATTAGGGTTAAAACATTATATCCATTGGAACCGCATTGCCGTTGTTACCAACGAAAAGTTCGTGGAGAAGTTTTCAGATGCGTTTAACTTCATTGTTCCCGGCAAGTCGAGAGGCTTTACTTTACAGGAACTTGCGTCTGCAAAAGAATGGGTAAGCGCAGGATAACGAATGAATCATTAATTCTTCGAATCAATAGCTGTCCTGCTAAAACCCAGGTGGTTAAGCGTTGGAACAATATCTGGCAACACTTCTGCCGTGAAGCCCAGATCATGCAAAAAGCTGATCAGCCGCTCCGCTTCAACTGATCCTTCGGTACACATTACGCGAAGGATCTTATCACAGTCGTGCAGGTCAAAGTTTGCCCGATACCTCATAAAGGTTTTGTGGATACGGCTGATCAGCATTTCTGCATGCTGAAGTTCGTTAACGTTGGTTTTAAAAACTTCTACCATTCCGGATTATCATTTTTGTGCATCCTGATTCATCGCAGATGGATCCATCCAGATGATTTCCCAAATATGGCCATCAAGATCATTAAAACTTCTTCCATACATAAATCCATAATCCATTGGTTCTCTTGTTTCTATTGCGCCGGCATTAAGTGCTTTATCAATCAGCTCATTTACCTGTCCTTTGCTTTCAAACGAAAGGCAGGTAATCACTTCAGTTGTTTTTGTAGCATCTGCAATTTCCTTTTTTGTAAATTCTTTAAATTTTTTATGCGTAAGGAGCATAGCATAAATGTCTTCTGTTATCACAACGCTTGCAGCCGTTTCATCTGTAAATTGAGGGTTGATGGTAAAGCCGATTTTAGTGAAGAACTCTTTTGATCTGTTGAGGTCGTTAACCGGAAGGTTGACAAAAATTTTTGTTGCCATAGTGGTTGTTTTTTTGTAAAAAATTTGATTAAATTATTGTTATTGCTGATCGTACGCCTCCTGTAAATCCTTAATGATAATCTTATCCATTTTAAGCATTGCCTGCATTACCCGCTGTGATTTTTCCCTATCCTTGTCATTCAACAATTTGCCTAACAGGGGAGGAACGATTTGCCATGATAAGCCAAATTGGTCTTTAAGCCAGCCGCATCTTGACTTTTGTCCTCCGGCGGAAAGCTTTTCCCACATTTCATCTATTTCTTCCTGTGTTTCGCACTTTACAAAGAGTGATATCGCTTCTGTGAATTTGAACATGGGCCCGCCATTCAGTGCATAAAATTCCTGGCCCTCCAGCAAGAATATACCGGACATTACCGTGCCACCAGGCCCCGGAGTGGTACTGACGATTTTTGAGTTTTTAAAAATTCCGGTATAAAAGTCCATAGCTTCTCCGGCCTTCCCGTCAAACCATAAGAAGGGTGTTATTTTTTGTTGTTGATCGTTTACTTGCATCGGTCTGGGTTTTAATTATTTGTTTCTGATAATGTTTTTATTTGTTTTAATGCCAGGGGAAACGTGTCCATAAAATACGTCTTATGCTCTTCAGCCATATCAATATCGATTGTGAGCAAAGTAGCGCCACCTTCTTCTGTTAATGTATAATTTTCATGGGCCCCGGCCCATTGTTTTACTTCATCACTATGTAAATCCTCCACACCGTTTTTTACCATCCCCAGGTGTTTGATTGACATATATTCATTGGGCCTGTTTGTATCAATCTGGCTTACCATACCCGATCCTTTACCATCCAGGAACAATACTTTACTTCCTTGTTTCCAATCGGTAACAGCATGGGAGCCTTCGCTAAAGACACTTGTCCATTTTTTGTAGCTGGCATCATCCCAAAGAATTTGCCATACTTTCTCTTTAGGGGCATTGATGTCAATCGAAAAATTAATTTTTTCCATTTTGTTGTTTTTTTTTATTAAAAATAATTTGCACTAGCTGCTATTCAGCAGAAAATTTATTCCAAAAATTTAAGTCTTTTCAAGAATTTGCTTCAGGGTGTCAAGGCTTGTTTCAATGTCTTTTCCCAGCATACCGTCCATAAATAAATTCATGAAATTCATTGGGTAATTACTTTTTCCCTTCATTCCCCAGGTTACTTTTGTTTGATCCTGTGATACCGCTTCTGTAATGATCGGTGCAGTAGCTATGCCTTCAAAAGGTTTTTCAAATCGTACTTCCACATCCATCCTTTCACCTTCCTTTATTTCTTTTATTTCCTGTTCCCCTTTGCCGGCTTCCTTGTTGCCATCCCATGCATACACAAAACCGACTGTGCCATCCGTTCCTCTAAAGTCTTTTTTCATCGTTGGATCCATCCTCACCCATTTGCTGTAGTTGTCCTGGTTTTTTAAATGTTTTACGTAATCAAATACGGCTTGTTTAGGTTTGTTGATCGTTATGGTCCTTTCAACAGAATAGTCCTTCTTTACAAACAACGCAATCACCAAAGGGATCGCGATAATGATCAAAATAACAAAGAGAATTTTTTTAAACGTTTTCATTTTTTTCATTTTAGTTTAATGGTGAATGATTTTTGTGGACAGCAGCCTGAAGCTTTTATGTTACAAATATATTGTGATAAAAAGCCAATAGTTGGGTGCAGAAACGGCTAATTGAGGGTTGATTGCGACAAATTTTCTCTTATATTTGAAATATGAAACATGTATCAATTATTGTTCCGAGAGGCGCTGCCGTCTTAAATTGTATTGAAGGGACCAATACGTTATTAAACCGCGTAAATCAATTTTTAGCCGGTATGGATAAACCGCCGTTTTTCAATGTGCAGTTAGTTGGGTCAACGAATGAAGCGCAGGTTTATGACAATGTGTTTACTGTTCATCCCCATCTTTCCATAGATGATGTTGTAAAGACAGACCTGATAATTATACCAGCCGTGAATGGTAATATGAGATCGGTGATCGAAATGAACAAAGATTTTATTCCATGGATAATTAGCCAGTATGAAAAAGGTGCAGAAGTGGCCAGCCTGTGTGTGGGGAGCTTTATACTGGCATCTACAGGATTACTAAATGGAAAAAAATGTGCTACACATTGGTTTGCGGCAAATGATTTCAGGCAAATGTTTCCGGAGGTGAATTTAGTGTCTGAAAAAATTATTACGGACGAAAATGGAATTTATTCAAGCGGGGGAGCCACGTCATTTTGGAATCTTTTATTATACCTGGTAGAAAAATCTGCAGGCCGTGAAATGGCCATACTGTGTTCCAAATATTTTGAAATAGAAATAGACCGGTACAGCCAATCGCCGTTTATAATGTTTAAAGGCCAGAAACAACACCAGGATGAATCAGTTAAAAAGGCGCAGGAAATCATAGAGAACAATGTTCAGGATAAAATAACGGTCGACAAATTATCAAATATGGTAGCGGTAGGTAAAAGAAGCCTGGAGCGTAGATTTAAGAAAGCTACCTGCAATACTGTTTCGGCCTATATACAAAGAGTAAAAGTAGAAGCTGCAAAAAAAAGTTTTGAAACTAGCCGGAAAAATATTAACGAAATAATGTACGATGTTGGCTATTCGGATACCAAGGCTTTTAGAACAATATTTAAAAAGACGACAGGCTTATCGCCGGTTGAGTACAGGAATAAATATAATAAAGAGACGATGGAGTTCGCAGGCTTTTAGGAAGTTGATTCCTGCTATTGCCAGAATGTTGGAAGCCTTATTTTGATTGTTGTCTTTCACGATAATGCTTATTTCACCCTTTTGTACAATGTTTCCGTTGCCCTGGCTTCATCACCTTCCGGTGAAATATTATAAGCAGTAAGCTTAATTTCATCATCATTCACCATTTCAATCTCCGTACGCCAGCCCCAATGCTGTTCCAGTTCGGGCGTTACATAGGCATAGCTGCCCAACATTGAAAAATTATTGTCACCCCGCTTTCCTTCTGAAAACATCATTGCTGTGCCATTGTGGAAGCTATCGCTCCAGGCGCTCTGGAATTTCCCCAGTTCAAGATGGTAACCATAGATCGCAATGCCTTCTAATGGCTTGCCACCCCAGCTTCCTTTGTATTCATGCAGGATAAACCGGCCGTCAAGAATGAGTCGCATGCTTCCCCGAACAGGGGATTCATCTGCAGTCTTTTCCGGCTCGAACCACGTTTTTGCTATTCCCTCCCATTCACCTGCCAATTTACTTAGCTGATAATGTGGACCCGTAGCTTTTGAAGTTTCCAATTTTTCACTCATAGTATCGTTTTTATCTTGCAGCCTGGCTGCATAGCAATTTTAGATTAAATGAAAATACAACAAGTTTAAATTACCCCATAGTTTTTTGGCAGGCAGGGAAGGAGATTATTTTTTATAGATTACTTTATTTAAAATCAATCATACTTTAATGCAGGATACCCTAACAGCCTGCGCCATAAAGCAATTTGCCCAATACAGCTCGCCTCCCGGTAGATCATAAAAGAAACAAGTTCATAAAAACTCATCTTCATCCCCGGCATTTCAAATGGCTCATCCAGCCGCTCATCTGTTACATTGATGAATGCATCCTCCAATAATGGGCTGATGATTTCCCAATCTTTTTTGAATGAGGAGAGTGACGGGTACCGAACACCATCCTGTATTCCTTTATTTTCTTTAAACAGGTCGAATGCGCTTTGCTTTTGATCAATACCCAGCATGTTGGCTAGTTCGAACCGCTGCTGCACAAGGCTGCCCGTTAGCCAGGCAATATGGTTTGCTTTTGTGTTTAAACGGTTATGTGCATCATCATCGGAAATGCCATCAATGGCTCTGCTGAAGTAGCTGGTGTGCATTTCATACAATACCATGTGGGATTGCATCCTGGTGCTGACTGTTGTTGCTTTCATATGTTTTATGTTTTGATTGAAAATTTACTGCTATTTAATTGCGTACTTGAAATACTTCGACAAATATATCGTACTCCACAATCAATAACTCGCAACAATACGCCAATCTAAGGGGCTATTTGCGACAGGCCATTTGGTTTACACGGACTACCCAAATAAGCCGTGCTGATGTTTCGCTCAATGCAACCATACATCTGTCAATGTCGTTGAGTTAAGAAAATTATTTGTTTACAAGCATTTGTTTTTCAATTGAGCATCGTTGTGTCACTCCCTTGTACTTTTTCAGCTAGAAGGAGCAAGGAAACGCGAACTCCAAACTATATTGTTTGGAGTTTGGGGCAGAAATGTGCCGGGCCTAAGGCTCTTAGATGACAACGGGTTGAAACCCGTTGCTACCATATGTTCCGAGCCTACCGGCTCTTGTGGATTAATAGGTATCATCAACTATAATTCAAATAATTGAGTTAAGGATTTAAATTGCCACGTCCTTTAGGGTGAAAAATAGAACAAGCAATATCGGCTTTAGCCGAAATGGTGGTTTGGCTAAAGCCAATACAAGAATAACTGCTTTTTATCGCCGCCCTAAAGGACGGTGCACTTCAGTAGCAAGACTTAACTTAATGACATTGCTCTACGGAATGTAAAAGCTGACTGCATCGGACCTATAACGCAATTAAAGTCGCCCAAGGGCATGCAGTATAAGAGGGCGATGCAAGAATGATCCTTATTGCGTAAAGCCCGGACCAAAAATACCAGTTGTATGGAAGTCGCTTACTATTTTGAAAACTGGCAAAGCCTCCGGCGTATAGATAAATCAGCCTCCCATATTTAGTTATTATAAGACAAGTGTTATTGGTAACTTAGCTATCATTTACAAAAAACATAGCAATTAAAAATATCATGAGTAAGCTTTTTAATAAAATAATAAATGGGCGGCAATTTAATTTTCAGCCAATTGAATTTGGCACAACAACCGGTTACCATGTGGATGTAAAAGATGAAGAAGGCACACGCTGGGAATTTAGCATTTTGCATGCCGATGATATCGATGGAAAAAAAATGAAGATAGAAGGAACAAATCTCCCTGACTGGATCATGGGTTTACAGGCAGCCCTTATCAAAGAGATCAATGAACAGGAATAAGCGGATTAACAGGGTGATATCATTCAAGATGCAAAGAAGCTAAGATTAAAAATAAGAAGGAGGTAGGTTACCCAATTTTTACCTTACTGGCTAAAACAGCCGTTGCCAAACCAATGAATGCTATCACAGTAAATGACCAGCGCAAGCCTGATGCTTGTGCAATAAAACCAATTAAGGGCGGGCCTATTAAAAACCCCAGAAAGCCAATGGTGGAGACAGCCGCCAGCGCCACGCCTGGCAACATTGTTTTTGATTTTCCGGCAAGGCCATACACCAGCGGTACCACGGATGACACGCCCAGGCCTACCAGCAAAAAGCCAATAGTGGCCGGTAAAATATAGGGGAGAATAACAGCGGTAAGTAAACCCATTGTAATCACAACCCCGCTAAACTGCAGCATTGATCTCACTCCAAACTTTGTAACTAGCCAGTCGGCAATAAAACGCCCCGCTGCCATACTGCTCATAAAAGCTACATAACCAAGCGTGGTATAGGAATCCGGCACTTTTACTACTTTTTGAAAATACACGCCGCTCCAGTCAAACATAGTCCCTTCGCAAACAAGGCAGCCAAAAGCGATGAGCCCCAACTTTAAAATGGAACTGTCGGGCATTGCGAAAACGGGCTGCTTATTGTTGTTTTCATTGTGGGGCAATGTGTATTTAAATGAAAGAAGAACCAGTAAAAATGCTGTGGCGCAAATGATACAGAAATGTATGAAAGGACTAACGTTCATTGCTACCATTAAGGTGCCGACCGCAGCGCCGGCAAAGCCCGCCAGGCTCCATAACCCATGAAAGGATGCCATGATGGACCGGCCATACAAAGCCTCTACGCCTACAGCCTGTGTATTAACGGATATATTAAAGAAGTTGCCCCAAAAGCCAAATATGAACAATACTGCGGATAGCATCCATACGCTTGGCGCCAGGCCCAGTAGTATCAATGTAAGCGGGTATATCAAAGCGGTAAGGATCAAAATACTTCGGCTACCGAAACGGGTTACCAGGTAACCGGACACGGGCATGCTCACCATCAACCCTACGGGCAATGCGAACAGTACGCCACCTAGCCCGGCATCACTTAAGTGCAGTGTTGTTTTAATATCAGGTATACGGCTTGCCCATGAAGCAAATGTAAAGCCTGCTATAAAAAAGAATGTACTTACTGCGATCCGATGTGCACGGGTGGATGATATTGAGAAGGCTAAAGACATTGTCTGAACCAGGATTTTTGTGATAAATGATTTAGATGATTTTGACCGATTGTAGGAGTTTCCAATTTTGATTCAAACTTTCACCTTCAACCTTCAACCATCAATCTTCCACCTTCACTCAGTTACCTGAAAATGACGGTTCCCAATTTTTTGGTAAGGTCAATTTCTAATTGTTTTAAATGCTGGTGGATCTGTAGCAATACCATTTGGTCTTCGGCAGACTGCGACTTTTCCAGGTCACGTTGGTTCTCATCCATCAGCCGTTTTATCTTTCTTAATTTGAGGTAATTCAACGTGCTAAAAACCTCTTCTTTGTACAGGTCCTCCCGGGTGTCGATCTTACCCTCATACACTTCTTTCCAATTAGAGCTTATTTCATAATTGTAATCCATTACCGCTATTGCCAGGTTACGCATTTCATTGTTTTCATGATACAGAAATGTTTTGGCTGTTGGTTCTAATCCTTCGTCGTACCAGGTTTTGTAGGTTTTTAACAGGGCTATCAGGTGCTTGTTATCTATCAGCTCTTCCAGTTGATTCACCGCTATTTCATTAAATACATGATCGGCTACGCGTTGCTGTTCGTCCCATTGTTTAAGGCCAAATTCCAGCAAACTTCTTACCATTGCCCGTTCATGCGGCTCGTCTTTATTGAGCAGAGCCGCGGCATCATTGTCAATTTCAAAAGGCTGTCCGTTGTCTGTGTTTTTAACGGCGGCATCTTCCCGGCTTACCCTATTTTCTTCTTTGGTAATTTTCTCCCTGATAAATTTATTTACCAAAGCGTGCAAGCCGGTTTCTTCTATCTTCAACAGTTCAGCACATTGCTTTATATAATCCTGTTGTTTGGTAAAATCTTCTGCCTTATTAATTTTTGAAATGGTTTCAGCTATTTGGTTTACCACCGCAGATTTTTTGTTGCTGTCTGTACCGGCATCCTGCAACATAACCCCCAGTTGAAAAAGAATAAAATCCTTTTTATTCTCTGCAATGAATTGTGTAAAGGCTGCAGGCCCCACTTTATTTACATAACTATCCGGGTCTTCTTTATCGGGTATCAATACCAGCTTCACATTCAGGCTTTCTTCCAAAGCCAGGTCAAGGCCACGCAGGGCAGCTTTTATACCCGCATTGTCGCCATCATAAATAATGGTGAGGTTATTGGTATATTTTTTTACCAGCCTCAACTGATCCGGAGTAAGGGAGGTTCCGCCGCTGGCTACTACATTTTCAATACCGGCCTGGTGCAGGGCAACTACATCCGTATAGCCTTCTACCAGCAGGCATTCATCTGCCTTGTCAATTGCCATACGGGCAAAATAACTGCCGTATAAAATTTTGCTTTTTACATAAATTTCATTTTCCGGAGTGTTGATGTATTTAGGCGCTTTATCGTTTGTTTTTAAAATACGGGCTCCAAAGCCCAGCACTTTACCACTTTGATTGTGTACCGGAAAAATGATCCTGCCCCGGTAATTGTCTACCGGCCGTTCATCCCTGATGGCGACCAGCCCACTTTTTTGTAAGAGTTCTATATTGTATTGGGCATTGATGGCAGCCTTGGCGAAGCTGTCACGGGCCTCGGGATTAAAGCCTATCTGGAATTTTTTTATAATATCCTCCCTAAACCCTCTTTCTTTCAGGTAACTCAAGCCGATATCCTGGCCCTCCTCACTATTGAACAAATGATCGCTGAAAAATTTTTGCGCAAATCCATTGATGATGTATAAACTGTCGGCACTAAGCTGCTGCAGTTTTTGCTCCGGCGTAGTTTCAGTTTCTTCTACTTCTACATTGTATTTTTGAGCAAGCCAGCGCAGGGCTTCCACGTAACTGTACTTTTCATGCTCCATTAAAAAGCCGATGCTATTGCCACTGCGGCCGCAGCCAAAGCATTTATAAATTTCCTTGGCAGGCGACACAGTGAACGAAGGAGATTTTTCGTTGTGAAAAGGACAAAGCCCGAGGTAATTTGTACCGCGTTTTTTTAATTTAATAAAGGAGCCTACAATTTCAACAATATCTATCCGGCTTAAAATCTGTTGTATGGTGTTGTGCGATATCAATCTAAAAAATTATAAATTTATTCTGAGCAAATGTAGCAAATGTAAAAATGCTTATCTATTCTTAGGCCTGCATAGTTGAAGAGGCAATTATTAAAAACACAAAGTTTCTAACAGTGAGGTGATAAAGAATGGCTTCAATCAATTTTTGCATCGTTCGATGACTTTTTATTTACGGGTAAAATTTAATCTCAAATCCATTATGCGGGTTCTTTATATTCCAGTTCAATGGCCAGCCATATTTCTGATCATTTTTATTCTTTCACTCTTTTTTTACTCCTGTTCTTATTCTGCTAAAACTACCAGGCAATTATTGGAAGCTTCCAAATCAACGGTGTATGATGTGGTAGTGGTGCCAGGCGCCCCCCTCGAAAATGAAAAATGGAGCAGGACGGTGAAGGGGAGGGTGTATTGGGCAAAATACCTGTATGACCAGGGGATCACGAAAAACATCCTGTTTTCAGGCTCGGCGGTTTATACGCCTTATTACGAAGGCATCATAATGGCGCAGTATGCAATTGCCCTGGGCATTCCTGCAGAGCATGTATTTTTTGAAACCAATGCAGAGCATAGTACGGAGAATATTTACTATTCGTTTATAAAAGCAAAGGAATTGGGCTTCAATAAAATTGCACTTGCATCAGATCCATTTCAAACAAAACTATTGCGAAGGTTTGCCCATAAACGATTAAGCCCCGATATTGCTATGCTGCCAATGGTAAAAGATACTTTGAAAATGCTGGAGCCTTCAATGATCGATCCTGTTATAGATATTACGAAGGCGTATGCCGATAATTTTATTTCCATCAAAAAGAGAGAAGGCTTCTTCAAACGATTAAAAGGAACGATGGGATACAATATAAAGTGAGGACTTACACAGTTTTTCTTCAGGGTAATTGGAATACGACGTCGCAACGAATTCATGTTACGTTCTATCGAAGGTTTTATCATTCCGATCATATTTTTCCTCAATTCATCTCTTTACCTATTTACTTCGGGTTTGATTCTTATGATATTTGTTAGACAAAACAGATGATGAGGTTAAAGAAAATAATATTAATACTTTATATAGGGATACAATTAGAATAACGAGGCAATAAGCTATCTGGCCCCGTAAGGCCTATAGCTTTTTCTTCGGCAGATGACAATTAGATGACAAGATAACTAGCTATCTGGCCCCGTAAGGCCTATAGCTTTTTTCATTGCAGTTGGTTTACTTCCTGGATTGTATATTCAGGAAGTTTTTATTTTATGATGAGATGAGTGAGTAGGTGCCTAAAAACCCTTCCTACAAATTGCCGTTATCTTTGTTTCCCCTGCCTGGGCTATATTGGACAAACAATGCGTGCTATCCAAATTAAGATGCGGCTGTTTTAAAGGGGTTCATTTTAAAGCATAAAAATCGCAGATGGAATGAGCATACTGAACTAAAAGGGTAACAAGATAATGAGAGCGGTAAAATCAATCGGGCAATTTTTGTGGAAAATCTTTAAAGCAATTTTTGTAAGAGAAAAGGATTGCTGTAAATAAATATTATACCGTATACAATGGGTAGAAGCCACTTGAATGCAAAGTGTTATGGAGAGAGTATAATACCCAAACAAAGAGGCTGTCTCAAAAGCACGAGCAGCCTCTTTTTCGTTTGATTATTTCTAAAATGTTGTTTTATTTAGTAAAGCGGGTTGATTATTAATTCAAACAAGATCCATTATTATTGAAAAATTTAAAACGAAAAATCCTTGATTGCCCTTTTGAGACAGTCTCTTTTATTATTTGCCAATAAGTTAATAGTGCCATCTTACGAAAGCTTCCATTGCTGCATATTTGGTTAATCCCAGCTTAGCATATAAGTCGGCAGTATTGGCATTTCTTTGCTCAGCCCTTTGCCAAAACTCCCTGTTGTCATCGCCCTGGAAAGGCACCATGTCCTTCTGTGACTGATGGATGAAAATGCCATATCGTTTTTTCATTGCCTGGTCCGGGCTCATAGGAATCGCCATTTCAATGTCGGAAATATCTCACTCCTGCCATGCGCCTTTGTACAACCATACCCAGCAGTCTTTCAGCCATTCGTCCCCATCCGCTTTTATTCTCCTCAGTGATTCAAATATAATATCAAGGCAAACTTTATGCGTACCATGCGGATCAGCGAGGTCACCTGCACAATACAATTGGTGTGGCTTTAATTGCCGCAACAATTTAACCGTTCTCAGCACATCTTCTTCGCCCATCGGATTTTTTTGAATGGTGCCGGTTTCATAGAAAGGAAGATTTTGAAAATGAATATGATCATCTTTTAAACCCACGTACCGGCAGGTTGCCTTTGCTTCGCATCTTCTGATCAGCCCTTTTATTTGCCTTACCTGGTCAGTGTCAGCCTGGTTTGGCTTTTTATTATCCAGAAACTTACGGGCTTCCTCCAGAATAGCAGAAGACATATTATTGTCAATACCGCTCAGCTCTTCAAAGCCCACTGCAAAGTCAAGAAAACGGGTAACAAATTCATCCGCCACAGCAATATTGCCACTTGTTTGGTAAGCAACATGCACGTCGTGCCCCTGGTCATGCAAGCGCATAAATGTGCCACCCATGCTGATAATATCGTCATCCGGGTGGGGGGAGAAGATAACACATCGCTTCGGCTGTATGTCCCTTCTTTCAGGATGATTTGGAATCACGGCGTCAGGGTTGCCTCCGGGCCAGCCTGTTATACTATCCCTTAGCATATAATAAACCTGCAGATTAATTTCGTAAGCATCGCCTTTTTCTACCAGCAGGTCGCCCAACGAGTAATCATTATAATCTTTATCTGTGAGCATTAACACCGGCTTGCCTGTTTTCAAAGTCATATTTACAACCGCCTTCCTGATCATCCTGGGGGTCCATTCTATTTCGCCGGTAAGCCAGGGATATTTGATGCGGGTAAGGTCGTGGGCGGCCTGCTCATCTATCACAAACCTGCAGTCAGCATGGGTTTGCAAAAGGCTGGCAGGCACCTGCTCTGTAATATTGCCTTCCACTGATTTGGCTACTATGCCGGATTTGAATCCCCACGCAAGCAACAGAATCCGTTTTGCTTTCATGATGGTACTTATACCGGCTGTAATGGCTAGTCTCGGTACACGGCTAATGTTTTGAAAATTTTTGGCATTGGCAATTCGTGTGGAATTTTCCAGAGTTACCAGCCTTGTTTTGGAATAAATACTGGAGCCGGGTTCATTAAAACCAATATGTCCGTTATTACCAATACCCAGTATCTGAAGATCAATACCTCCTGAGGAATCAATCAGTTTTTCCATTTCAAGGCAATGCTTTTTTATATCTTCCTTTTTCCATTCTCCATTAGGGATATGCACATTTTCAGGTTTAATATCGATATGGTCAAAAAGGTATTGATGCATAAAACTCCAATAACTTTGTACCGCCTCCTGCTCAATGGGATAATATTCATCCAGGTTAAAGCTGATCACATTGTTAAAACTTAGGCCTTCTTCCTTGTGCATACGAACCAGTTCACGGTACATGCTGATAGGCGAAGATCCTGTGGCGAGGCCCAGTACACAGCTTTGCTGCTGTGATTGTTTATACGTTATCAGGGCCGCAATTTCACGTGCAGCAAATATGGAGCCTTCAGCTGGCGTAGCAAATATTTGTACAGGGATTTTTTCGAATGATTCAACCATACAGCAAATTTAAGGGTGTAATTTAAATATCAAAATTGTAAAGAATAAATGGAGACTACATTCACCTACAAGCTAAAACTAAAGTGCGAGGGATTAATATAAAGATAATAGAATGATTAAAATATTTATACTATTGTCGTTCCTGCTGCAACGGAAATAATATAGTTTAACCATTTACTTTATAGAACATTCTTTTTATTTGTTAACGTAGTTCCGTTAAACATTTCAAAACATTTTAAGACCAAATCCTTACCAAACGTTTAAATATGGTACTTTTGACGATGATAAAATTTTACTTATGAGCATTGGTTGGATAATTTTCATTGTAGCCACACTTGGCTGGCATATTGGTATGTACGGGATGTTTATAAAAGCAGGTATACCGGGTTGGAAAGCTTTTATTCCTTTTTATAATACCTGGTGCATCGTTGAAAAAATTAAATTAAAAAAATGGTGGTTCTTTTTTCAATTTATTCCTATCGCGGGCCAGTTCGTTACCATTTGGATAACTATTAAATTTGTAGAACACTTCGGCCGTTTCAGTTTCGGTCATCATGCCCTTACTGTTTTTTTTCCATTTATTTATTTTCCCTACCTGGGCTTTTCTAAAAACGAAAAATTTGCTGGAGAACTTGTAGTAAAAAATTATAAGAAATCTGCCTCAAGGGAATGGATCGATGCTGCTGCATTCGCGATTGTAGCGGCTACGCTTATTCGCACTTTTATATTTGAGGCGTATACAATTCCTACGCCTTCAATGGAGAAGACGTTACTTATAAACGATTTTTTATTTGTAAGTAAATCAGCTTACGGTCCCCGCATTCCCAACACGCCCATCGCAATGCCATTTGTTCATCACACTATGCCGGCTGTGAATGCCCGATCTTATTCAGAGTGGATACATATTCCTTATACAAGATGGTTTGCAAAACCCGTTGAAAGAAACGATGCGGTGGTATTTAACTTTCCTGTAAATGATACATTGATAAACGATGAAGAAAATTTCGGCTCTAAAATAACCTATTACCAGGCCATACGTGAAATGGGCAGGGACAGGGTATGGCAAAACTATGGTGACCTCATTATTACAAGGCCCGTAGATAAAAGAGAAAATTTTATTAAACGTTGCGTAGCCATTGCGGGGGATAAACTTGAGATCAAAAATGCAGTGTTATACCTCAATGATGTTGCCCAGCCATTTCCTGTGGAATCAGAACTTTTTTATAGTGTACAAACCAGTAGCCCGCTGGATGAGGAAGAACTGCAGTCCTTCGGCATTCATACAGACCCCGACCAAAGGGAATTCATGGGGTATAATAATGGCATCTATATCATCAACATGACACAAGGTGAAAAGAAAAAAGTAGAAGCACTAAAAAACGTTACTAAGGTGGAGATACAAATCAACCCGGTAAGCAACGATCTATATCCATATTATGATACGGCCGTACACTGGAGTGTAGACAACTATGGCCCGATTTGGGTGCCGAAAAGAGGGGTGTCCATCCCGTTGACTCCCGATAATTATATACGTTATGAACGCTGCATAAGAACATACGAGGGAAATGAACTAGAAAATAAAAATGGTAAGATTTACCTGAATGGAGCAGAAGCTACCAGTTACACATTTAAGATGGATTACAACTGGCTAATGGGAGATAACCGTCACAACTCACTCGATAGCCGTTATTGGGGTTTTGTTCCCGAAGACCATGTAGTGGGTAAAGCTTCACTCATATGGTTTAGTTGGGAAAAAGGCCCGCGCTGGCGAAGAATATTTAACGTGATCAGGTAATGTGACCCTCTAATATCACAATATTGCATTTAGAAAAATTAATTTATCCTCCTTGCTTATTGCCAGGAGGATTTTTTATCTAGTCATAAAAAAAGCAGAAAATATTTACCAAATAACAGGGGGATTATGATGACAAAAAAAGACATTCATTTTTCAGTAGAAGTTTACGGGTCTGGCGAAGAATTAAATACAGCGGATGCAGCTTTACTGACCGCAGCGAGAGATGCTACAAAACAGGCCTATGCACCTTATTCAAATTTCCTGGTGGGGGCGGTAGCGTCTTTGGCAAATGGTAAAACTGTGGCTGGTACCAATCAGGAAAATGCGTCTTATCCGGTGGGTATCTGTGCCGAAAGGGTGTTGCTTTCCTGCATTGCATCCCAATATCCCGGTGTGACAGTCGATACAATTGCAATTAGCTACAACAACCTCGACGGAGAAAGTAGCCATCCAATATCCCCCTGTGGAATTTGTCGCCAAAGCCTCGCCGAATATGAAGAACGGGTAAAGCATCCCATAAGAATTATCATGAGTGGCATGACGGGTGAAGTATACATTATCGAAAAGGCACAGCAGCTTTTGCCGCTGTCATTTAGTGCAATCGACCTTGGATAGTCTTTAATTTTGTGCCAAACAATGACTTAAATCATCTGCTGGCTTTTATTTGTAAAGCACTTGCAAACAGCGGAAACCTTAAAGTATGGGCATTTAAAATATATTGAAAAATTTGGATGAATGTTTGTTGAATTGACCAAAATACAATTTCTTTGAGCTGGAAAACAGATCAAAAAACAGATCAAAAATAAAATGATTAAGAGCGAAAGTAAATTTATAGAAAGGGCGATGAATGCCATTGCGGATCCCTGTCGTTTATCTATACTGCAGGAAATTTCCCGTAAAGGTGAGATATGCTGCGGAGACGTACAAGGGCTTACCGGGCTTTCCCAACCCACCTGCTCACACCACATTCGTTTACTGTCTGACAGCGAGTTGATCGCCTGTAGAAAAGAAGGCAGGAACCACTTTTTTACCCTCAATAAAAATAACTTTAAAAAAGTGAGTTCCTTTTTAGAAAGGTTTCACCAGGAAGCGGATGTTAGTTCGTAGTTGATGGTTGATTATGGACAGTTTAAGCATTACAATTGTTCCTACAATATCATCTTATAAAAAAAATTGTTTACAAACATTTTTCCTCCGATGAACATTGTTGTGTCACTCCCTTGTACTTTTTCAGCAATGAGGAACAGAGGTTGGAAGAGCTAACATAAAATTGATTTCCCACCATCAGCCATCATACACCCCTTTGCAATTGACTCCACTCTTCACCATTGACCAAGCTGCCTAGCCAATTTTGCTTCCATTTTTCACTGGCTTCCCTGGCTGCAACAATACCACTTCCTTATTTCCATTGTATACGCCAAGCACAAGGCATTCGCTGAAAAAATTGGCAATTTGTTTTGGGGGAAAGTTTACTACCGCAATAATTTGTTTTCCAATAAGTTCATCTATTGAGTATAGTTTCGTTATTTGCGCAGAGGATCTTTTTATGCCCCATTCCCCAAAGTCGATTGTGAGTTGATATGCGGGTTGACGGGCATTGGGGAAATCGTTTGCCGTGAGGATAGTGCCTAGCCGTATATCTATTTTTTCAAAATCTTCCCAGCTAATCATAAGGAAGTAGTTTTTATTACGGCATCCGTATTCAACCTCCCATAAATATGAGGGAACATTTCATTTACTGATGCAGCCAATTCATATTTTAATTCAGCAGTGAGTTTATTTTCATCAATGTGTAGCAATACAAGCCCCTCTTGATTTTGATAGTATCTTTTCAACACACCTTCAACCTGTCCCTGGCTGCTTGCATGGATGAAGCCCTCTGTTGCCAGTGAAGCAGCTTCATAAAACCCAATTTGCAAGGCAACTTGCCAACGCTCGCCAGGCACTACATGATAGATCATTCGTCTAATAATTTAACCAGGCTTAACAACTCTTCCATTTTATACCGGTTACGGTCATCGTCAAAACATTTGCTTAATTCTTCCAGCAAAAAACGGATGATCCGCTTATTATTTAACTGCCGGAAATAGGAAGGGGAGGGAGTTACGGAAATGCGTTTGAAATAACTCTCAACGTCTTTGTGAGAATAAATATTACCGTTCAATGGATCAATAAAAAAATTGATTTTCTCGGATGTTTGCTTTACCGGGTTCATGAACTCGTATTGCGGATCGAAATAGCCCAAAATAAACTGGCGGGGAATATTAGTGGCCTTTACCGGAATGTCCAACATTTCGCATAGCACCAAATATAAGATGCCGTTGCTGATAGCATTTCCTTTTTTTGTTTCCAGGGTTTTGGTAATTAAAAAATCTTCAGGCTGGCTGTAAGATATTTCCACACCTTTTTGTTTATAGTAATTATACAGGATACTAGTGATCACGTTGATCTGTTCAAGTGGCGTCAGGTAGTTGTTTAATTCGAGCCAGATGTTACGGCGAAGTTTTTCAAGTTCCTGCAAGGCTTGTGTGTCCTGCATTTCGGGGTAATGATACCGGGCTGTCAACAACGCTCCTTTTAACAGATCACAGCTTCCATCCTTCCAGCTTATAAAATCTTCTGTCAGGTCCCTGAAATGCAATTTATGAATGATCGTCTCTATCCTTTCCTGTATATCTTCCCGGTTGGTATTTTCCCATAAGTTTTCAAGATTGGGAATAATTCCCTTACCAAAAGAAATGATCCTCGTACTTACCGTACTATATACCTCCTCGTCGGGATCATCAATTAAATGAAAAAGGGCTGATATTTCTTTATTCTCTACCAATATTTTTATTTCTAAATGAATTTCGTGAAATGCATTTATATAATGAAGTTAAAATTTTCCACAGCGGTGCACAACTAAAATGTCATTGGTAATATCGGCTGTCAACTCAAGTTTGCAATTGTTTTTTGCTGCCATTTAAAATCTGTATTGGCAAAAAATAAAAATTGCATTACCGAATATTAATAGGTGCAAACATTGGATGGACTGATGTATTGTTTGTCCTTCTGGTATACAATTACAAATGCTGTGCCGGTAGAATAGGCTACAGCAAAACTATGAGTAAGCAATCATTTTGCTTTACATCTTATAAAGGATATTATTTTTTTGCCCCCACTGTTTTCTTAGGTGCAGCTTTCTTAGCGCCGGCCCTTTTTTTTGCAGGTGCTTTATCAAATGCTTTTGGCTCCTGGGTAAGAATCATTTTCTTTACCTCCTCCAATTCAATAGTGGCTAGTTGATCCGGAGTATATTTTCCGTTTGAACCGGAAGTTAGTTTAAGCATTTTTTTACCAAAGCGTATGAATGGGCCCCATCGTCCGTTTTCAATGGCGATCTTTTCTTCGGGCCATTGCCTGATAAATCGATTGGCTTCCTTATCCAGCTTTTTTTCAATCAGTTCTTCGCAATCTTTTTGTGTGAGGGTATCAAAATTATAAGCTCTCGGTATATTGATAAAAAGGTCGTTCCATTTTATAAACGGACCAAAACGCCCTTTACCTTTTGTTATTGGTTTTTCATCAAACCAACCAATGGGAGCATCTTCTTTTTGTTTGGCATTAATGATCTGTATGGCTCGATCCAGGTCAACGGTAGAAAGGTCTTCGCCTTTGGGAATTGATACAAATTGCTCACCCCATTTTACATATGGGCCAAATCGCCCAATGTTTACACTTACTTCCAGGTTGTCATGTTCGCCTAAACTGATTGGCATTTTGAACAATTCAAGCGCTTCATCCAGGGTAATGGTTTCAATACTTTGATTCGCTTTCAGTTTGGCAAACCTTGGCTTTTCTTCATCATTCTGGGCACCTACCTGCACCATTGGTCCGTAACGGCCCATTCTTGCAATGATTGGTTTTCCGCTTTCATCCACGCCGAGAACTCTTTCGCCAACAGCCCTTTCTGCTGTCTCCAATGTATGCGCAACACCGGTATGAAAAGGTGTATAGAAATCACCTACCATTTTACTCCATTGCATTTTACCTTCTGCTACTTCATCAAATTCTTTTTCAATATTTGCTGTAAAAGAATAGTCCATTACCTTGGTAAAATGTTGGTTTAAAAAATCAGTAACTACTAAACCAAGATCTGTTGGAAATAACTTTGACTTTTCAGCCCCGGTATTTTCCTGCTCCATTATTTTTTCAATCAAATCATTCTTTAGTTTCAATATTCTAAAGTTTCTTTTTACTCCTTCCTTATCTTTTTTCTCAACATAATTTCTTTTTATTATGGTAGAAATTGTAGGGGCATAGGTACTCGGCCTGCCAATACCCAATTCTTCCAGTTTCTTTACCAGGGAAGCTTCGGTATATCTTGCAGAGTGCTTGGTAAATCTTTCGGTGGCCGTCATTTGGTTAAAAGTAAGTACCTGGCCGGGCGTTAAATTTGGTAGCCTGCTTTCTCCTTCCTTTTCATCTGATGTATCATCATCTTCATCATCACTGCTTTCAATATACACTTTTAAGAACCCGTCAAACTTCAGCACTTCACCCGTTGCCGTTAGTTCCTGGTTGTTAGTACTGATAGTTATTTTTGCAGTCGTTTTTTCAAGCTCGGCATCACTCATTTGTGAAGCGATGGTACGCTTCCATATCAGCTCATACAACCGATTTAATTCGGCATCGTTGACCGTATGGTTTTCCATGTAAGTGGGCCTTATGGCTTCATGGGCTTCCTGCGCACTTTGGTTTTTATTTTTGTATTGGCGCACCTGCAGGTATTTATCACCGTAACTACTCTTGATCTCTGCCTTTATGCCATCCATTGCCGTTTCGCCCAGGCTTACACTATCTGTACGCATGTAAGTGATCTTTCCGCTTTCGTACAATCTTTGGGCGAGCAACATGGTTTTGCTTACTCCGTATCCTAGTTTTCGGCTCGCTTCCTGCTGTAGGGTGGAAGTTGTAAATGGTGCAGCGGGTGTACGCTTTCCAGGTTTAACCTGTATATCTCTTACAATATATTTAGCGCCAATACAACTCTGCAAAAACTTCTCCGCATCTTCCGATACTTCATATTTTCCACCGTCCGCTTTAAAGTTTACCGATCTGTTGCTGTTGTCAGTAGCTGCAAGCGAAGCCTCTATTTTGAAACTTCCTGTTGCCGAAAACTGGTTGATCTCTCTTTCTTTTTCAGCAATTAATTTTACCGCTACACTTTGTACACGGCCTGCACTTAATCCTCCACTCATACCGATCTTTCTCCATAATACAGGGCTTAGTTCAAACCCTACCAACCGGTCAACAACCCGTCTCGCCTGCTGGGCATTTACCAGGTTCATATTAATGATACGGGGGTTCTTTACTGCCTTCTCTATCGCCGGCTTGGTGATCTCATGAAAGACGATGCGCTTGGTAGTTTTAGGATCAAGGCCCAATACTTCGGCCAGGTGCCAGCTAATACTTTCTCCCTCACGGTCCTCATCCGAAGCCAACCACACTTCATCGCTTTTTTTTGCGATGCTTTTTAGTTCCTTTACCACTCTTTCTTTATCCGCGGGCACGATGTATTTTGGCTTAAAGTTGTTGTTAATATCAATGCCCATATCATTTTTCTCCAGGTCACGGATATGTCCAAAACAACTTTTTACTTCAAAATCTTTTCCTAGTATTCCTTCGATGGTTTTTGCTTTCGCCGGGGACTCTACAATTAACAAATTCTTCGCCATATGAACTGTATATTTTGCGCTTGTTCCTATGTAGGAATTTACGCAAATGGTATTTTAATGTTATTAATTCTTGTGTTTCTGCCAAAATGCACGATGCATAATTTATGCTTTTATAGCCCACAAATTAGAAAAAGCAAATATGTTTAGCGGGGCAACAAGAACTGCAATATTACTTTAAAATTGAAAAATCAAAATAATTCTTACAAACGGGGCTACAATAAAGAAGGATTATAAAAATGCAAGCACTTCGTTTTTGATAGCTAAATCCCCATAAATTTTTCTATGGCCAAGGCCCTTGGTGATGATAAAACGTATGTTAGGGAAATTTTCTTTTCTTACTTTTAACGCATCCTCCAAGGGAGTGATGTCATCGTCTTCGTCATGTAGCCAAAGCACTTTTGCTTTGATATTTTGCATAGCCCTTTTAATAGAAAACCATTCTGTTGCCTGACCGCTTTTTTCAAAAATAATATTGTCAAATTCTTTTCGCACCACATCATCTTTTAATTGCAACATTTTAAATGCTGCATTTACGGCCGTAGTGGTTTCCGTGGCCGGAGCAATCAATACAATCCTGGTATCTTCTGTGTGAACGGTCTTTTCGATTGCAAGGCTTAATGCCATTCCGCCAAAAGAGTGTGCCAGGAAACCATTTACCGGTCCATACAATTTCATTACTTCTTCTATCATTTGGCTGTATTGCATTGCATTTATCCTGGTGCCTTCACTGATGCCATGGGCGGGCGCATCAAAGGCAAGCACCTCATATCCCTTTGCAATCAACGGTGAAATGTATTGATGAAATTTATGTGCTGCAGATCCAAAGCCATGCAAAATCAACACCTTGTGCTGTTGCTCAGCGTTCCATCGAAAGCCTTTTATTTTTAATCCGTTTAAATGAAAATGCAACGCCTCGGCCTGCTCAAAAACTGCTGGTGTTCGTATCCTTGATTTCATGAAGGGTGTACAAAACAGATCAAAAGCTTTTTCCGCAGCCAGCCGTTTTGATACAGCGGTTATCATTTTAAATTTTGCCCGGATGTAGCCCATTGCTATTTTTTGCCTTAATTTCATTTTATCAAAGATACAAATATGAGAGTAGTAATTATTGGAGCTGGAAATGTCGCAACTGTGTTTGGAAGATTAATTATAAAGGCCAATCATGAAGTAACACAGGTGGTTAGCCGAAGTATCGATCATGCAGCGACGCTTGCGAATGAATTGGGCTGCCCTTTTTCAAATGATATAAAGAGAATGGATGGTACCGCAGATATATACATTGTGGCAATGGCGGACACCGCGTTGAATGAGTTGCATGATTCTTTTTTTCTTGGGGAAAAATTAATCATACATACCGCAGGTTCTGTTTCAAAAGATATATTAAAAATGACATCCGTCAATTATGGGGTAATGTATCCCTTGCAAAGTTTGCGCAAGGAAAACACAGGGTTGCACCAGGATATTCCATTGCTGATTGACGGCAACTCGGAACAAACGATCACTATGATTGAAAGCTTCGCTGTAACGTTGTCGTCTTCGGTGGAAAGAGCCAATGATGAGCAACGGTTGAAATTACACGTAGCAGCAGTGATAGTAAGTAATTTTACCAATCACATGTATTCGCTTGCTGCCGATTACTGCAATAAAGAAGGCCTCAATTTTAAGATGCTACAACCATTGATCGAAGAAACCGCTTTAAGGTTAAGGTATTATTCTCCTGCCGACATGCAAACCGGTCCTGCCTTACGTAAAGATATCAGCACATTGGATAAGCACCTGCGCATTTTATCTTCACATCCTGAACTGAAAAAAGTGTACCTGCGAATGACGGATAGTATCATGAACCCTGCGACTAGTACAAACTAGGCGATCTTCAAAGCCTGCTGATATTTTGATGGCAAAATCTTATAAGGAAGAAAGAAGCCCACGGCGTAACATTTTAATACCTCAATCATGGAACTCAAATAAATAATTGCCTTCATTATTTCCATGCAAACACCACATCTGTTCTCACTTTGTAGGGGTCTTTTGGTTTGCCTGTAGAATCAAGGGGATCGTCTACATATACTTCATATGGGGCACCCTTAATTTTTTTCTTGCGATCTTTTACCCACTCATTTAAGGCATCGTATGCCTGTGGCAACATATCATAGGGGCCATAAAAATGAGCCACTACTATACTGTCGATACCTGTTTGTTTGACATACATACCTGCAGGCAGTTTGGCTGGTTTTTTATCAACAGGTATTCCCGCTTCAAAAAAGTAGGGAGCCTTTGTTCCCTTGTACCATGCCATCGGAGCACCAGTTGTTTTCAAATTATTTTTCTTAATTACAGCAGCCAGTTTTACTCCATATATTTCGCCCAGCTTCGTACCTATGCGGTCCATTGTAGCGGCACTGTCTTTCATCGTAAGCACGATTTGTTTTACTGATAGGGTGTCACCTATATTTATTACCGGACCTTTTTTTGTTTCCGCTACAGGTTCGGGTGCTTTAGTAATTTCTTTTTTTGGTTCTTCTATTGTCTTTTTTTGGGACTCACTGTTATTATTGCAGGCAGCTGACATCAGCACTGTAGCTAATAAAAAGCCATACATTAAATCATTGTTTTTCATAAAAGTTTTCAATTACAAGTTTATATTAAAGCGTTAAAATAGGCAAATGCTTTATCATACACAAAACATTTGAATAATATGTTGCTGCCCAACTGCCCGTTTAAACTAAGTTTTTCTAAAATGGTATTTCTACAGTAGGTTTGCATCCCGAACTTAGTAAAATATGTACACGATCACTTATAAATTTGAACAAAAAGGCCGCTCACCGATCACCCTTGAAAATGTAGAAGACGGACAATCTTTATTAGAAATAGCGTTAAAGAACGATATTGATTTACACCATAATTGTGGTGGTGTTTGTGCCTGCAGTACTTGTCATTTATATGTGGAAGCAGGGGATGACTTATTGGAAGAATTATCGGATAGAGAAGAAGATTTTATTGATCGTGCTGTAAATCCACGGATAAGTTCCAGGCTTGGGTGCCAATGCGTTCTGCAGGATGGTAACGGCACTGTAGTAGTCACTCTTCCGGATCAAACACAATTTTTGGGAGAATAGCTTTAATTGCTCAATTACTCAATTGCTCAATTTTAAAATGAGGTAATCAATCATTGAGCAATTTTCAAATTTTTTAATTTTCTAATCACTTTTTATGACCTTCGAGCCGCCTATCAATTGGAATGATTATGAAGATATTGCCATCAAACTATATGAACGCTTTGGTGATGAATTTAATGAGGGGAAAATTTACCGTATCAGGTTTACAGATTTGCATAAATGGGTAATGGAAATTCCCAAATTTGAAGGCAAGCCAGAACAAAGCACTGAAGGGCATCTTGAAATGATCCAGAGTACCTGGGTATATGAATGGAGAGACAACCAGAAGTAACATGAATTATTGTAATGTCGCGATGCAAACAAACTTTTATTCAGCCTGCCACTCTTCATCTTTTAATTTAGCAATGTTATAAATGAGCGTTCTGCAACTTTTCAAGCAAATAAAAACATTTATATTCGATGTGGATGGTGTGTTGGCTACAGACATACTTATTATTTTGCAAGGCGGCGATATGGCCCGTAATATGAATAGTAAAGATGGATATGCTTTGCAGCTGGCAGTGAAAAAAGGATATGGTGTTGCGATCATTTCAGGCGGCACTTCAGAACCTGTACGCCAGCGGCTGGAAAGATTGGGTATTCAGCATGTGTATCTAGGTATTCATGATAAGAAAGAAAAGATGCTTGAATATGTGGAGCACAACAATTTAAACCTGCACGAAATACTGTATATGGGAGACGATATACCAGATTATATAGTAATGAAAATGGTTGGCTTACCTTGTTGCCCTGCTGATGCGGTGAATGAGATAAAACAAATATCGAAATATATTTCGCCAATAACTGGTGGTAAAGGTTGTGGAAGGGATGTAATTGAAAAAGTATTGAAGTTGAATGGTGATTGGAACATGGATACTACGGTGACATCGAAGTAATGGTTGATGGTTGATGGTTTACGAAGTTCATTCTTCCCGGTTAATTATTATCAGCTTAGTGTAACAACAGCAAACGTTTGATTCTGGCCATCAACCCCGAACCATCCACTTTCAACCATCAACAAAGAAGGCTTAATAAATTAGTGAAATGAAATTAATTACCGCTTTTTTTCGCTTAATCAGATGGCCTAATCTTGTTTTTATTGTACTCACCCAATTTCTTTTTTTTTATTGCGTTATCGTTCCTTCCTTACCCGACAGTTATTATCTGCAGGAAAATAAATTAACCCCCCTCGTTTTTTACCTCCTGGTTATTGCCTCTGTATTTATTGCTGCGGCTGGCTATATCATCAATGATTATTTCGATATCAACATCGACCTCATAAATAAGCCTGGCAAAATGATCGTACAAAAAATCATTGACCGCCGGTGGGCAATTATTTTACACCTCGTGATCACATTTATAGGATTGGTTTTGAGTGTATATGTTTCCATGAAAACAAGCCTGGTGATCATCATGGCAAATATAGTTTGCGCATTGCTGTTATGGGTATATTCCACTACATTCAAAAAGAAATTATTATCAGGCAATATCATTATTTCAGGCTTAACTGCATGGACTGTATTGGTTTTATATTTCGCTACCATTAATACGCTTCCCTTAACATCCGGGCTACCGGCTGAAGTGGCTGCGGGGATGAACAGGATATATAAGTTTGCCGCATTGTATGCAGGTTTTGCGTTTATCATTTCATTGATAAGGGAAGTGGTAAAGGATATCGAAGACATGGAAGGCGATGCCCGGTACAATTGCAAAACGATGCCGATTGTGTGGGGAGTGCCTGCGGCGAAGGTTTTTGTAGGAGTATGGCTTGTAGTGCTGATTGGAGCTTTGGGTATCCTGCAATTTTATGTTTTGCAAATTGGATGGTGGCTAAGTGCATTGTATATAATGCTGCTGGTGATTGTTCCGCTTATTTGGATCCTAAAAAAGTTTTACATGGCTCAAACGGCTTCGCAGTACCATTATGTAAGTAAGATGATCAAGCTCGTAATGTTGACAGGGATATGCTCCATCATATTCATTAAAATTTATTCCTAACCATTTTTCTCCATAGCGTTAACAGATTCAAATGAGTTCACCTATAGATTTTTCGGCGTTAATGCCAGGCCGTATTATTTTAGCTTCACAATCACCACGGCGCAAACAATTATTGGAATGGGCAGAAGTGCCGTTTGAAATAATAGTTAAAGAAACGGATGAATCTTATCCTCCAGGTTTGTCTTTTGAAAATATCGCCATTCATATTGCAAAAAATAAAGCGCTGGCAATTTTAAAAGATAACCAGGTAGCAATACCCGTGTTGGCGGCTGATACAATTGTAGTGCTTGGAGAGGAAGTTATTGGAAAGCCAACCGACAGAGAAAATGCTATTGCTATTTTATCGGCCCTTTCGGGCAAAACACATAAAGTGATTACTGGTGTAGTGATCCTACACAACGAAAAAGAAATTGCATTTGCAGATTCAACGGAAGTGGCATTTCACAACCTCACCAATGAGCAGATTGTTTATTATGTGGACCACTACAAGCCTTACGACAAGGCCGGTGCCTATGCCATACAGGAATGGATAGGGGTAGTCGGTATAAAGTCAGTCTCCGGCGATTTCTATAATGTAATGGGATTGCCCGTGAGCAGGGTAGTGCTGGCGTTGCATTCTTTGATGCCGGATATCTGATGTCTGATTTATGATGTCTGATTTGTTGATGTATGATATGTTTAATGTCGGAATAACATGTCGCTCATTTTTGGTTCGGGTATTCTTGAAGAATTATCAAAATGCCGGATTTAATTGTTGCATATTAAAAATATCCAATGTTTTAAATGAATGTTGTATTTTGTTTGATGGTTCATATGGAATGAATTAAAACCAGTCATCACTCAATAATACCGACCCATGACAGAACGATTGCTTCAATACATCTGGCAGCTTCAATACTTTAACAAGCACGAATTACTGACTTTAGACGGAGAAGAGCTAGCCGTTATTTTTCCGGGAAATATTAACACTAACCAGGGCCCTGATTTTTTAGATGCCAAAATTAAAGTGAGTGGCACTACCTGGGCCGGTAATATAGAACTGCACCTGCTGTCTTCCGACTGGAACAATCACAAACATAGCATTGATGCCAACTACCGCAATGTAATACTGCATGTGGTGTGGCAGGATGACGGTGATCTTCGTTTGCCCTTTCCCGTGCTGGAACTGCAAAGCAAGGTCTCTAATATACTGCTGGCTAAGTTTAGCGAATTGATGAATGCAAGATCGTTTATCGCCTGTGAAAACATGATACAAAAAGTATCGCCCATTATTTGGACTGCGTGGAAAGAAAGGCTGCTGGTAGAGCGTATGCAAAATAAAGCTGCTACCATTTTAAATTACCTGCAGGCCAATAGAAATCATTGGGAAGAAACTTTCTGGTGGCTGATTGCCAGAACATTTGGCATAACAGTAAACAGCGATGCTTTTGAAAAAATTGCCCGCTCATTGCCTGTAAGTATTTTGGCGAAACACAAAAACCAGATACACCAGACTGAGGCGCTTTTATTTGGACAGGCGGGTTTATTAGAAAAAGGTTTTGAAGACGAATACCCGCAGTTGCTGCAAAGAGAGTACTGGTTTTATAAAAAGAAGTACCACTTGCAACCCATACAAATGCCGCTGCATTTTTTAAGGATGCGTCCTTCTAATTTCCCCACCGTAAGGTTGGCACAACTGGCAATGCTGATACACAACAGCATCCACCTTTTTTCTATTGTAAAAGAAACGATATTATTGGATGATGTAAAAAAACTGTTGGAGGTAACGGCAAATGATTACTGGCATTATCATTACACATTTGATGAGGTTACTGTTTATAGGGAGAAAAAAGTGGGTACACAGATGATCAATGCGATCATTATTAATACGATTGTGCCGATACTGTTTGCCTATGGCCATCATCATAAGGAGGATATTTATAAACAGCGGGCACTGCTGTGGCTGGAGCAGGTGGCAGAAGAAAAGAACAGTATTACACAAAGGTTTGAATTGCTTGGTGTAGAGAATAAAAGCGCTTTTGATTCGCAGGCATTAATACAATTGAAGAATGAATATTGTAATCCTAAACACTGCCTCGACTGTGCAGTCGGTAATAAACTATTGCGGCCGCAAGTGGTGGACTGACCATTGGAATTAAAAAGCTATTGATAAAATATTCTTCAACCTGGTAAAAAGTTCCTCAAAAAATGAGGGCTTGGAAAAAAAGGTGGCAGCGCCCAGTTGCTTACATAGTTCGATGTCTTCTTTCCGGATGGACGTACTCATTATTACCACCGGAACATTTTTATAGAGTTCGTTGACCTTTAAACGGCGCAGGCATTCAAATCCGTTTATTTTAGGCATGTTTAAATAGGTCTTTGGGTATTGGCAAAAAAACTGCTCACAGATGGCTTAAAAAGGAGGACCATATCAGTTTGACTCATAAAGGCTTTGAACTGTTAACAGTTGGATGGACCAAAGCAGCTGATATTTCAAAATGTGCACAAATATTATTAGCCT
>JBDSAA010000062.1:0-4342 GCA_039922375.1 Ferruginibacter sp.
ATTTCTGAAAATCTTAAAGCTGTAACCATCATACCGGTTCAGGCCGTCAAAAGTGCCAAACCACATAAAGCCATGCTGATCCTGGAAAATGCTAGTCACTGCGTTATTAGACAGCCCCTGATCAATTCCGAGATATTTAACTGGCGGATCACTGAAAGCTAAACAAGGCAGTTTAAATAATAATAGAAGTACAAGGAGGGTTAAACTACCTTTTTGTCGTATGGTATGATTCAGGGGAAACATTTGTTAATTAAAAAAAGAATTTGAACTTTAAAAAATAGCGTGTGCTCAAGAACCATGTCCTGGTTGGCTCTTTTCTTTATCTCAAGGTAACACGAAAATAAAATGTACAAACTACTAATGTAATACAGAAACCAAAAGCTAAAAACTATATTAATAAAGGGGACCAATTAACTTGAAAGATATTTATACCCTTCTATAAAAAACGCTGCCACTTTTTGAGACACCTTTTAAGTTAATCATTAACAATCACCAGCTGGATCGTCGAAAATAGGTGAAAGAATAAGGCCGCTCTATTCTCAATGCAAAACGAAAATTAATACCTCAAGATTATTCCCCCACGACAATGTTTTTAATGACCATAAAAAATTAGATATTATCATCGATTTCTTATCATCTCTAACTTTTCAAATGGATTTTATCTATATTTCACAATTCCATCAATTTCATTTAAAACACCGCTATGCGTCAGGCACTTTCCTATCATATCATAGTAACTAATCACTTCAAAGAGCAACAGAAAACATGGATTTCTTTGCTGCTATTAAAACCCGAAGTGATTAGCTTAATGCATTAAAACTTGAACTTTTAAAAAACACATACAAGTTTGATTCAGTAGCTGATAAAGAAATTTATGAAAAGGTCGAACTGGCTAAAACAAAATTGGGATTAGAGAAGCTTCCGGTCCATGTTTATCTTCTGCCAAATAACTAAATTTTGTTTTTTTCTGGATGTAGAAATAAACTTTCTGGTGATATTCATTGAATATCTCAACAAAAATAAATTCATCCCCTTTTTAGCGCAGCAATCTTGGAGGTTAAATACATTATCTACAATATGGCTTAATGTCAAAGATGTTATGTTCTAGAAAAATCATTTCATATATTTCCTTCTATATTAGATTCGATCAAACCAAACCGAATCCACTGCGAGAGAAAACCAGCGAAAAAGGCGCAAGCTGCCTGAAATCGCCTGCCAGATTTTGTTCCTCAAACGGTTTTGTTATTTTATTAAACATAGCAGATAATAGCTACGGGTTACACAGTCCAAACATCCTCCACAGTAATCGCTACGGGGCCGAGCAAACCCGAAGGCAACAGCGGATCTTCCTTGTCAAAAAAATCAACTGTAACAAATGTGATTCTGTTTTTGCTCGGACGTTCCGTTTTTTGTTTTACCCAATCAGGAACCAACTGAAGGTTTCTGACTTTGCGACTGGGGGTAACAAACCGAAAATTTCTTTCTTTACCCCAAACCAAATCATCCGTTTCTGCTTCATCTCCTATCAGCCGGTTGGGCCATAGGTTTGTTACTTCTACTTCCAGCACATTTTTTCCGGCCTTACAGTAAGGTGTTATTTCCATTTCAAAAGGTGGTTTCCAAAAGGTCCTTACCTTCTTTCCATTTATAATTATTGTTGCAACATTTTTAACTACACCTAAATCAAGAAATATAGCTCTGCTATTCGAGAGTTCGTGTGCAGCAAGCGTAAAATCTCTGCGGTAAGTTGCTTTGCCGGAAAAATGTTTGATCCCTTTGTTGTCATGCTGGGTGTATGAGATCAGCTTGTCAAAATGAGCATTTGGTGGTGCACCCCTTTTTTCTTCAAACGATACATTCCAGTCCGTGTTCAACGTCTTGCCCACTGCCTTATTTATCCCTGATTTTTTTAGCGTTTTGTTAGCCCCTGGAAGAAGCATATAGTCGCCTGGTTCTTTTAATCGAAGAAGGGCTTTATTTCCTCGGATAAATGAATAGTTAAATAGATTCACTGGCTTTCCGTTTAGTTGAAAGGATGTAAAGCCATGTTTTGCAACGGCTGCTTTTCTGAAAACAACAAATACAGAACCGTATGCTTCAAAATTTAATTGAACCGTTATTGCGTCATTGCTCTGCTCCCAAACAGGAGCATTAAATTGGCTGCCTGTTTCTGGATTCAAAATTTCAGGCAAAAGGCGGGCAACACGAAAGGACAACCGGACTTCTTTTCTATCACCTGACTGGTTGGAAATAAAATAATAATGCTCCTCGTTGTCCATGCGGTGAATCCACATAAGTTTTGGTTCGTCTACTGGCAAGGCTACATCTTTTGCAATGTTTTCCAATTTCATCACTTCGTTCATGTCATAGCCTGTATAAACCTTTCCTTTACCAACACTGCGCACTGGTTTTTCAAAACTGCTGTCGGCAGAAGACGTTCCAAATAGCGACGCACTGATGCGCTTTACTTCATCATCAGCACTAAGTCCTTTTAGTCCTGCCGATCCCTTAAACCCGTTGCCAATCACTACGCCACCTTTACTTATCAGTTGTTCAATTTTTTTTGCCAGTTCAATATCAATTGAGCCATTTGGCGGTAACACTAAAATTTTATAGCTCATGCCATCAGGCAATACCCACTGGTTTTCCTTTACATCAAAGCGCTGTAAAAATTCTTTTGGACTGCATATATCAGCCTTGTAGCCTGCAGGCACGGCTGGATCTTTTTGCTTGGAAAGTTGGAGAAAACAAATGTCAGCAACAAACAAGCCCTTTTGCAAAATCGTTTGACAACGACTAACGTACTCAATCCATTCAGGCGCACCGTGCGTCCACCAGGTTTGTGAGGGGCCAAACTGTGTTCCCCACCAGCCCATGGTCATACCTGGTTTTGCATTCGGCCATGGCTGATGCGCACTGGCATGCAAAACAAAAAGATTAACGCCATTACAAAATGCCCGGTCGCCGGGCTGTTTCAAATCAAAAAGGTCAACCTTCCAGGCATGTTGCGGTTGACCGGTAAAGGCTTCGGCCGCCACAATCTTTTTGCCATTGACATGCGCATTACTGGCCACAGGTAAAATGGAATCCCATCCCCATGTAGTTGGTCCGTACCAAAATTCACACATCAGTATATCGCCAATTCCCCTGATGGCATTGATATCAAAATTGACGTGCCCTGTTCCATAAGGCTCAACCAGGAACTCCATTCCCGAGCGGTTGATGAGGGTGCCAAGATGACCGTAATAATTTTCAGCAAACAACGAAGTGATGGTTTGTTGCCAGTCTTGTTTAAATCGTGCAGTATGTTCTGGGCTCTCTATCGTAAATTCTGCTAATGAGGGTAGCCAGGGAGCCAACTCATAACCGCATCGGTCTTTAAATTCTTCCGCCATTTTCTTCGTCCAGGTTTGTTCGCCTGCTTCATAGCTGTCCAATTCAAAACGCTTAAACGTTTTGCCCGCATGATCGCCTGCCATCTTCAGTAATTTGGCCGGATATAATTCCCAGAATTTCTCCAACGCTTCTTTGCTCATTTTATCTACCTCCAATCCTTGTCCTGAAACGGGAGCAGTCCCATTTATTTTTCCAATTGTCGTATGCCCGAAACGAAGAACGAGCCATTCACCGGTGGGTAACTGTTGTTTTAAATTGTGTTGAGGGGTTAGATGATCGGTCAGTATCACAACAGCTTCTTTTGCCACCGTTTCCTTGCCGGAAGGAACGGCAATCAAACAAATGTCCTTGTAATAATTCCACTTTTTATCCACCTCGAACGGTGGAATAAGTTTGGTAAGACTGTCTTCGCTGCGTACCACCGTTTTTGTCCAAACAAGTTTTTGCATGGAATCCTCTGGTAGTATTCCGGGTGCACCGCTTGCCGACCATCCGGGGCAATTGTGGGTGCCGAAGGTCATCTCAAGACGCTTGCATTCATCGAGTGCAAACCGCATTAGCTCCATCCATTTATCACCCAACACTGTTATTTCAGGGTCAGTTATGTCGGCCTCCGATCCACCAACCAAAAACTGCTGTACATCATTGATTCCAGCTTTCTTAAAGGCTTCCAGGTCGTAGGTGATGCCTTCTTTGGTTACACAGCCGTTCATCCATTGCCATAAAGTATATGGAGGATGATCTTTGGCGTTTTGAAATAATGATTGCCAATCATCCTCTGCTAACTCAACATCTAAAGTTTTTAAATCCTGGTAAAAAAACAACCCTGGTACAAATGCGGCATTTATACTGATAAATTTTCTTCTTTTCATTTGCAGCTGAGTTGTGGAAAAAATGAACAAATACTGGCATACCTAATTTACGTTCAAAAGACGTGGTTACCCTT
>JBDSAA010000063.1:0-10678 GCA_039922375.1 Ferruginibacter sp.
TCCTAATTCACCTTTTGGGAAGATGCTTTCCACTTTGTCTTTGTTTGCATTCATACTCATTTGTTCTTTACATCCAGTACTTATAAGCCCCACAAATGCGGCTGCGATAATTAATTGAACTTTTCTACCTTTCATAAGATAATTATTTTACTGTTATTTTAAATGTTGTGTAAAGAATGAGCTGAGTTTATCAAAAGGAATTAAGTCTGTCTTATCATACAGGTCTACGTGCCCTGCACCTGGAATGATGAATAGTTCTTTTGGTTCACCAGCCAGCTTGTAAGCATCTTCGCTGAACTCTTTGGAGTGCGCCTTATCCCCCGTAATAAAAAGCATTGGACGGGGAGAAATAGTTGCTATGTCATCGAATGGATAAAAATTCATGAACTTAATGGTACTGCTTAAGGTAGGATGCGTGGTGAGTTCGGGAGAACTTCCTTTTGGCGTGTATTCACCTCTTGGGGTGCGATAGAAATCATAAAACTCACGTTGGATAGGATCAGTATTCGCAGCCAACTTGTGTACAGTTCCACTTGTATATTTGGTTGCACCACCGGTAAACTCTACATAACGTTGTTCCGCTGCCTCCGCTATAAATTTCTTTCTCTGCTCAAGGGTTTGCGAATGATGTAGCGCATAGCGGTTTACTCCTCCCATATCGTACATACTCACAGTTGCGATTGCTTTCATTCTTGGGTCAATCTTAGCGGCACTCACAACAAAACTTCCGCTGCCACAAACTCCAATTATACCAATATTGTTTCTATCAACAAATGGGCGGGTGCCCAAAAAATCAACTGCTGCGCTAAAATCTTCTGCATACATATCAGGTGCCACCGCATTGCGTGGTTCACCTGCACTTTCTCCCCAAAATGACAGATCAATTGCCAAAGTTATGAAGCCACTGTCTGCCAGATTTGAGGCATACACATCTGCGCTTTGCTCTTTTACAGCACCCATTGGATGACCTACAATAATAGCAGCATGCTGTTGGTTTCTATCAAGACTCCTGGGTATAAACAAATGACCTGCAACATCCATTTGATATTGGTTCCTGAATGTGACCTTATACATTTCCACATTGCCGTTTACTTTAAAAGTGGTGTAGTCTTTCGGCGATATCTGTTCCATATCTTCTGTCTTTTTTTTATGTGATGCTTCTTTTTGTTGTGGCTGTTTACAAGCCTGCCCTAACATTATCAGGGACGCCACTATCATAATTGCTATTAGTTTCATTGTCATTTAATTGTTGGTTATCTGATTTGCTTTTTATTGTGATTCAAACTTCACCGTTACATTGCCCGTGCCTAATACAGTAGCTAATCCTGAAGGATTGTCAATACGTCCGAGCCGTGTATAGCTGTAGGATGTTGAAAAAGCAACGTAGAAAAATACCAGTGTCCGCGAGCCATACATCATCAAATCTCCTGCTTGAATACTTCCGGGATTTGATGCGTTGGCAGGCAGACCATCAGAAAAATCAACAAACTTTTCATTTCCATTCAACTCAGTCATGTTGATGGTCATGGGCAACTTTGCTTTGAATGCAGCTGCCGTCGCATTGTTGTATAATGTGGCAGTAAAAATATTTGTGCCAATTGTTATTTTCATTTTAGTAGTATCTATGTTTGAAGTGTTATTCGTTGTATCTGTATTTGAAGTGTTATTAGAATTATTTGTTTGTACAATTTCTTCATTCTTACTACAAGCGTACAATTGAATGCAGATTAAACTCACCAATAAGGCGGATATGATTTTCATTTTTTAGCAATTATTGGTTAAATATTTTTGATAAATTTTGCAAGAACACCACCCACAATAGTATTTGGCAGAACATCAGCAGTAACTACTGCACCAGCCGCTACTACGGAATTTTCACCAATGGTAACACCTGGTAAAATAGTAGCTGCAGCACCAATCCATGCGTTGCGCTTTATCACAATCGGTTTGCAAATCAAAGATTTTCTATCGTTGGGATTTAGCGGATGATTTTCTGTAATGAGGTTTACTTTCGGACCGATTAACACATCATCCTCAATGGTAATACCGCCCATATCTAAAAAGGTGCAGGCATGGTTGATGAATACGTTTTTGCCTATTTGGATAAACTGGCCAAAATTGGTGTAGAACGGAACAAACACAGTGGTACTGCCAGGGAGTTCGGTGCAGATTATCTCGCTCAATCGTTCCCTTATCTGGTCAACGTTGATAGAAGTATTGAGAGCGGCAGATAATTTTATTGTTCTGGCTACTACATTTAGCACCTTTGGATATTGAGGGTCATCCAGCCGAAACAATTCTCCGGCTTTCATCTTATCAAAAATATTTCTGCCGTTTTGATAAGAGTTGGTTTCTTGTTCCCATTTGTCTGTTGTAAATGAATTTGATAGCATCCCGCAAAGGTATCTTAGGCATTACCGTAACTGGTAATGATTATCAAACCAATCATTAAGAATTTCAAACCTCTTGGGTCCGTAATGACTTTGGATTAGTTCCCGTAATTTTTTTGAAGAAATTGTTGAAATAGGTAGGATATTCAAAGCCAAGTGCATAGGCAATGTCAGCAATATTCCAATTTGTATGCTGCAACAATGCCTTTGCTTCGCTGATAATTCTTTCAGAGATATGGGCAGTAGTGGGTTTGCCCGTAACTTCTTTTACTGCACGGTTGAGGTAATTAGCATGAACATTCAGGTTTTTTGCATAATCCTGTGCCGTCTTTAACTGCAGCGGTTTTTCGGTGTCTTCAATAGGAAATTGCCGTTCCAAAAGTTCCAAAAAAACGGAAGTAATTCGGGAAGAAGCATTTCTATGTTGGTCAAAATTTCGCGAAGGCTGTAGTTTCAATGCTTCGTGAATAATCAGATTAATGTAGTTACGTATCAGGTCGTCTTTATACACATAATCGGTCTGTTGCTCATCAATCATTTTCTTAAAGAGCGTATTTAAAAACTCTCGTTGCTGCTCTGTTATTTTTAAAATTGGTGTACCATCAATCTTAAACAAAGGAGAATGTTGCAGGCTTTCTGAACGGTCGGATTTTAAAAATTCCTCTGAAAACAAGCAGGTGTAGCCCACATAACTTGTTGAAATTGTCTCCCACGAATAGGGGATGTGTGGGTTGCCAAAAAACAATACAGTTCCTTCTGCATCAAAACTTTTGTCGGCATAGTGAATGATACTCTTTCCTGTCGTCAGGCAAATTTTATAAAAATCCTTTCTGCTGTAAATACGGGTTGCACCTCCATCGCTTTCGATTTGGAAAACATTAAAACCCTTTAGTTTTAATTCGTTATTGAATGCTGAAACCGAGCGTATATTCTTGTTTTGCATGAGGCAAAGTTAAGAAATTCAAATTTTCAAAGACAGCTAAAAAATACCTTTTTAGTTTGATAATCTAACTATCGATGGTGTGCCCGTGTTCAACATAGAATTTGTAATCAGTTTTTCAAGGAGAAGGTATTCATTCGGACATTTTTCGCTTTTAATCCTAACATTGAAATCAGGCAAAATTTTACAAGGAAGTATAATGTGCAGAATCTGTGTTGTGATATTGAATTCAGTCGCCAAAATGCGCTTATATTTGCGATAAGAAACTAATGAACCGGTTGTATGAAAAATATCAATTTTACTCCCTTTTATTAATTTGTTTTTTCTACTCATTTTTTTCTTCCACTGCGCAAACGCCGGTTACTTATTTAGGCATCAACCAGGGATTATCCAACAACTCAGTCCGTTGCATTTTAAAAGACCATACAGGATTTATGTGGTTTGGTACGTTTGATGGCCTTAACCGCTACGATGGTTATAATTTCCGTGTATTCAGAAATAAAGTGAATGATTCAGCATCGCTGATCAATTCGTTTATCAATGCACTCACTGAAGACAAAAAAGGACGTTTATGGATCGGCACCCGGCATGGGCTGAGTATTTACAATAGTCTAACTGATAAGTTTACTCATTTATCTTATTCCGTAAATAATTCTAAAAGCATTGTGAGTGATGTTATTAAAGCAATTGCAACAGATAGCTTGAATAATGTTTTCGCAGGAACAGAAAATATAGGATTGCTTCTTTACAGAAATGATGCAACGGTTGCCCATCCGGTTGCTTTGAATATCGAAGGTGTTCCTGCTACTTCATTTGGTGTGCAGGTAATTAAAATAGCGCCGGCAAATAAGGTTTGGGTATTTGTTCAAAACAGGGGCCTTTGTCTGTTGGATTATACATCCATGACTTTGCAATTGGTAAATTCCACCCTTCGGTCAGCTTCTTCTATCGAGGTGGATGGAACCAACCTCTGGATTGGCACACCGCAGGGATTGTATCAATATAGTATAGTTTCAAACGTATGTAACAAGGTGCAGTATGGCATGCCTGGTACGGACCGAATCACCACGCTGAAGATGGACAAGGATCATAAACTGTGGATAGGCACACTTGGAAATGGTGTTATTATATGGCACACGTTAACGGGCAAAGCAGCATACCTGCAAGCTGGTGATTCCAAATATTCTCTTTCGTCGGCTGATGCGTATACGATATATGAAGATAAGGAATCACGAAAATGGATAGGTACCCAGAAGGGAGGCATTGATATTATCGATCCGCAAAAAAAGAAATTTCAAATAATAGCGCATGACCCAGGTATAGCGGAAGGCTTTAAGGGGAATACTATTGCTGCCTTTTATGAGGCGCCTGACAGCAGCTTATGGATAGGGACTGATGGTGATGGATTCAATATTTGGAATCGCAAAAAAAACAGTTTTACAAATATTCATTATCGTCCTGGTGATGACCGTTCGCTGCCGTCCAATTATACCACTGCTATAAAACCCGATGCCGATAAAAATATTTGGATTGCCACTTTTACTGCTGGTTTGCTTCGCCTGGATGAGCAAGGGAATTCGATCGGGCGGTATAAGTGTATCAATCCTGTTTCAGGATTAGAAAATCCGGTAGTGTCTGTGCTGTATAAAGATAGCAGGAATATTTTGTGGGCTACCACACTCCGGCAGGGCAATCAATATGGAGCCTTATATTATTACAATAAGGCAGCGGATAAATTTGATGCATTTGATACCAATTTGTCTGACCTCTTCGCACTCAATGAAGACAGACAAGGCAATTTTTGGGGCGGCAATCTCAATCAACTAATAAAAATTGACCGGGTGGGAAAGAGACATCATTTTTATCCGATGACCCATACCGTAAGAAGTATTTTTGAAGATAGAAAAGGAAATTGCTGGATAGGTACGGAAGGTGGTGGCCTTATATTGTTTGACCGGGTTCAAAATAAGGTAAGTGCCAGGTACACTACAGAAGAAGGATTGTGCAATAATGCTGTATTAAATATACTGGAAGATAAATCGGGACACCTGTGGATGAGCACATTGAATGGCTTGTCTAAATTTGATCCTGTTAAAAAGATTTTCAGGAATTATTATTACAACGATGGCTTGCAAAGCAACCAGTTTAACTATAATGCGGCCCTGATTCTACAATCAGGCGAATTTGCTTTTGGCGGTATAAAGGGATTTAACCTGTTCCGTCCTGAACAGATTTCAGTCGCCGGCGTTGCGCCTCCGGTTGTGATGACCGGTATAAAAGTAAACAACCAATCTGTTAATGCCGATAATCCTTTCGTTATAAAAACGAACAGGGATGGAATCGGGCAATTAAAAATTCCGTACAACCAGGCGGTGCTTTCATTTGAATTTGCAGCACTGGAATATTCCGTTCCAGAAAAAATATTTTATTCCTACTATTTGGAAGGTTGGGACAGGGACTGGAACCATAGCGGCAACTTAAGAGTGGCAAACTATACGCATCTTTCCGAGGGAACCTATACTTTCCATATAAAGGCAACCAATACCGAAGGAGAGTGGAGCAAGCTTGAAGTACCTGTTAAGGTTGTGATACTGCCACCATGGTACCGCTCCTGGTGGGCATACCTTTTATATGTAATAACAGGTGCATCCTTATTGTATATTTTCTGGTTGTACCGGTCGAGGCAAACCCGCTTAAATTATGAAATTGCGTTGGCCAACGTAACGATTGAAAAAGAAAAAGCAGAAAAGGAAAGGCAGCGGGCTGAGCATGAAAAAGAAAAAACGGTTCATGAAACTGAGCGCATCATCAATGAAAAAGAAAAAGAACTGAATACAAAAAGGCTCGATTTCTTCACCAATATTGCACATGAATTTCGTACACCGCTTACACTTATTATTAATCCTGTAAAAGACCTCCTGCAAAAAGACAACGCAGGCAATGGAAAAAGTGGCGGGCTGTCCATCGTATACCGCAATGCACGGCGGCTGCTTAGTCTTGTTGACCAATTGCTTTTTTTCCGGACAGCTGATGTTGGTATTGATAAGGTGAAACCTTCCAGGGTTAATTTTTATTCTTTTTGTTACGAAGTATATCTCTGTTTTGTACAGCAAACAAAAGCACAAAACATACAGTATGAATTTATATGTGATAATCAGCAATTGGAAATGTATGTTGACAGGGAGAAAATGGAAATCGTAATGTATAACCTTCTTTCCAATGCTATTAAGTATACGCCCGACTACGGTAGTATTTCATTTAAGATAATAGAAAGGGAAGAAGAAGTAGAAATCACAATCGCAGATACGGGTAGCGGAATACCTGCGGAAATTGGTGAAAAATTATTTGATAAGTTTTATAAAGCGGGCGGCCATGGTGCCAAAACAAAGCCCGGCTTTGGTATCGGGCTTTATCTTGTAAAACAGTTTGCAGAAGCACACCTGGGGAAAGTGTCTTACACCAGTACATTGGAAAAGGGAACCACTTTCGTTGTACAATTAAAAAAAGGGAAGGATCATTTTGACCCGGCTATTATTTCTGGTGAAATAATAGAAAGCCCGGTTTTTTTAGGCGGGTTAAAAGAAAATGATGAACCGCTGTTGATAAAAGAAAATGAGCCCGCAAAAAAAGATCAGTTGGAGCCGGTGGTAACCGCAAAACAAATACTACTGGTAGTGGATGATGACCAGGAGATACGCTGTTACATCCACGGTATGTTTAGAGAGCAGTTTACCGTATATGAAGCAGATAGCGGGAAGAAAGGATTAGAAATGGCGGAAAAATGCACGCCGGATATAATTATAAGCGACATAAAAATGGAAGATGGCGATGGAATTGACTTTTGTAAGCAAATAAAGAGTCATGTTTCGTTGAGTTATATTCCGGTGATATTGCTTACCGGAACCCATTCATCTGAACTTAAGCTTGAAGGTGTGGAAGGTGGAGCCGATGATTATATTACCAAGCCATTTGAAAAGGAACTGTTGATGGCACGTGTTGCAAACCTGCAGAAGAGCAGGACAAATCTTCAGAAATACTTTTTCAACGAGATCACCCTTAACAAACAGGATCAAAAAATTTCGGAAGAGTACAAAGAGTTCCTGGAAAAATGTATCGCCATTGTGGAGGCCCACCTGGAAGATGATGAATTTAGCATTACGCAATTGGCTACGGAAATGGGTAAAAGCTATTCCAGCGTATATAAAAAGATTCGGACAATATCTGGTCAGTCATTAAAAGCGTTTGTCCGCTTTATCCGGTTAAGGAAGGCTGCAGAATTGTTTATTAATACAAATTACAATGTGAGTGAGGTGGCTCTCCAGGTCGGTATCTACGATGCTAAATTTTTCCGGGAGCAATTCAATAAATTATTTGGCATGAATCCTTCTGAATACATTAAGAAATACCGGAAACCGTTCCAGGCACAATACACGATTAACCCGAATAGTAATCAGTAATCACACCTTTTCTCTCACTCTGTTTATTCCAGGGAAAAATTAAGTTTTTTTGCCACTTGTATACTGTGCAAGGTAGAATAGTGACGTGATCTTTGGCAAACCTTCGTAGAAAATAATTATACAACTGAACAAACCTTATTACCTTATTATAAAAATATTATAACCCGGCAAATAAGGTAATAACGTTACCGTCTTAAATCAGCAATTTTTCAAATAAGGTTAAAAGACCGACTGTCAATTTGTTCAAATATATTAGAACCGTGGAAAAAGTTCTTTAGTTTTCCGAAATAAAGAAAATTATAAATCCACGAATTTATTCCTTGCCCATTATAGTAAATACGCAAACCATTTCAGGCACCTTACACGATTGATCCTTATAGTAATCAAATAATCCCACCTTTCGTTAAGCTTTTATTTTAGGGAAGAAATTGGTTTTTTACCTCTGGTAGTAAAGTTTTTTTTATTCGAATGGCTTTTTCAGGCAAAATCTTCCAAAATTCATGCTTCACCCCCCTTTTTATGAGTTTACCCCCCTCATGTTTCTATAAAAGCAGATATACTTTTGGCTAGTAAACCGATTTACCTGAATCCATCAGTGTTCACGCTAAACCGATTTACTAAAAACGGGATGCTCCTGTATAATTCGTAAAAAGCTTGCTATTTTGAAGAAAAAACTTTCTATACATGATATTGCCAGGGAACTGAAAGTATCTGCCACCAGTATCTCTTTTGTACTGAATGGCGCTGTTGCTGGTAAGAAAGTCAGCGAGCCGGTCAGGAAGAAAATTCTTGATTATGTAGAAAGTATAGGCTACAAGCCTAACCTCATAGCCCAAACTTTACGTACAGGCAAATCAAAGATTATTGCCATGCTGGTGGAGGATATCTCTGATCCGTTTTTTTCCAGCATCGGTAGAATTATAGAAGATAATCTTTACAAAATCGGGTACAAAATATTTCATTCCAGCACTAATAATAATACGGCAAGAGCAAAGGACCTGCTTCGGATGTTCAGGGATCGGCATGTGGACGGTTATATTATTGCGCCGTCACCCGGAATTGAAAGCGATATCCAGCACCTAATGAATACTGAAGGAAAGCCGGTGGTACTTTTCGATCGTTTTTTTCCTGACCTGGAAACGATCAACGTAGTGATAGATAATGAAGGCGGTGCGTATACTGCTGCCAAACACCTGGTAGAAAATGGATTTTCCAATGTGGCATTTGTTACACTTCATTCAGATCAAAATCAAATGTCGGGCAGGCTGCAAGGTTATATGAAAGCTATGTATGAAAGCGGGCGCCGGCAATTTGTTTTAAAACTGCCTTACAATACAGATCCGAAAGAGCTGACTAAATTGATCCGTTCGTTCATAGAAACCAACAGGGAAATCAATGCGGTTTTATTTGCTACGAACTACCTCACTGTAAGCGGACTAAAAGCGATTAGTGAATTGAACCTGAAAATACCGGCGGATATTGGAGTGGTAGGCTTTGATGATAATACACACTTCGCACTTTTTTCTCCCTCAATAACCGCGGTAGCACAGCCTCTTAAGGATATCGCTATGCAAATAGTACAACAACTGGCAAAAGCATTGGACGAACAAGAAAGAAAAAGAAAAACCACTATACTTCCGGCCGAACTAATAGTTCGGGAATCATCCGTTTTACCTTATGCAATAGACAAGACATATCCGTACCTGTTAAAAACACGAACTACAAACCAAAATCGCTAACAACTAAAAAAACTTGCGTATGACTAAGCACATCACACCGGAAAAAAAGAAGTACAGTATTGTATTAAGGGAAATCCATCCTTTGAAGCATATAAGGCTAAAGTTCTGTATGTCCCCATAGTATCGGGAACAATCTCAAAAACACACAGGGTATCAGTGAAATACTGTAGCCAATTTTAATCAAAAGGTTAGGCCTGCAGTAAGGCCGGTTGCACACGTATTGAAACTTCAAAATTTCATAAAGGCAACTCCTTGCTCATATCCAAAGGCAATCTAAAACCTAATCGGTTGGCCCTGCCCTTATGAAAAAAAAAACAATTTTTTAAACTTTTAAAAATCTCAATATGAGAAATGTAAAACGACTGCAAATGAAAAGTAGGATGTTCTTCCTGTTCGTACTTTTCATATTATGTGAAAATTCTTCACTTTTAGCACAGGCAAAAACAGTGTCTGGTGTTATTATCGATTCAAAAACTTCGGAGCCTGTATCTGGGGCATCCGTTTCCGTTAAAAGAACTGCTAATGGTACTTCCACTGATAAAGATGGGAGGTTCAACATCCAGGTTTCGGAAGGTGCCGTCCTTGTGATAAGTAATGTTGGTTTTGAAACACAGGAAGTCCATGCTACTACTTCTCAGTCACTCAAAATAAGGTTGGTGAATAGTGTGTCTGAATTAACTGACCTTGTTGTTGTTGGTTATGCAAAACAGAAGAAAGCAACCCTCACAGGTGCTGTAGAACAAATATCAGCTAAGACCTTTGAAAACCGTGCTGTTACAAACATTGGCCTTGCCTTGCAAGGTGCTACACCGGGTTTGTTGGTTACCCGCTCATCTCCAAGGCCGGGCAATGAAGGAATTGGATTAGTGATCAGGGGCCTGAGTTCAGTGAACGGAAGTGCCCCCTTAATTATCATTGACGGGGTTCCTGCGCTGAACTCTTTTTCCTTTTTAAATATGAACAGCGATGATATTGAAAGCATTTCAGTATTAAAAGACGCTTCCGCGGCAATCTATGGAAGCGCTGCAGCAAACGGGGTGATACTGGTTAGCACAAAAAGGGGCAAAGGAAAAACCAGGTATGATTTCTCAAGCAACATGCGTTTTGCAACAAATGGTATCACCGGCTATTCTCCCAGCATGCAACAATATG
>JBDSAA010000064.1:0-47102 GCA_039922375.1 Ferruginibacter sp.
ATCATTCACCGTTACATCTTTAAAGCAACTGGTGGAGATTAGTCCGCTGGTGGAGGTGAGCGTGATCTTTATCCTGTAAGCTGTATTGCAGCTTGTGCCAGACACAACACTTACCGTATTACCATTAGTGAGCCCGCTGATACCGGCGCTATTGGTATTGTTCTCCAATGTCCATACTGCAGTAAAATTAGCAGGAATCGGATCCGCAATACCGTCTCCGGTAGGATCATAAATATAGGGATTGGTGCTACCCGGACAAATAGGTGAGGGGCCCGCTACGGTACAGGGTGGAGTAGATGCGGAAACATTTACCACTACGATACCGGTGTCTGAACAATTGGGTGCAGCTATTTGAGTAGCAGTCACCACGAAAGTATAGGAACCTGGTGCGGTTGCTGTAAATACCGGGTTTATGATAGTAGCAGAGCTAAGAGAACCACCGCTTGCCGGCGACTGGGTCCATGCATAAGTATAGCTTGTTGCATTCGCATCGCTTGAACCTGTTAAAACAGTATTTAACTGCGAAGTATTACTTGTTGCAAGGTTGATTTGCGATGGTGCTGCCGTTGCACCCACCACTGCAGTAGAGAAAGTTCCGGCCGGACTCATCGTGCAGGTGACTGGAATACTGTTTTGGGTAACCGTTAACTGCAGGTCAAAACTTCCTGCGGTAAACGTTGTTCCGACAGGCACAATCTTTACCGTCGAACCCGTTGCCCCGGTTACAGGGTCTATTTTTGCGCCTGCTGTATTAGCTCCGGTTATTGCCCATAAGAAGGTTTTACCCGTAGTGCTTTCTGTATAATTGAAACTGAGGAAGGGCGTGGCAACGCAGGCAACCTGGGCCGTGCTGATACCACATATTGGTGGCGGCACCACTGCTGCTGCAGACAATGAACGATCCTGATTACCCAATGAAATATTCCCCAGTCCCGGATAAGTGTTCATGGAAAGATGCCGCATATGATAGGGCGATCCGCTAATACCACCGGCCGAGCGGGGAATGGTATTTGTTGGCGGATTAGTATATCCCCAGTCGAGCCTGCTGGCAATATGGCCACCCCAGGCAAGCACCACAGAGTCATCGCCAGCGGTAAACCTGATTTTTACACTGGTAGTCGCTGATGATGCGGATGTACTTAATGATTGCTGTAGCACATAGGAAATATCAGTGATCGTTCCATTGAGGATGGTCATCTTCCTTTCCGCAGCCGGTAAAGCATTAAAGCTGTTTTGTGGCATATTCGCCACTGGTGTATTGGCAGCAGCCTGAAACGGTGCAGGAATATCAAATGTACTGGTACTTACCAGTCCAATCAGGTATTCCCTGCTACCATCCTGGAAAATTCTTGGGTCGAGTACTTCGGCAGGGTGGCCAAATGGGCCATGCGGTTCCAGCCGTTGATAGTGTGTGAGGTAATCAATGGCCATCGATGCACTGTGCTTTGTATCGTACTCAATTATATATTCATATTGATTACCATTGGTTAAGCCTGTGAGTAAAGAACGATAGCCAATAGACATACCTTCCACATAGTGTGCATTGGACGAGCCTGCATTACCATTGACCCAGGTAGGAGTGGTATTAAATGTGGTGTAAAAATTTTTCTGGGGATTATTTGACGGTCCATTTCGTACCTGGTCTATATTGGCCGACTGCCCATAGGTTTGCATTGAAAAAAATAGAAGGGGGAGCATTAAAAGAGCTGTTACACTTTTAATACAACATAAAAAACCGGTCAGCCGGTTCTTTATCATTTTACTGCAACTGTTAATCTGCTCGCAGGGGAAATTTGCTTTCATAATTCTTTTGTTTAAAGATTAGAAAAATAAAAAATTTCTTGCTAGTCCGAAAAGTAACATTGGTTAATAAAAAAGATATTTTGATCAATGGTTTACAGTCAATACCATGCACTTTCAAAAAAAAGATCATGTGTGTCTCCAAAAGGATGAAAGAATTGTTCAGCCATGAATTTGAAGGAAATCAAATTCTTTCGGCAGTTTTTAGAGGCCATTGCATGGTTGAAATGCTGGTACTGAAAGGATTGGGTTTATTAAAAATAAAAAAGCAGTTTTTTGCACCGATAGATGCAAAGGGGATATTGAGTTCTAAAGAAATGGCAAAGGGAAACGGAAGAATTGCATAGCTTAAAACTTACAAACTCGGTAATGACTGGATATGTCTGTAGAAAGTGGAGGTTGTGGAAGCAAGCGGCGGTGTAGTTTTTAAACAGGTGATTGGGTTTTAACCTGGGATGAACAAATAAAAATAATACACCTTTTAATCAAATGCAACTATTTTTTTAATGTACATGTTATGTGCCTATTAACCTTGGGTGAATTTGGATAAAAGTGTACACAGGGTGTTCATTGTATGGTTCACTTATCTGAGTGTATTTTGCTCTAATACTACCACATTTATAAGCATGACAGTTCATGACAGGTGAGAATACAGCTATATTTACCTTCATCGCGTTATTGCTTGTTTATATAAAAATCAGTTTTCATGGGTGTTATTCTCGGCGTTATTTTTCATTTCATAGGTGGCTTTGCATCTGGTAGTTTTTACATGCCCTACAAAAAAGTTAAGGGTTGGCATTGGGAAAGTTTTTGGATCGTTGGTGGATTGTTTTCCTGGCTTATTGTACCTCCGCTTGCTGCATATCTTACCATTCCCGGTTTTTTCGATATAATAAAAAATGCAAGTACTACATCCCTTGTTTCCACTTATATCATGGGGTTGCTATGGGGCATTGGCGGACTTACTTATGGATTAGGCGTACGCTATCTGGGTGTATCGCTGGGCAGTTCTATCATACTCGGTTTGTGTTCAGTATTTGGCGCCATTATTCCATCCATATATTATTATTTTACCCCCACAGAAGGAAAGGATACGATCGCCGATCTGTTTGGTACCACCTGGGGGCTACTGGTTATTTTGGGTCTGGCAGTATGCGTGGTAGGTATCATAATATGTGGCAAAGCGGGCGCCATGAAAGATAAAGAATTGGGCGGCGCGGAAACAGATGCGTCCGGCAGTGAGTTTAAAATTGGCCTCGGCTTGCTGGTGGCAATTGTCTCGGGTGTGCTGAGTGCATGCTTCAGTTTTGGGATAGAATCAGGCACCAGCCTGGGTATTGTTGCCAACGATGTTTGGAAAGCTGCAAATCCTGGCCAGGGCGAGTTCTTATACCGCAATAATGTAATATTTGTTGTAATACTTTGGGGCGGGCTTACCACCAACTTAATTTGGTGCATTATTTTGAATTTCCGCAATAAAACTTTTGGTGACTATACCAATTCAAAAACCCCACTGCTTAGAAATTATCTTCTGTGTGCATTGGGTGGAACGATGTGGTTTTTACAATTCTTTTTTTATGGTATGGGAGAAAGTAAATTGGGCAATGGGGCCAGTTCCTGGATACTACACATGTCTTTTATTATTTTGGTTGCGAATATGTGGGGCCTGGTTTTAAAAGAGTGGAAAAATGTAAGTAAAAAAACTACCCGGACAATTATCATGGGGATTGCAACTATTATCCTTTCTATTATAATTGTTGGTTATGGAAATTCTATAAAATAATTTATAAACAAACATTCTAACACCACTGATACGGATACCAAGTGATTCTCATTATTTATAACCAGGATGCAATGAGTAAAAAATAAAAATTTTAAAACGCATATTTATGAATACTAATTCTAACCACTCAATAGAAGATAACAGGATTGCTGCTCCCAATGTAGGGAATGGTACATTCAAACATGTTAGTTACCTATGGGATGAAACTAAAGCGGCTAGCCTTGAAGGTGATGAGGTTGCCTTATTGATCTATCGTTCTAATTTATTAGGAGCGGATTTAAGGCTTACCAATTATGGTGGGGGCAATACCTCTTGCAAAGCAATGGCTAAAGATCCATTGACTGGCGAGCCAACAGAAGTAATGTGGGTAAAGGGTTCCGGCGGAGATATCGGCACCTTAAAAAAGAGCGGCCTTGCGGCGTTATATGTTGATCGCTTGCGCAGTTTAAAAAATGTTTACCGTGGTATTGAGTTCGAAGATGAAATGGTGGAACTCTTCAATCATTGTATTTACGACCTTGCTTCCAAAGCCCCGTCGATAGATACACCTTTACATGGTTTTCTTCCGTTTAAACACATTGATCACTTGCATCCCGATGCGGCTATTGCTATAGCCGCCGCAAAGGATGGCAAAAAAATTACACAGGAGTTATTTGCCGGCACCATTGGGTGGGTAGAATGGCAAAAACCTGGGTTCGACCTTGGCCTTCAGTTGAAGCAATGCCTCGATGAAAACCCTGGTATCCGTGGTATTATGTTAGGTTCTCATGGATTATTTACCTGGGGTGATACAGCCTATGAAAGCTATATTAATACACTGGAGGTAGTAGAACGCTGTGCTGAATACCTGGCCGATAATTACGGTAAAAAGGGTGAGGTATTTGGTGGACAAAAGATTGACTCATTGCCAAAAGAAGAAAGGTTGAAACAGGCTGCTGGCCTGGCTCCTGTACTAAGAGGTTTCTGCTCTTCACAAACAAAAATGATCGGGCATTTTACCGATGACGACAGAGTATTGGAATTCATCAATTCAAATGACCTTGGAAGGCTTGCACCATTGGGAACCAGCTGCCCGGATCACTTTTTAAGAACAAAAATCAGTCCGCTGGTATTGCCGTTGAATGCTGCCGATGATTTAAGTGACGCAACTGCATTAAAAGAAAAACTGGCGCCTGAATTTGAAGCCTACCGCAAAATGTATGGTGCCTACTATGAAAGCTGCAAGCATTCAAATAGCCCTGCAATAAGAGATGCGAATCCGGTGGTATTGTTGTATCCTGGTATTGGTATGTTCACCTTTGCAAAAGATAAGCAAACAGCAAGGGTAGCCGCAGAATTTTATATTAATGCAATCAATGTAATGAAGGGCGCAGAAGCCATTTCTGAATACACATCGTTGCCAAGGCAGGAAGCATTTAACATTGAATATTGGTTACTGGAAGAGGCAAAACTGCAAAGAATGCCTAAGCCACGTCCGCTCAGTGGACGCGTAGCGTTGATAACAGGTAGCGCAGGTGGTATTGGAAAAGCCATTGCTAAGAAATTTGCGGATGAAGGTGCCTGCGTGATCATCAATGATATCAATGAAGAACGATTGGTAGCTGCTACTGATGAGTTCACAAAGTTATATGGAAAGGATACTGCTGCTGCAGTGATATTGGACGTGACCAACCTGGATACGATTAACAAGGCTATGGAAGGCGCAGCGCTGGCTTTCGGTGGCGTTGATATTGTCGTAAACAATGCCGGCATCAGTACTTCCAAATCAATTGCCGACCACAGTATTGCCGATTGGGATAAGTTATATGATATTTTGGTAAAAGGCCAGTTTCTCGTTTCGCAGGCAGGCATTGCCGTTATGCGCAAGCAGGATATTGGCGGTGATGTGATCAATATAGTATCAAAAAATTCTGTGGTAGCTGGACCCAACAATGCTGGCTACGGTTCCGCAAAGGCAGCACAGGCCCATCTTACAAGGTTGATGGCTGCAGAAGTAGGAAGCGATAAAATACGGGTGAATACTGTTAATCCAGATGCCGTTATTGCTGATTCAAATATATGGGCCGGGGGCTGGGCCGAAGGAAGAGCGAAAGCTTATGGGATCACTGTAGCAGAACTGCCTGCTTATTATGCCAAGCGTACATTGTTAAACGAAATGATATTGCCTGAAGATATTGCCAATGCCTGCTTTGCATTTGCCGGAGGGTTACTCAATAAATCCACCGGTAATATTTTAAATGTTGATGGTGGGGTAGCAATGGCTTTCGTAAGGTAAAAACGATTTTCTCATATATGTTTTGATTACAAAAGGTTGATGATTTTCTAATCTGTCAACCTGTTTTTTTTCAACGCCCGTTTTATACCGGGACAAATGACTAAGATCTATTTGCAGCAACCTTAATAATAGATGGATATTTTAATTATTACACAATAAAAGATCAATATAGGTATGTGGTAAAAGGGAGTGACACAACGATGATGACGATTGCTGCTTCTTCGCCGGGAAAATTATAACTGTTATTACTTTTTAGACCTTGAGCTGTATAATTCATAATTTTTTTTGGCCCGGCACCTGATCATGAATGAGCATTGTTGCGTCGCACACTTGTACTGCAGTGCATGCAGGAGCTACCATTTTTAACCAGCTATTTTAAAATCCGTTTATGAATCAAGAAAACGATTTTCCCCTCACTGCTCACCGTGTTGCATTTAAAATGCAACTGCACAAAGGGCAGGAGGTAGAATATAAAAAGCGCCACGAAGCATTGTGGCCTGATTTGGAGCAGTTATTAAAGGAAACTGGCATCAGTGAATATTCTATTTTTTTAGATGAAAGCACGGGCAGTTTGTTCGGCTTATTGAGAGCTGCAAATTTGCAGGCATTGGATAACCTGCCTCAGCATCCTGTTATGCAAAAATGGTGGGCTTATATGAAAGATATCATGGAATCAAATGAGGATAATTCACCAGTGAGTGTACCATTATCCGAAGTTTTTTATTTACCTTAATTTACATTATCAATTACACATAAAATCCGGAGTATGTTATTGAATAAACGATTGATTGAAGAAAGCAATGCCGCCAGCCAGGCGAGCCACAGGCGCAATTACGAGTACATTGCAGGGAGCATAAACAATGTTGAATCCATCATTCAAAAACTGGTTGATTTCCAGGTAGCCATTCCCAGTTGGGCATTGGGTACGGGTGGCACACGATTTGGCCGTTTCAGCGGCGGCGGAGAACCCGGGAACCTGGAACAGAAAATAGAAGACATTGGGATATTGCATGCACTCAACCAGTCAAGCGGCGCCATCTCCTTACATATCCCCTGGGATATTCCTTCCGATGCCACCGCAATCAAGTCGTTAGCGGCAATGAACGGTTTAAAATTTGATGCAGTCAATTCTAACACTTTCCAGGATCAGTCCGACCAGTCCCTTAGTTATAAATTTGGTTCGTTGCAGCATGTAGATAAGGCAGTTCGCAGGCAGGCCATTGAGCATAATATCGAAGTAATAAAACAAGGAGACGCATTGGGTTCCAAAGCCCTCACGGTATGGCTGGCGGATGGGTCATGTTTTCCAGGACAATTAAATTTTAGAAAGGCCTGGCAAAATACATACGAAAGCCTACAGGAGATATATGCAGCGTTACCGGCTGATTGGAAAGTATTTGTTGAGTACAAAGCATACGAACCTAATTTCTATTCCACCACAGTAGGCGACTGGGGACAATCATATTTATATACTTCTAAACTTGGCCCCCAGGCTTATACGCTTGTGGACCTTGGCCATCATTTACCGAATGCAAACATCGAGCAGATTGTTTCTTTGTTAATGATGGAAAATAAGCTGGCTGGATTTCATTTCAACGATAGTAAGTATGGCGATGATGACCTGACTGTGGGAAGTATCAATCCTTACCAGTTGTTTCTAATATTTAATGAACTGGTAGAAGGAATGGATGCAAAGGGCATGGATCATGCAAATGATCTTGCCTGGATGATCGATGCGAGCCACAATGTAAAAGACCCGCTGGAAGATTTGTTACAGTCTATCGAAGCAATTATGATCGCCTATGCACAGGCATTAATAGTAGATACAGTTGCATTGAAAGAAGCGCAGGAGGTGAATGATGTAGTAAGAGCGCAGGAAATATTGCAAGCTGCTTACAGAACCGATGTCCGCTCACTGGTAGCTGAGGCCAGGATGCAGTCGGGTGGCGTATTACAGCCGCTCTCCTTATTTCGTTCTTTAAATGTAAGAAAAGAATTAATAAAGGAAAGGGGCCAGGCAACCGTTGCAACAGGTTTGTAATATTAATTTAATGGTGGCTGATAAACTTGTTTAATCAGGTCATCAAATAATACAGTTTTCATTCGATTGTGAATAGTTGACAAGTATATAAAAATAACATGGCTGCCATACCCGTTATAGCGATTTTTGATGTTGGTAAAACCAATAAGAAATTATTTCTGTTTGACCGGCAGTATAAGATCGTTTATGAAAAGGCTGCAAAATTTACGGAAACAGTTGATGAAGACGGCGACGATTGCGAAAATTTGGAAAGCCTGCGTTTAAGTGTGTTTGATTCACTGAGAGAAGTTTTCAGGCTGAAAGAATTTTGTATCAAGGCAATCAACTTTTCTACCTATGGTGCAAGTTTTGTATATATTGACGAACAGGGCAACCCGCTCACACCATTGTATAATTATTTAAAAAAATACCCATCCCATCTCAGTAAACAATTTTATGATACGTACGGTGGTGAGCAATCTTTCGCTCACATCACTGCCTCGCCTGTGTTGGGAAGTTTGAACTCAGGGATGCAACTGTACAGGATCAAATATGAAAGGCCCGAACTTTTTCAAAAAATAAAATATGCATTGCATTTGCCACAATACATGAGCTATCTCATTAGTGGTATTCCATGCGCCGATATTACCAGCATCGGCTGCCATACCAATCTCTGGGACTTTAACGCGAACAGCTACCATCAATGGGTATTGCAGGAAGGTATATCTGAAAAGCTTCCACCTATTTTGCCTGGCAATGAAGTACTTCCTGCCGCCTTTCCCGGCAATAATTATTCTGTTGGCATCGGCCTTCATGACAGCTCTGCGGCATTAATCCCTTACCTGGTTAATTTTCATGAACCATTTGTTTTAATATCCACGGGCACCTGGTGTATTAGCTTAAACCCTTTTAATCAAACACCGCTTACAAATAAAGAATTAGAAAACGATTGCCTTTGTTATATGACATATGAAGGCAAGCCAGTAAAGGCTTCCCGCTTATTTGCAGGATATGAGCATGAACAACAAGTAAAAATAATAGCGGATCATTTTAATCAGAATGCCATACGATACAGGAGTATTGCTTATGATGCCGGCATTATTGCTCAATTGCAAAAAAGAATGGCTCCAGTCAAGACGGTTAATTTAAAAGAATCTGCTTTTTCTCAAAGAGATCTTTCAGACTTTACATCAGATACTGAGGCCTATCACCAGTTGATCCTGGATATTATTACCCAACAACGTTTTTCTACGCACCTAGTATTACAGGGGTCAGCTACTAAAAGGATTTTTGTAGATGGAGGATTTAGCAAAAATGCCATTTACATGAATTTGCTTGCCGAATCTTTTCCTGCCATGGAGATCTTTGCTGCTTCGATGGCACAGGCCACCGCAGTTGGAACTGCCTTATCTATCCACAAAGCCTGGAATAAAAAACCATTGCCCAATGATATTATTGAGTTGAAGTATTATGCGGCCAGCCAGGCAATAAATGTATAGGTTAGGAGTTACTTTGATGTATCGGCGATTACAATATGGAAAAATAACATTCAGAAGAGTAAGGAAATAATGAAATTCAGGATGGGACAGGATAGTTAAAATATGAGATGACATACATTTATGCCAGATATCGAATTTATTCTTAACAGGAATAGGCCAGATAAATTACAGATTGCCCCAAGGTCACATTGCTAAACCAAAACCAAACTTGCTACATGCTTGCAAAATCTAAACACCTCACATCATTTGTGCTATTTCTCACCAGTGTAGGCTACCTTTTATTCCGACTTTTCTCTTCGCACGCTAACAAATATATTTTAATGGGAAACAGGAACCTTCCTTTTAAACTTCCTGAAGCATAAACTCGTTAGCACATTAATATAAGCACACTACAAAATAAGGGTAGCTTAACCAATTATAAACTGCATTTACTTATATATCATGAATAAATTCCTACAGACGAGCTTCCTTCTTTTGACTCTTTCGGTTCTTCTCGTGAATTGCCGTAAAAAAGCTTACGACGAATATTATGGCCGCCCGGCTTCACTTGAACCGCCCATTTATCAACAGCTTGCGGCAAAAGGAAATTTTAAGAATCTACTGGCAGTTATCGATAAAGCTGGTTATAAAGGCATCTTGGGAGCTGCCGGTTACTGGACATTTTTTGCACCACATGATTCAGCTTTCACAGTATTCTTTAAAGAAAAGAACATAGCTGGTATTGAACAATTAGATAGCAACGCCTGCCGCAAAATAGTAACCTATTGCCTGGTGTACAATGCCTTTAAAAAAGAGCGGATCGGAGATTATCAGGCTAGTATTGGATGGGTACCCAACGCGGCTTTCAGAAGACGCACAGCCAGTTACAAAGGCGTGTATGATGGGATGGATAATACGGGCAAATCAATAAAAATTATTTCCAGCAACCGTAATAATAATGGGGCCACCTTTTACGTAGATGCCGACAATAACAATAAGTACATCCCTTATTTTGTGGACAATTTTATGGCAGGCAAAGGGCTTAGTGCTTCTGACTACAATTATTTTTATCCTAACACTCCATACACAGGTTTTAATGTGGTGGATGCGGTGGTTACTGAAAAGGATATGGCGGCAGAAAATGGGGTCATACATGTTATAAACAGGGTAATCACCGAGTTGCCCGGCTTGGATGAGTACCTTGCCAGTAATCCTAATTACAGTGAATTTAAAAAGCTGTTTGATAAGTACCTGGTACAATTTGCGCTTAATCCTTTGGTTACAGAAAAGTACCAGATTGTAAACGGGGGGACGTCGCCGATATACACTAAGATATTCAACGCGAATCTTGCTTTTTCGCTCAACAACGAAAATTTTATGAAGCTGCAGGACAACGATGGCCAGGCAAATGCCTATAGCATGTTTGTACCTACCAATACAGTATTATTAAATTATATCAATACCGTTTTGCTGGAGCATTTTACCAGCCTGGATGCTATACCCATTGGCGTTATTTACGATTTTGTAAATGCACATTTATGGCAGACAGCAGTGTGGCCGAGCAAATTTAAAACAACCTATAACTTTTTAGGTGAGGAAGCCCGATTTGATCCGCTTACAGATGTAACCGATAAGAAAATTTTAAGCAATGGGATTTTTTATGGCACCAATAAGGTGCAGGAGGCCAATGTATTTAGCAGTGTGTATGGTAAAGCCTACCTGAATCCTAAATATACCATGATGACCAGTTTGCTTAACCAGGAATTGAAATTTCAGATTTCAAATCTTAGCCAGAAATACACGCTATTCCTGGTAAGCAACAGTGCTTTAAACGCAGCAGGTTATTTTTCTGATCCAAGCGTTGACAATAACCCTAATTTTCAATGGCGCTACACGCCGCCGGGGGGTGGCACTGCGTTGGTGGGTTCTTCTGCATTAGTGCGGTTGTTAAGGGTGGTGAACCTGCATGTAATCCCGGGTAGAGATATAACGAGTCTTTCAACACCGGGAATCGCAATGTCGTATGGAGGCGAGTTTGTGCGGTATGCAAATAATACCGCGTTTGCTGCAGGTAATCTTTATACCAATTCGGCGATAAAATCGTCCGGAACCAAAACAGCCAAAAATGGTTCTGTTCATTATCTTGACAGTATTTTGGATTTTAGCAATTTTACCCATGGCATATATATCAGGAAAATTGGAGCTGCTACTAGCTCACAGTTTAATTCTTTTTGGCAATACCTAAGTAATTCTGCAATTTATGTTTCAGGTACTGATGAAATAGCAGGTGTGGCCGGCGGGACTTTTTATACATTTTTTATTCCGGATAACAATGCAATAAAAGCTGCTGTCAACGCTGGCCTCTTACCTGGAACTGGTACAGCACCCAATAAGGTGCCCAACTATATACCTACCAGTGCGGCAGATAAGGACCTGGTAACCAAGTTTATTTATTACCACATCCTCAATAAAAAATCTGTGGCCACCGATGGCCAGGAGAGCGGTTCATTTGAAACGCTGTTTAAGAATAATATTGGAGATCCTACCAGCATTTTTGTAAATAACACTGTGCCTGGCACAATGACATTAACTGATATGAACAATCGCAACGCTACCGTAATAACTGCAAGCAGTAATTACCTGGCTAATCGTTTTGTGATCCACCTGATCAACAACTATTTGAAATATACTGACTAACTCTTTATTATAATGCTAACTGGTATGATAAAATTTATAAAATCAAGCGTAAGTGTCTTTGCGCTTTGCGTAGTATGTGTGCTTCATTCTGTTGCCCAGGCTCCGGCTGGTTCAACTGTGGTAAAAGGTAAAATTGTAGACAAAAAAAGTAAGGACCCGATATCTGGTGTATCGGTGACAGAAATTGATGCAGACAAACGAATTATCAAAGGCACTTCTACCGACATAGAAGGGAACTTTGTATTAAAAATAACCAATCCTAAAAACAGGATCAATATATCTAATATAGGTTATAAGACAATCTCGCAATCCATCAACGGGCGGGGCAATATTAATTTTCAGATGGAAGATGAAAGTGCTGCAATAGATGAAGTTTTTGTTACCTCATCCCGCACTACCGATAATGGGATGATGAATATTAAAGAAAGAAGTTCCACCATTTCATCAGCAAGAATAAGCGCTAAAGACCTGGAAGAATTACCTGCGGCCAGTATTGATCAGGCTTTGCAGGGCAGGTTGGCAGGTGTGGATATAACCGCCACCAGCGGCGATCCCGGTGCAGCTATGAACATCCGTATCCGGGGCATTTCTTCTATCAGTAGCACCGGTACTCCTTTAATCGTGGTGGATGGTATGCCCTATGAAACCGAGATTCCCGGAGATTTTAATTTTGGTGCCGCTGATGAACAAGGTTATGCCCAGTTATTAAATATTTCACCAGCCGATATAAAAGACATCACTGTTTTAAAAGATGCTGCAGCCACAGCAGTATGGGGATCACGGGCTGCCAATGGCGTTTTGATCATTACCACCAAACGGGGCAGCATCGGCAAACCTGTTATTACCTATACATTTAAAGGAAGTGCGTTTTTTTTACCTAAATCAATACCATTACTTAATGGCGATCAATATTCCACTTTAATGCCAGAGGCCTATATGAATCGCACCGGCACGCCTTTGGGTTCATCCAATCGTGAGTTCAATTATGACCCTAATGATCCCTACTGGTATAATAATTACAGTAACAATACCAACTGGATTGATGCGATCTCAAGAACAGGTAGATTGCAGGATCACACTGTTAGCATGAATGGCGGTGGCGAAAAGGCCCGCTATTTTGCATCAGTAGGTTATTTTGACCAGGTGGGCACCACGCTGGGAACGGGTTTAACACGCATTAATACCCGTATCAACCTTGATTATAATATTTCTGAAAAAATAAAAATATTTACCAGTATTGCTTATACACATACAGATCAAAGCCGTAATTACCTGGGTGCTGACGCAAAGAAAGCTGATGCAGGTATCCGGAGCCTGGCGTATATCAAAATGCCCAATATGAGTGTTTTCGAATATGATGAATTAGGCAATTTGTCTCCCAACTATTTTTCACCCGTTTCAAACATACAGGGTTCATACGACCGCATTTACAACCCGGCCGCCATGGCTACCCAGGCAAAATACAGTGTAAATGGCGAAAGGATAGTACCTCGTTTTCAGATGAGCTATGATATAATGCCCAAAGTACTGAAGGCCAGTTTTGATGTGCAGTTTGATATCAACAATACAAAAAATAAAAGCTTCCTGCCACAAATTGCAACCGGCCGCCCCAGTATTGAAACCGTAGTAAACAGGGCTTATGATGGCGATATTGATCTGTTTGGCGTAACTACAAAAATCAACCTTGAATATACGCCCACGCTGAAAAACACCAAGCATTCCATTAAATCTTTCTTAAGTATTCTTACCAACGATTATAAAGCGGTAAGCCAGGAAACGATGACTTCCAATACAGCTTCTTCACTGCTGGTAGATGCTTCCAATGCTTCCAGAACTCAAAACGAAGAATTACGGGCTGTGTCCAATGTGTCTCAAACCCGTAGCGTAGGTGCGGTTGTTAGCGCCAATTATGATTACAATGATAAGTACATTTTCAACGCATCGCTCAGGGGCGACGGTAATTCCCGTTTTGGCCCTAATTATAAGTATGGCCTGTTTCCTTCTGTGTCCGCAAGGTGGCGTGTATCCGCAGAGAAGTTTCTGAATAAAGTAAAATCCATTGATGACCTCAGTCTTCGGGCAAGCTATGGCCAAAGTGGTGAAGCACCGCGTTACGATTATACTTTTTATAACAGGTATTCTACCTATGGATGGAGTTACCAGGGGCAGAGTGGTGTATTTCCTTCTACGATGGAACTTAAAAACCTGCGGTGGCAAACCATTAATGGTACAAACCTCGGTGCTAATTTATCTCTGTTTAAGGGACGGATTCGTACCGATGTTGATTTTTACCGTAACCGTACCAAAGATTTATACTTTAATGGTTTACAGATTGCATCTTATACCGGGTATAGCAATGTAAACCTTAACGTGGGAACATTGGATAACCAGGGTTGGGAAGTAGCTGTATGGACAAATCCCTATAAAGCAAAAAATCTGAGTATTTCATTTGATTTTAATATTTCGCACAACGAAAATATCATCCGGGAAATATCTGAATTTTATCCCAGCAGCCGGGGAGATGTAACCAGGCTCGGTGAATACCTGCGTTTGCTGCAGGTAGACAATCCATTTGGTTCTTTTTACGGGTACAAATACAAAGGAGTTTACACGGATAAAGCAGCTACCATTGCCCAAAGTAATGGCGGAAAGCCAATTATAGGACCAAATGGGCAAGTAGTGTATATGCGCTTTAATTATCCTAATATTGACTATACCTTTCAACCGGGTGATGCCATCTACGAAGACATCAATCATGATGGAAACATCAATTACATGGATGTAGTTTACCTCGGCAACAGCAATCCAAAATTGGCTGGCGGTTTTGGCCCATCCGTAACCATTAAAAATAACCTGAAAATATCTACCTATTTTAATTTCAGGTATGGATATGATGTCATCAATGGTACTGAAATAAGTACCAGCAATATGTACTATTTTGATAACCAAAGTACAGCCACCCTTCGCCGCTGGCGCAAGGAAGGTGACGTTACCGATATTCCCCGTGCAATTATTGGCGGAGGTTACAACTGGCTGGGCAGCGACCGATATGTGGAAGATGCTTCGTTCATTAGGTTTCGTTCTATTACCGCACGCTACAGTTTTGCGAAGAAATTCCTGGCTAAATATAAAATGAAAACATTAAGCGCCTATCTCACTGCAGAAAATATATTTACCCTTACGAAGTATACAGGGCAGGATCCTGAAGTAAGTGCGTCAGGGGCTGATCCATTTAGAATTGCATACGATTATTCGATGACTCCGCCTTCAAAAACGATCACGATTGGACTGGTGGCTGGTTTTTAATAATATCAAATGAAGAGGCACTGGTTTGTACCAAGGCATACGCACACATTAACTAATTAAAGATTGTAGATATAATGAAGCATCTATTAAAATTCACTTTGCTTTTAGCAGTCATCACTAGCATGTCGGCTTGCAAAAAATGGCTCGACCTTAAGCCCCAGGATGGGATCGTACGGGAAAATTTCTGGCAAACAAAAGAACAGGTTTCCGCGGCCGTTACAGGCATCTACGCCTCCATGTTAGCTACTGATCAACAGGCAATGGCAGAATTGTTTTTCCTATGGGGTGAAGCCCGGACTGACATGGTTTTGCCGGGTTTCAGGGCCAGTGCAGAAGAATTGGATATTGTAAATATCAATATGCTGCCAGCTAATCGCTACACCAACTGGCGCTTGTTGTACCAGACTATTAATTATTGCAATACGGTAATCGAACTGGCGCCAGGAGTATTAGCAAAAGATAATACATTTAAAAAAGAACAGCTCGACCAGGCGGTTGGTGAAGCGCTCACCATTAGGGCCTTGATGTATTTTTACCTGACCCGCAGCTTTAGAGACGTACCATTAAAATTAAATGCCACTATCAGTGATGAAGATATTATCCCAATACCAAAATCCGGCAGCGATACCATTCTCAACCAGATAGTAAGTGACCTGAAAAAAGCAGAGCCCTTCCTGCCACTCACTTATGGAAATACTGCCACAGATAAGGGACGTGTCACCCGTTTTACGGCTAACGCCCTGCTGGCAGATGTTTACTTATGGATGGAAAAATACACTGAGTGTGTGGCTGAATGTAATAAAGTCATTTCTTCAAACAGGTTTGGTTTAATCGGGGGCGGTACTGATTTATTCAATGCGCTATATTATGAAGGGAACTCGACAGAAAGCATTTTTGAATTACAGTTTGATGTACAAAAGTTGAATCCATTTTATTTTATGCACCAGGCAAATACACGTCGCTGGAGTGCGGCGCCGCATTTAATGGAACAGGTTTTTGGGGTAGATGCCGTAAATGCAGTTCCTAATGAGGATTTACGTGGCGATGGCACATCGCTTAGAGCATCCGATTTAACCATCTGGAAATATATTGGTACTAATAGTACGAATACTGTCCGGTCAACAGACCAGTCTTTTGCACATTGGATCTTTTACCGTTATGCAGACATATTACTGATGAAGGCTGAAGCAATCAATCAATTAAATCAGCCATTAGAAGCCTCCCGGCTGGTAAAAACAATCAGGGAAAGGGCAAAGGCTTTTGATTTTAATGGAACGATGGACTCAACCAGCAAATCTGGTATGGAAGCGTATATCCTGCAGGAGCGCCAGCGTGAATTTGCTTTTGAAGGCAAGCGTTGGTACGATGTATTGCGCAATGCCAAACGCAACAACTACCAGCAGTTAATCTATTTATTAGATATGGCGGCTATTAGCATTCCATCCGACAGACAGCAAGCTGCATTTAATAAACTACGGGATAAGAACAGCCATTATTTTCCTATTTACTTATATGAAATGCAAACCAATAAACTGTTGGTGCAAAATCCATTTTATAAATAATTAACCAATTAAATTACTTGCTATGAATAAGACATTTTTTGTATCAATCCTGGCAGCAATGCTTTTTATATTCGGTCTGTCTACAATGCCCGGATGTAAAAAACAGGAGATAAAAATATCCACAACCGGCGATGTAAATATTGTAGGATACCTGGAGCTGTACCCTGATTCATTTTCTTTATTCCGGCAGATATTGGCACGCACGGAAAATGATGCTTTCTTAAATGCTTATGGTGGCTATACCTGTTTTGCTCCAACCAATAGCGGTGTAAAAACCTGGCTTGCTAAATTAGGTGCCGCCGATGTGGCTGCGGCTGACTTAAATACCTTGAAGGACATGGTGAAATTTCATTTATTGATTGACACTATTACTACTGCTTCCTTTAAAGATGGAAAGTTACCAGTGCCTACTATGTTTGGTCAATATCTTGTAACGGGAGTTAGTTTCAATGGAGGAGTATCGAATTATGTGATAAACAGGCAGGCACTTATTACCAAATCAAATGTCAAGGTAGGCAATGGCCTTATTCATGAAATAAATAATGTGCTGATTCCTGCTGCGCTCAGTTTAGCGAAGCAGTTAGAAGCAAAGCCGGCCTACTCGATTTTTTCTCAGGCAATTAAGGAAACGGGCTTTTACGATCTGTTAAATACCGTTAACCCTGATACAACCAAGCGTTGGATGACCGTATTGGCTGAGAGTAATTCCGCACTTGCTGATAGCGGCATCACCAGTTACGCGGTTCTTAAATCAAAATATTCTAAAACCGGTAACCCGACACTCGCCAACGATAGCCTGCATATGTATGTGGCCTATCATATTTTAGGTGGTATCAAATTTCTGGGCGACATCATATCATCTCCATCACATGCAACACTGCAACCCCAGGAGGTTGTAAGCATTCAATTACTTGAGCAGGACATATTGGTAAATCAAAATGAATTTAACGGAATGTTTGAAAAGGGAATTTTATTAAACCGTGTTACCAGCGACAATGCTGCTACCAATGGTGTGTGGCACGATGCGGCCGCTCATTTTACCGTAAAATACAGGAAGCCAACAGCTTTGTTTTGGGACGTTTCGACCTTTCCGGAAATTTTAAAATTGCCAGCTTATTATAGAAAACAGAGTTTCAATTTTCCACGTCAGTCTGAATCGGATCAGCCCTTAAAAGATATAACCTGGGGATGGGGGCAACTTGCCGGAACCAATACGTTCACTTATAGTTACAGTTCTAGCTCCAGTATTACCAACACAGCCGTATTCAATGATTGCAACCAGTTGCCAATGGGGCTTCCCGCCAGGCCGGTATGGTGGGAGATGACAACCCCGCCGATTGTGAAGGGAAAATATAAAATATGGATTTGCTATGCCACCAGCAAACAATCCAGCGGCTCCAATATGCTTTGCCAGGTTTCAGTAAATGGTGATGTGTTGCCTCGCACAATGAATTTTACCGAATCGAGGCCAGCAGGCACAGATGCAGAGCTGGAGGCTATCGGGTGGAAAAGATATACAGAAAATACAGGTTCTAACCGCTGTGGTAAACTAGTGGGTGTGTACGATTTTCAAACCACCCAACGCCAAACCATCAGGATAACGCCTTTAACAGGCACACAGAACAATAACTTTCTTGATATGATTCATTTTATACCAATTGATGAAAACCAGGTACTGCCAAGGTTTCAACCCAATGGTACCAAAATATATTTTTAACGCTTATGCCTGTTGCACTTTTTAGCAGCCAGGTCTGTTAAACCATTTGACTTAATAATTTCGAAATGATATATAAAAAACTAGACAAATCATTAATCGTACTATTTGCCTGCTTTACTGTAGTAACAGGTTGCAAAAAATGGGATGATCACAATGCAGTTACAGATGCTGCGCTTACCAAAAACCTGTTCGAACAAATAAGCAGCAATTCAGCACTCAGTAAGTTTACAGAATTATTGACCAAATCAGGGTATGATAAAGTGATAGCTTCTTCAAAAACCTTTACCGTATTTGCACCCACCAATACTGCGCTCGCCAGCCTGGATGCAGCAATTGTAAATGACACAGCCCGGCTGCGCAAGTTTGTTGGTAATCATATAGCCAATCAATCTTATTTTACCACTGCATCCATCGCTAAAACCCGCATCTTAATGCTTAATGGAAAATACCAGAACCTGTTGCTGAAAAATATCGATAATGCCCCTATTACTGAATCAGATAAATATGCAAACAATGGCGTATTGCAGGTAATTGACAAAATGCTGCCGGTTCTTGACAATGCCTGGGAAGCTTTGCAAAATAATCAGGCGATACCTGCTGGGCAAAAGGCATACATGCTTTCACTTTTCCGTAAAATATTTGATCCGGCAAATGCAGTACAAACCGGTGTAAATCCGTCCACGGGACAACCAATTTACCAACCTGGAACTGATTCATTGCAAACAAACCTGTTTTGGCGCAATGTATATGACATGAGAGATGAAAGCAAGGAGTATTCGTTGTTCATACTGAACGATGCAGCATGGACTTTGGAGGTTAATAAGTTTAAACCTTTTTTTGCTACCGGTACCGCAGATAGTACTACTGATTTATCCAGATGGTGCGTAGTGAAAGACCTTGCTGTTGAAGGGGCCTATACAACCCTCCCCGATACGCTGTTCTCGAAGTTCGATGTAAAAGTACCAGTTCAAAAAACAGCAATTGTACAAACAATCAAGACAAGCAACGGCAACATTTACATTATGAGTAAAGTAGATGTTCAACCAAAAGATAAGATCAAACAATTTTATATAGAGGGCGAAAAATATCGAACCACCAGTGCAGACAGGCGGGGCAATACTTACTTCCGCGACCGGTACAATGCAGTAACAGGTAAAGATTTTAGTGATGTATTGGTATTTAATCATGGCCTTGCTTTATTCAACATCAATTACCGGATCAGCGATGTATATAGTATGAAATACAAAGCCTATTGGGTAGCCGTAAATGATTTTCAGACGGCCGCATTCAACCAACGATTAAGTATGGGTAGCCCCACGGCAACTGCATTTGCGGCCACGTCTGTAACAGCCAATAATTTTAAGGAGGTTTATATCGGAGAGTTTACACTGGCAACTTATCAATCTGTGTACGATATATATTTAGTTGCTGCTAACAGCACCACGGCCGCTGTTAACCCATTGGTTTGCGATTATATCCGGCTTGAACCTTCATTTTAATCTTTACATGCTTTGCAATTTATACCTCAGTAATGCCAACAACTATAAATAAAATTAATCTCCTGCATATGCCTTCTGTTAAATATAACTGCACTGCTGGTTATAATACGGGCAGGTACGATACATTAAAAATCTTCAAGATGAAATTTACTTTTGCAATCCTATTTGTATTTGCTACGGGTTTAGTTTCTGCACAGGTCATAAGTGGTGCAGACGATACGGTAATCGTATCCAGAAAAACTGCAGCCGGCATTTTTGTTACAGGTAAAGTAACTGATGCAGCTACAAAAAAGCCAGCAGCAGGTGTACGTCTGCAGGTAGAAGACTTTTCTGCTACTATTACAGATTCATCGGGAAAATTTAAATTAAAAGTACCCTCTTATGACGCCACCGTTTTAGTATTGGGAGAAGGATTTAATGACCGGCAGATACCATTAAAGGGCCGCCAGTCTTTTGATGTTGCTTTGCTGGATGATTCACATGTATCCTTTAGTGAAGAAGTTACCCTGCCCATGGGTAAAAAAACAAAAAAGTACACAACCGCATCAGTTGGCCAATATAACGTGGATGGCTGGTCGCTCAATTCATCAGAAGCCCCCGATGCTATATTGCAGGGCAGAATTGCAGGACTAAATGCCACCAGGAGATCTGGCACACCCGGAGCGGGAGCCAATCTTTTACTGAGGGGTTACAACTCACTGTATGCAACCAACAAACCACTTATCATTATTGATAATATGCTGTATGATGCCAATGACTACGGTCAAAGCATCATCGCCAATAATTACACCAATCCGTTGGCGCTGATAGATAATAAAGACATTGATAATATTACCGTATTACGCGATGCGTCTTCCATTTATGGAAGCAGAGGTGCCAATGGCGCCATCATCATTACTACTGCCCGTGCCAAAGAACAGGCTACCAAAATAGACTTTGGAGCTTTTACCGGTTTTAATATAGCTCCTACATCATTGCCCGTAATGCAGGCTGGCAGCTATCGTACCTATCTAAGCGAAATTTTGCAAAGCCAGGGAATGACAACCAGCCAGATAGCCGCCCAGCCTTATATGAATGACGATGTCAAGAACCCTGATTATACCAGTTATCATTTTAATACCGATTGGCAGAAAAAAGTTTTTGAAAACAGTATGTCCAACAATTATTTCCTAAAAGTAACCGGGGGAGATAATATTGCAACATACGGATTAAGCATGGGCTATACCAAAAGCCAGGGCGTTGTAAAGACAACAGATATGACCAGGTTTAACATGCGTTTTAATGCGGAGTTTAATTTTAGTAAACGCTTCACAGGTTATACCAATTTATCTTTTGCCTACAATGAACAGCGTTTAAAAGACCAGGGGATTGCTAATAAAACTTCGCCCGTTTATGTAGCGTTAATCAAATCTCCTTTTTTACACGATCATGATGTAAACAGCGAAGGAATTGAAAGTCCCAACCTGGCAGACAAGGATATACTTGGCATCAGCAATCCTTCTGCCATCATAGAAAAAATGCTTGCTTACAATAAGTATTACCGTTTTTATGGTGCTTTTGGTTTTAAGTATGGGATCAGTAAAAATTGGAGTGCTAATACCATCTTAGGTGTGGTATATGATAAGGTACGAGAAAATATATTTGTACCAAGTGTTGGTATTTCAAAAGATACATTGAGCAACGCCATTGCTAACAACCGCCTGGGCACCCAGGTAAAACGATTGTTTACAATTTACAATGACACCCGCATTGAATACAATAAAGCATTTGGCCATACGCACAAATTAAATGCACGCCTGGGGTTACGCTACCAAAAGAATTCTGCCGAACAGGATTACGCATTAGGATTTAACTCTGCCACCAATGAACTCATCAGTGTTCAAAATGGCTTGCCCGCTTTACGCCAGGTAGGTGGAGGCATCGGAGACTGGAACTGGATGAATACCTATTTAAATGTAGATTACGGATTTAAGAATAAGGTTTTTCTTACGTTTAACATGGCTATGGATGGTTCATCCAGGTTTGGCAAACAGGCTAAAAACGGAATTGCCATAAATGGCAATAAATTTCCGGTGTTGCCGTCTTTAAGTGCTGCCTGGTTAATTTCCTCAGAAAATTTTATGGCGAATTCTGCCATCAATTTATTGAAGCTGCGGGCCACCTACGGAATCAGCGGTAATGATGATATTGGTAATTTCAGCAGCCGCCAGACATACGGTTCACAAAATTTATTGGGTCTCCAGGGACTGGTTCGCAATGGCATTGCCAATACGGCATTGCAATGGGAAAACAGTACTAAGCTAAATGCCGGACTAGACGTCGCATTTTGGAATGAACGCATGAGTATCAGCATGGATGCATTTTCATCCAAAACAACCAATATGCTGGTGTATGAGAATATCGGTGCTGCCACCGGTTTTGATAATGTATTGACCAATAACGGCAGTATGAAAAATACAGGCATCGAAGTAACAGTAAATGCCAGGGTGGTAAATACCGCAAAGGTTAAATGGGATCTTGGGTTCAATGTGAGCCAGTATAAAAATCAAATCATCGCGGTGCCGTCCGGCCAATTTACAACAGACTATGCCGGCGCCACCATACTTACTGCTAACGGACAAGCGGGCAATCAATTTTACGGATATACCTCCAATGGTGTTTTTTCAACCAGTGCCGAGGCAGCCGCTGCGGGCTTACGAAAATTAAATGCCAATGGTTCATACAGCATGTTTATGGCAGGAGATGTGCGTTTTGCAGATTTAAATGGCGATAAAATAATAGATGAAAACGACCGCAGTGTAATTGGAGACCCTAATCCTACATTTACGGGCGGTATTACTAATCGTGTTTCATGGAAAAGATTTGAATTAAATGCGTTGTTCACCTATAGCCAGGGCAATGATATTTATAATTATTTGCGCAACCAACTGGAGGCTTCAAGTGGGTATCAAAATCAGTTGATCAGTGTAAACAACAGGTGGCGAAATGATGGCCAGGTTACTAATGCACCAAAAGCAACATGGGGCGATCCAATGGGTAACAGCCGGTTCAGCAATCGTTGGATTGAGGATGGTTCTTATTTCCGTCTTCGCAGCATTTCATTGCAATATTATATTCCGTTCAAAAAAGGAATGGTAAATAATGCAACCATTTATGTAACCGGTACCAACCTGTTGACTCTTACAAAATATAAGGGATACGATCCTGAATTTAGTGCAAGCCCCAGCATTTTTGCACAAGGCATTGATACGGGGCTTGAACCCATTTATAAAAACGTAACATTCGGTGTACGCATCGGGTTGTAATAGTGATGATGTAGCGCCAGGTTGGTTATTACAACATTTTGCAAGCAAACAATATATTTTAATTTGAAAAAGATAAGCGCATGAATAAGTTTTTTATAAAACAGGTTTTATTTGCCGCCTTTGTACTTACGGCTTTTGCTTCTTGCAAAAAAACGTTTGATATTGCTCCGCAGGACCAACTTGATATAACCCAGATGTACCGCAGTGTGAGCGATGCGGATGCCGCTGTAGTTGGTATCTACGGCAAATTCGCAGGCCTAGCTGAACGTTATCTTATTTTGAATGAACTAAGGGCGGATATGCTAGACTATACCTCTAATGCCGATCAGTATTTACGACAGATCAGCACCCACACGGTTACACCCGATAATCCGTATGCAAACCCAAGGCCATTTTACGAACTTATCATCAACTGCAATGATGTACTCAAAAATTTTGATGTGATGCGTGCAGGCAATAAAATGAAAGAAGCCGAATACCAGCAACGCTTTGCAGACATAGCATGTTTACGCAGTTTTCTATACCTGCAACTAGGCATTCATTATGGACAGGTGCCTTATGTTACAGATGCGTTGGAGTCCGTTGATGCAATAAAGGATGAAAGTAAATTTCCTAAATTGACATTCAACGTGTTGCTTGATAGCCTCATTAATTTTTCAGAACGCCTTTCTTTTAAAGATGAGTATCCAACAGGTACCACTTTAAATATTACCGTAGATGGATACCCCACGCAGAAATGGTTTGTAAATAAAAAGTTTTTATTGGGTGATTTGTATTTGTGGAAAGGTGATTATAGAAAAGCAGCAACATGGTACCGCCAGGTAATGGAAACCGGAACGGTAGGCACAGCAGGAGGTTCCTATTATCAGATGTATAAAATTGGATGGGATAGTAACGGCGACAATGATCATTACATTAGTTATTCCCGGGCTGGGGATGCCTCCACGCTCGTTACCAACACCCAGTGGCGCATTATGTTTGAGCAGGCAATGAATACAGAAGGATTCAGGAGGGAATGGGTTTGGGCAATTCCTTTCGACAATAAATTTAAACCCGAAAATCCTTTCGTAAAGCTGTTCTCTCCGATAGGAGGCAGTTACCTCGTAAAACCATCGCAGCAGGCGATGGATATGTGGAACAACGAACAGCAACGCCCCGCTCAAGGAACACCGGGCATTCCTTATGATGCCCGCGGATTATTAACATGGAAGAATATTGGCGGACAGCCGGTAGTGATGAAGTACATATACAACTACATCAACAATACAACGAATTTGCCTGCGAATATTTTACAAAAAAATAGCAAATGGTTTTTATACAGGCAAACGCATTTACACATGCGTTTCGCGGAAGCGGCAAACCGGGATGGACGTTTCAGGTTAGCATGGGGGTTATTCAACACCGGTATTGCAGGGGCATATCCGGCTCCCACCAGCGATGTAACCCTGTATCATAATACTTTATTTGAGGCCTCTCCTTACAACTTTGATGCAAGAAATAGTGGTAGTTCAGGTGTGCCTTATTACCGGGCCGATTGGTATCGCAATATTGGCGTAAGAGCCAGGGCAAATGTGGTGGATTATCCAATAACTAATGCAACCGACAGCCTTATCCAGATTGAAAATGGGCTCATTAACGAAACTGGTTTGGAAGATGCTTTTGAAGGAACCCGCTGGCCCGATTTATTGCGCATTGCACTGCGTAGAAACGATCCGGCGTTTTTAGCTGATAAGGTATACAACAAGTTAAAAAAAGGTGGTGATCCATTGGCCGATGCAACCCGTGCAAAGTTGATGGACAAAGCCAATTGGTATCTTCCATTTAAGTGGTAGGATTCAAAACAAACGATCATATTTAATCAGGAAGGTTATTCATCAAATAAATGACCTTCTTGGGTTTTACGCATTTAACAGGCAGGCGTACACGAATCATTTTCCACTGGCTGATGTGCCGCTTAACGTACACTTGCCAGATTTCACCGAAGGCAAATTGATTCGGCAATCATCACGATTGTTCTTTTTATATATTACAACGTTAAGTTATCTCAGGATAGTACAGGATGCTGATGGGGCTAAGAAAAGTACTTTTATAAACGATTTTCACCAAACTCAACTATGCTATATGAACAAAAAAACGTTTGTAATCAAGTTTTACATTCTCCTCCTCTTTTCTATTTTCTCTTTTTCAGCAATGGCTCAGAATTTTCCAATTGCCGGTAAAGTTACCGACGGTGACGGCAAGCCACTGGAAGGTGCTACTGTTTTAGAAAAAGGTACAAAACACTCGATTGTTACCAAACAGGATGGAACATTTCAGTTAAACGTTTCTTCTGGCAGGGCAAAACTGGTGATTAGTTTTGTAGGTCACGAAGAACTCGATATTGACGTAAATAATCAAAAGCAGTTATTAATACCACTGAAGTCAGCAAACGAAAGCTTATCTGATGTAGTGGTGATCGGCTACGCAACAGTTAAAAGGAAAGACGTAACCGGTTCGGTTGCAGGCATCAACCAAAAGGACATAAGGTCTCGCCCGGTAGACAATGCGCTGCAGGCCATGCAGGGTAAAGTAGCTGGTGTGGACATTACTTCTAATGAGCGCCCCGGACAGGTGGGCACCATTAATATTCGTGGTGTACGTTCTTTAACAGCATCAAATACACCACTGTTTGTTGTGGATGGAATTCCTTTAACAACAGGAGGCATTGAATATATTAACCCCAACGATATTGAGGCAATAGATGTTTTAAAAGATGCATCGGCCACAGCTATATTTGGTTCCAGGGGAGCCAATGGGGTAGTAATTGTTACCACCAAACAGGGTAAAGTTGGCAAAGTTCAAATCAATCTTTACTCTTCAACTACATCTGAAAAAATAGTGGATTGGGCACCCATAATGTCTGCCTCAGAATATATAGATTTTCGCCGCTGGGCCGTTTATTATAGTAATACGGCTGTTCGGCCAAGAGGCGATAACCCCACTATTGCTAACGACCGCGATATTTTTCTGGCGACTGCTGACCCAACTGCCTGGAAAAATATTGCGAAAGGCTGGTCCTCTGGAACCTGGGATGGCTCAAAAGTTGGCAATACAGATTGGGCAGACCTGGTAACACAAACCGGTATGACAAACGACAATACCATCAGTGTGAGCGGTGGTACTAAAAATATAAAGGCTTATGCTTCTTTTGGATATTTAAATAATAAGGGTACTTCTCTCGGGCAAAAATTTACACGATATTCAGGAAAAGCAAGTGTGGATATACAGGCTACTGACTGGTTTAATATGGGGTTGAATGTAAATGTTACTCAAAGTACACAGGAGTTTGGCCAATCGAATCTCATAATCGGCTCATTTATTGGTACTCCACAAACAAGTATTTATGGGTCTTCCAGGAATCTTTTTAAATGGGCGCTTCCCTACGATTCTACCGGTAGCAGGGTACTTTATCCCGGTGGTGATGTGGCCATAAAAAATATAGTAGATGAACAGAAATATACACAGGATCAAAGGGTAACCCTTCGTGCATTTGGAAGCCTGTATGCACAGATGGATTTTGGAAAAATTCATCCTGCTTTAAAGGGATTGAAATACCGCATGAACTTTGGCCCCGATTTTTCCAACTATACCAATGGCGTTTATATCGACGGTCAGTCGGCAGCCAGCAGTGGAATTAACGGAGCCTCATTGCAGGAATCCAAAACTTATTCATGGACATTAGATAACCTGATCTATTACGATAAGGAAATCAAAAAACACAGTTTTGGCCTTACCTTATTGCAAAGTGCTACTAAGTTTGTTGCCAATCCTGTAAACAGGATAACAGGTACCGGTATACCTTTTGCCAGCCAAAAATGGCATGCGCTTAACAATGGTGTACTACCCGCCACTAATCTCACCATCGCTCAAACTTCTGATTTAACCGAAAGGCAATTATTAAGTTATATGGGGCGCGTAAATTACGGGTTTAATGATAAATATCTATTGACGGTATCTGTACGTACAGATGGCGCTTCGCAGCTTGCGGCAGGAAATAAGTTTGATATATTTCCAAGTGCGGCATTGGCATGGCGGATTAACAAAGAGAGTTTCATGCAAAACTTTGGATGGCTGAATGACTTAAAGCTTCGTATTGGTATGGGGGTTACAGGCAACTCCGCCATTGATGCCTATAAAACCCTGGGCAGAACATTGCCGCTGTTCTATCCAACAGGCAGCGCTCTTAATGCAGGCTCACTTCCTGTTGTAGAACTTGCAAACAAAGAATTGCGCTGGGAAAAAACAACTCAGTATAACATTGGGCTTGACTTCTCTATATTAAATAGAAGGATTGCAGGATCAATTGATGTATACACTTCACAAACGAAAGATTTGTTAATGGCGCGTAATATTCCCAGTGTTACAGGTTATCTGAGAACATTCCAAAATGTGGGAGAAACTGCTAACAAAGGAGTTGACATTAATATCAACACCATCAATGTGACCACAAAACAATTTCAGTGGACAAGCAACATAAACGCCTCCTGGCAAAAAGACAGGATAGTTACCCTGGCAAATGGCAAACAGAACGATATTAATAATAACTGGTTTATCGGACAGCCCCTGGGTATTATTTATGGCTTTGAGTCCACTGGAATGTGGCAATATGCAGATACTGCAACAATACGTAAGTTTGGCCTCAATGGCAACAACTTTACTCCGGGCCAGGTAAGGCCTATTGACCAGAATGGCGATAATAAGATTGATGCAAACAATGACCGTATAATTATTGGCCATACAAGGCCCCGCTGGATAGTTGGTATGACAAATAATTTCAGCTATAAAAACTTTGAGTTGTCAATCTTTATTTACGGGCGATTGAATTACTGGTTTAATACCGGGGGCGAAGGACAAACGGCACGTGGAAACCAGCGGCAGATTAATTACTGGACAGAAAATAACCAAAACAGTGAATATCAAAAGCCATTTTATTCAGTAGGAGCAGGTGATAACTATTCAGCAGCACTTGGGTACAAAAAAGCATCGTTTATGAAAATCAGGAACATTTCTGCTTCATATAACGTTCCCGAAAAAATTCTGACTAAGATGCACATGTCTACCCTACGGGTGTATTTCCAGGCGGCTAACCCCGGTATGCTGTTCTCAAAAATTAAATTTATGGATATGGATGCATCGGCAATGTTCTCGAACCGCGGTTATACTGTTGGTATTAATGCGGGATTTTAATTGATAGTCACTTGCTGGTATTTGCAATTATCAGCATTAAAAAATATACAAATGAAAAATAAAATAGTTAAAATAAGTATAGCAGCCATTCTTTTTGTGATGGTTACCACTTCATGTAAAAAAACATTCTTAGATGAAACACTTAAAACCGTAAGGAACTTGGAGTTTTATAAGACGGATGCGGGTATACTGCAATTGGTTAACGGTGCTTATCACCATGTATTTGCAGTGCCTTTCAATGGGGAAATGGCATTTTCTAACATGTGCTATGGTGCTGATGAGTTTCGCGTAGGTGGCGACCCCTCAAATGCTATGTACAACTCTTATGGTAATACCTTTGGTTCTATTATACCTGGCGGTGGCAATACCATATCTGCTGAAGCACAATGGGATACTTTATACATTGGAATAGGGCAAACCAACCTGATTATTCAAAACGCTACTGCCAGTGCTTCTACTTCTACGGCTATTAAAAATACAGCTTTAGGAGAAGGACATTTTTTACGGGCCTATAACTATTTAAGGCTGGTGAGCCAATACGGTGCAGTACCTTTAAAAACTATACCCAGCGATCCCGGCGCCCCAGCAGAATTAGAATTTACCCGTGCTGCACCCAAGGACGTGTATGACCTGATAATTGCCGATTTTACAAAAGCGTATAGCCTTTTAGGAAATACTGGTAGCCCTGGAAAAATTACCAAAGATGCAGTGGGGCATTTTTTGGCGAAAGCCTACCTGAGCCGTGCCAGTGAAATTAATGATTCATGGAATTCTGCAACCAAAGCTGCAGATTTAGCTGCTATTGGGCCATTGTGCGATGCAGTTATTGCAAATCATGCTTTAGCTCCAAACTATGGTGATTTATGGAGGTACACTACTCCCAACGGCCCAAACGAAAACCTGAAAGAAATAATATTATCTGCACAGTTTACATCGGACTTATCTGCAAACGGTGTTAATCAACAGCACTTATATTACGGTGCCCGTTATGAAGATGTGGCACAAATGCAAAGGGACTTGAGTGGCGACCGCCCTTTCAGCCGCCTGTCACCAACCTTTTTCATGTATAGGGTATACGACATGCAAAACGACTCAAGGTTTTGGAAAACCTTCAGAACAAAACACAAGGTTAATGCTGCTACACCAACGGCCCCTTATGTTCAGGGAGATCTGGGCATTCTGTATGTTATCAATCAACCCGGGGATACCCGGTTTTCTGCAAATTTGTTAAACAATTCTGTGATATATAGCGGAACAGGAAAAACTATACCCCATGTGTATGTGGCATTTAAAAATGGAGTTACGACTGATGGCGGATGGAACGATACCCGCAAATTTCCTTCATTAAGCAAATTTTTTGATGGTTCACGTACGGCAGGTTTTAACGATGTAAGAGGCCTTCGGGATATTACATTAGCCCGTTCTGCAGAAACCTATTTGATTGCTGCGGAAGCAAAAGTACGCCTGGCAAAATCGGGCACAGGTGCTTATGCTGATGCGTTGCCTTACATCAATCCATTACGTGCAAGGGCACAGTATGTAAACGGAGAAAGCCGTTCGGTTTATTATGATGGAGGAGCTGCACCAAGCAGTGCACCTCAATCTGTTCCTCCTTCATTTTTTCCTGAAAATTCTTATTACGAATCAAATAATATCTCCGTAACAACGGCCGCTTCAACCCCTCTAGCAATTACTAATATTGCCGCTTTACCTGCGGGAGATGAGTATATTATAAGCGCATTGGGTTTAACATCAATATACGACAGGATGCTGGCGCTTGTATTAAATGAAAGATCACGGGAACTAGCAGGAGAGTACTTACGCTGGCAGGATCTGTCACGTACTAAAACATTGGTAAAACGTGCCCAGGTATTTAATCCTGATGCTGCTCCGAATATTAAAGACCATCACTTGTTAAGGCCAGTACCTCAAACTTTTCTTGATGGAATTCAAGCAAGTGGAGTTGCCTTAACGCCGGCACAAAAACAGTCAATGCAAAACCCGGGTTATTAATTTTTTCTCATTTAGCAGTTGGCAAAGGACGGACAATGTAAATTGCGCCGTCCTTTGACTTAAAGGGATAGTCAGCAAACAGTTATTTTTACAAAGAGTATTGACCTCACAACATTTTGGTTAGAATAAAATTTTTCGCATGAAAAGGATAACAATGATTTTAATGGGAGCCCTTACAATTGGCGCCGCAACTGCACAGGTAAAAACTGGTAATGATGCAACAGCTCCGCTGCACGCCTTAAAAGTTGATTACCCCACGCCTTATGCTCCCATGCCAAAGGAAGAAATAAAGAAGGTGCTGGATAGGGTATTCAATTACCTCGATAATGTTACACCTGCCCAAATGGTCAATAAAAAAACAGGTGAAAAAGTAACTGACGTATCAAAGGCAGATACTAATACGATAGTGCAGCAAGGGGACTTCAGGCTTACCAGTTATGAGTGGGGAGTTACTTACGGTGCAATGTTGCTCGCTGCTGAAACAACGGGTGATACAAAGTACAGTGATTACGTAAAAAAACGCTTTTCCTTTTTGGCTGAATGGATACCTGCTATAAAAAAATTAAAAACCGCCAATGCTTACAACGGCGAAAATTATCCCTTTCATCAGCCAATAGCACCAAAAGCGCTGGATGATGCAGGCGCTGTTTGCGCAGCAATGATCAAAGCAACGACAGCCGGTCTCAATAATAATTTACGGCCACAGATCAACACCTATATTGATTGGGTTGCCAACAAAGAATACCGTTTGAAAGATGGAACATTGGCAAGGATGCGCCCCCAAAAAAATACCCTATGGTTAGATGACCTGTACATGGGCGTACCTGCCATAGCACAAATGGGAAATCTTACCGGTGATAAAAAATATTTCGATGATGCCGTCAACCAGGTTAAGCAATTTAGTAAGCGAATGTTTAATAAAGAAAAAGGCCTGTACATGCACGGATGGGTAGAAAGTATGGAAACACATCCTGAGTTCAGGTGGGGCCGGGCAAATGGATGGGCCTTGCTGGCAAAGGTAGAATTGCTGGATGTACTGCCAGCAAACCATCCCGGAAGAGAATTTGTGATGCAGCAGTTAAAGGCGCATATAAAAGGATTGGCTGCATACCAGGGTGATAAAGGTTTCTGGCACCAACTGCTCGACAGGAATGACTCTTATCTTGAAACTTCTGCTACCGCAATCTATTCCTATTGTATAGCCCATGCCTGCAACAAAGGCTGGATTGATCCGGTTACCTACGCACCTATGGCAATGCTGGCCTGGAATGCTGTGGCAACAAAAATAAATGACAAGGGCCAGGTAGAAGGAACCTGTGTAGGAACGGGGATGGCATTTGATCCTGCGTTTTATTACTACCGGCCGGTAAATGTTTTTGCGGCTCACGGATATGGTCCCGCCATTTTAGCCGGGGCTGAAATGTACAGGATGATGGAGAAAAATAAATTTAAAATAAATGATAGCTCATTGCAGTTTTATGAATAGTTACTACACGATTTTTTTTGAACGAATTACACGAATTATTTAAGACAATCTTTACAGCTTACAAAAAAAACCTTTGCGTTTCTGCTCCTTAGCGTCTTTGCGTGAAAAAAATATTATGGATTATAAAAAAGGGATACTCTCCGGCCTGCTCATTTTTTTGACATCCGTTGCTGCGGCACAGCAAAAGGCTCTTAAATTTGATTTTGGCGGAAGCAACGCTGCTGTGGGCTACCTTCCCGTCACCGCCAAAAACCAGTATACTGATGTCATAGGCTATGGGTTTACAGGTAAGTCAAACGTAAATGATGTAAGCAGGGGTTTAAAGAAAAATGTTACCACTGATTTTGTAAGCAGCAGCCAGCCTTTCTATTTTTCGGTAAAATTGCCAGAGGGGAACTATGACGTAAAAATAGTGATGGGCGACCCAAAGGGTACTTCAGCTAACACCGTAAGGGCAGAATGCAGGAGGCTATTTTTAAAAAACGTCCAAACAAAAAAAGGCGAAATTAAAACAGCATCTTTTACGGTGCATGTTAAAGACAGCATAATAAGAGATGCCAACGGCAGCCCGATTGATAAAGTGAAATTGAAGGCCAGGGAAATCAATTACCTGCACTGGGATAATTTACTGACAATAGAATTTAATGATACAGCCTCAAAAATTTGTGCTGTAGAAATCTCACCCAATAAAACAGCAGCCACCGTTTTCCTGGCAGGTAATTCCACCGTGGTGGACCAGGACAGGGAACCATGGGCTTCCTGGGGGCAAATGATCCCTTCATTTTTTGAGCCGGGTAACATTTGTATAGCCAATTATGCTGAAAGTGGCGAAGCGCTCAACTCGTTTAAAAGTGCCAAACGCCTGCAAAAAATACTAAGCCTGATGAAGCAAGGCGATTATTTATTTATAGAATTTGGCCACAATGATCAAAAACAAAAAGGCGAAGGCGTCGGTCCATTTACTTCATATAAAAGAGATCTGAAATTTTTTATCAGTGAAGTGAAAAAGAAAGGTGGCATACCTGTATTGGTTACGTCTATGCATCGCAGAAGTTTTGATTCAACCGGGCATATTATCAATACTTTGCTGGAATACCCGGAAGCTGTGAGGCAAACAGCAAAGGAAGAAAATGTAGTATTGATAGATTTAAATGCTATGAGTAAAACTTTATACGAAGCCTGGGGACCCGAAGCATCACTGAAAGCATTTGTTCATTACCCTGCCAATACTTTTCCGGGGCAGGATAAAAAACTGGAGGACAACACACATTTCAATACATACGGTGCATATGAAATTGCCCGTTGCATTGTGCAATCAATAAAGAAGCAGCAGTTGCCTGTTGCAAAGTATCTCAAAAAAAATATTTCTAATTTTGATCCTGCCAAACCCGACGACATTGAAAGATGGTATTGGCCGGAGAGCCCGTTAACAGAAGCAGCAAAACCTGACGGGAATTGACTTGCGGGATCATTGTGCCTGGCTTTTACCTGCTCAATTTGCCATCCTGATACGATATTAAAACTACCTTTATGATACTTTTTATAGGATCACCAGCCGGTTGAGGAGGGGAAAATATTTTTTTAATGAGTGCAAATTATTTCAAATCAGCCATATTTTTTTTACAGCTTCTTTTTATCAGCCAGTCATATGCAGGCGTTAATCCAACTGTAAAATATGTAGGCATTGAACACGGGCTTTCCAATAATTCAGTGCTTTGTATTTACCAGGATTACAAAGGCTTTATGTGGTTTGGAACCTATGATGGCATAAGCAGATATGATGGCTATAATTTTACCGTTTTCCGAAACCGTATCGGTGATAGCACCTCGCTTAATTTCAATGAAATCTTTTGCATTACTGGTGACATGGAACATAATATTTGGATTGGTGGAAGGAAGGGCCTGAACGTCTACAACCCGGTCAAAGATGTTTTTTCCAGTGTAAAATATATTCCATTTGGTCAAAAGGCTTCAAAAATAATCTCCGGCAGCAGTCACAATATTATTGCGGATACAAAGGGCTATGTATTTGTACCTACCGGTATGGATGGCTTTCTGGTCTTTGAACCAGGTAGTAAAACAGGCGTACAAGTGCCATTGATAATTAATGGAAAAAAAACTTCGGTTTACCATGTATCCACCATCGAAATTGATAAGCATGGAAATGGGATATGGTTGATAATAGCACAGGTGGGCTTGTGCCGGTACGATAAGCAAAGCAAGACCATCAGGCCGGTGAATGCTTCTATTTTACAGGGCAATTGCTTAAAGGATGATGGTAATGGCAATCTTTGGTTGGGCACTGATAACGGCTTATTCAGGTATAATATCTCAACCAATAGGTTTTCGGAAAATTTTAGCGAGGGTAATCATAAAATTACTTGCATTTGCATCGATCAAAACGGAGTTGTATGGATCGGCTCCGATGGTAAGGGGATGTTGCTATTACCCCGCGCTGCCCAAAAGGCGATGCCTTTTTTATCGAATGAAAATAAGCCCTTGATAAATAGTGTGGCCGTGAATGCGATCTACCAGGATAAGGATGGCCGCAAGTGGATTGGTACATTGCGTGGCGGTGTTAACGTTGTTGAGCCAGGCGAAAATCCCTTTAAAACAATTTTTTATGGTGATGAAAAAACGTTGAACCCCAATAACAATTTTGTTCAGGCATTTTGCGAAGATGAAGAAAAGAATATCTGGATCGGGACTGGTGGGGGAGGACTGCGCTATTGGAATCGGGCGGCAAACAAGTACACGCTTTATACCCATGATCCAGGGGATAAAACCTCGGTCGGTGCAAATTTTATTACCGGTATTTTAAAAGATACACACAACGATATTTGGATTTCATCCTGGTTTGGGGGCGTTAGCCGCTTCAATAAGAAAACCCGGTCATTTGAACATTATCCCTGCTATAATCCCTACACCAATACACAGGAAACCACGGCCTGGCTGGTGTATGAGGATAAACAAAAAAGGCTATGGTGCAGTACCAGCAATGATGGTACGCTTTACCTGCTGGACAGAGCTGCCAATCGCTTCAACGTATTTGATAGCAGCCTGGCCAATATTCAATGTATGGCCGAAGACAAAGCCGGTAATTTATGGGGTGGTAATTACAATGCACTGATAAAAATTGACCCGTTCACAAAAAAGCACCAATCCTATAATATGGGTTATACCATCAGGGCTATACATGAAGATAAAGCGGGCAATTTATGGGTTGGTACGCAGGGCGGCGGCCTGTTGCTTTTCGACCGGTCAACAGGAAATTACAAAAGATACCACGAAGCAAATGGCCTGCGGGGCAATACCATACTCCGCATACTGGAAGATAAAAATGGCGGGCTTTGGATGAGTTCCTTTATTGGCCTGGTTCACATGGATGCAAAAGATCACAAATTCAGGTATTACTCCCAGTCAGATGGATTGCAAAGTAACCAGTTCAACTTTAACGCCGCCACCATTTGCAGTTCCGGTGAATTTCTTTTTGGCGGCCTGAGGGGCTTCAATATTTTTTATCCCGATAGCATCCATACCCAGTCGGCCCGGCCACCAGTCTTTTTGAGCGGCTTCCGTATTGGCGGACACCCACTGGATTTTAGCAGTTCTTTCATCTCGAAAAGAACAATGGAAAATATCGATCATATTACCGTGCCTTACGACAGTGCAACCCTGTCGTTTGATTTTGTTGCGCTGGAATACAGCTTTCCTGATAAGATTCAGTATGCCTATTTTTTAGAGGGCTGGGATAAACAATGGAACTATCCCGGGCAGGTGAGAACGGCTAATTATAACCATATTCATGAGGGTACTTATACGCTTCGCATAAAATCTACCAATGCGGAAGGCGTGTGGAATGGACAGGAAACTACCCTCAAAATTACTGTGCTTCCGCCGTGGTACAGAAGCTGGTGGGCATATTTGACCTATGCCTGCATTACAGGATTGCTTATTTACTTGTACCTGGTTTATAAAAACCGGCAAACAAGGTTGCAATATGAAGTAAAGCTGGCACACCTGGAGGCAGAAAATGAAAAAGAATTAACGGAGAAAAAGATTTCTTTTTTCACCCATATTGCCCACGAATTCAGAACGCCACTTACCCTGATCATCAACCCGCTTAAGGAACTGGTTGGAAAAAACAACACGGAAGAAGAGAAGGGGATCTCTATGATTTACAGAAACGCCAGGCGTTTACTGAGTTTGGCGGATCAGCTATTGCTGTTTAGAAAAGTTGATTCCATAGATGACCAGATGCGGATAGAAAGACTTGATCTGTCAGCCATCTGCAACGAGGTTTATCTTAGTTTTAGTCAATATGAGTTATCAAAAAATATACACTTTTCTATTACGGGAACCAGTAATGAGATACCCATCTATGCTGACCGGGAAAAAATAGAAATCATCCTGTTTAACCTGGTTTCCAATGCATTTAAATATACGCCCAATGGGGGCAATATTGAACTGAGCTTATCTGAAACAGATAAAAATGTCAACATTACCGTAAAAGACAATGGTAGTGGCATTCCCGACCAGGTTGGCGACCAGCTGTTTGAATCCTTTTACCAAATCAAAGACAAAGGCAATACTGTGCAGCCCGGTTTTGGGATCGGTCTGCATGTTTCCCAGAAGCTGGCATTGGCACATGGAGGAAAATTATCTTATGCTTCAAACCAGGGTGAAGGCTCCAGTTTTAATTTGATGCTGTTGAAAGGCAAGGCACATTTTGGCAAACGGCATGTAAGTGAAGACCATGCCAATGGGAAAACTATTTTTAACGAGCTGATGGAGAACAACCTGGAAGTAGTTGAAACATTATCTCAAAATAATAATTTATCAAAAAATGCCGCTTCCTTTAAAAACCTCACCGCTGCATTACCGGGTATGCTGATTGTGGATGACAATGAAGAGATGCGATCTTATATTAAAAAAATATTTGCTGAATTTTACACCATTTATGAAGCAGACGATGGCAGCACAGGTTATGAAATGGTGCAGTCCGTAGTGCCCGATATCATCATCAGTGATGTAATGATGAAGAACATGAATGGGGTTGAAATGTGCAAAAAGATTAAAGAGAATCCATCGCTTGCGCATATCCCTGTTGTATTGCTTACGGCCAGCTCTTCTGAATCCATCCAGTTAAAAGGTATTGAAGTGGGCGCCGAAGATTATATTACCAAGCCATTTGATAAAGATCTGATAGTTGCCCGCATAAAAAATATTTTAAAAAGCCGCACGCATCTTCACGAGTATTACTATAATGCAGTTACTTTAAAACCAGAGGTGCATATAGCCGGTGAGCACAAAGTGTTTTTTGAAAACTGCATTAAGATTGTCGAGAATCATTTAGACGATCCCGATTTTACGATACAAACATTTTGCCGGGAGATAGGGATGAGTCATCCCAGTCTTTATAAAAAAGTAAAAGCGATATCCGGTTTAACAGTGAATGTTTTTATAAGGCACCTGCGTTTAAGAAAGGCGGCAGAGCTACTCATCAATACCAATAAAACAATTACTGAAGTAACCTACCTAACCGGTTTTAATGATATTAAATACTTCCGGGAACAGTTTCAAAAGTTATTTGAGATCAACCCTTCCGAGTATGTGAAGCGTTACAGAAAGGTTCTGGGAAAAAAAGTGGAAGAGCCCTAGTTTTCTGTTTCCCCGTGTAAATGGGAGTAATTGAAGGAATTTGTCCCCCTGTTTTTATGATTTGCCCCCCGTGTCCGGGTGGTTAATACGTTGATATTTGTGGCATAGTTGGGTATTTACCGCCCGCTGCTCTCAAATTTTATAACGATTAACTATCTTGTTTATGACACAAAAATCGAAGTATCCGGGGTACAAGACATCCTCCTGGAAGTTTGGCAATAATTTATCAAAAAAGCAATTGCCCAAATCATTTCTCCTTACACTTCTCTTTTTCATTTTTTCGATCGCTGGTTTTGCACAGGCAAAAAAGGTAACCGGATCAATTCACGATTCGGAAAATAATAACCCCGTAACTGGTGCATCCGTTACTGTAATCGGAAAGAGTGGTGGTGTAACTACCGACAGTGAAGGGAATTTTAGCATCGAAGCCGCCAGCGGCGAAAAACTCCGGATCAGTAATGTGGGTTATACATCACTTGAAGTAGTTCCCGGCTTTGACGGGCCCATGAATATAAAACTGGTGATTGCCAGCCGCGACATGACTGAAGTAGTGGTAGTGGGATATGGCACACAAAGACGTTCGGATGTAACCGGGTCGGTGGCTTCCGTTCCTAAAAACAGGCTTACACAATTACCGGTTACCAATATCATGCAGGCCATACAGGGATCCGTTGCTGGTGTAGGTGTTTCTACACCTTCCTCGGTTCCGGGCCGTACTGCCAATGTGCAGATCAGGGGGCTCAATTCTATTGGCGCCAATACATCCCCGCTTATCGTATTGGATGGTATCCCGCTTAGCCAGGATGCAAGTACCAATGATATCAATGCGAATGACGTAGCATCTATGGAAATTTTGAAGGATGCTTCTGCAGTGGCTATTTATGGTGTAAGAGGATCCAATGGGGTAATATTGATCACTACCAAAAGAGGAACTACCGGTAAGGCGGTTATCCGTTACAATGCATATGCGGGCGTTGAGAATATAATTAAAACGCTCAACCCCAGCAGCCCGGAACGGTACCTGCAAAAATGGAAGGATCATAAGTTGCAGAACAATTTAAATGATACCAGTATTTTACCCAACCTGTTTGAAAGAAACAGTTATTATTCCGGCAAAACGGTTGACTGGATGGATATCGTTACCCAAACCGGGAAGCTGATGGATCATAATCTCAGTATTTCGGGCGGAAACAAGGATGTGAAATATTATGTTTCCGGTGAATACCTGGATCAAAAAGGCGCAGTAAAAGGGTATCAGTATAAAAGGATCAATCTGCGCTCTAACCTGGATGTAAACATCACTGATTATCTTACAGTAGGAACATCCTTCTTCTTTAATAACAATAATTCTGATGGTGGCCGGGCAAATTTCTACCTGGGAACCAATATGAGCCCATATGCACAGATATATAATAGTACCGGTGGATACGAGATATATCCGATGTCACCCGAACTGCTTTATACCCATCCTTTACTGGGATTAACAACAGACAGGATAGAGCGCAACAAAAACCTGAACGGAACGGTTTATGCCGAAATAAAGCCCGGCTTCGTGAAAGGGCTGAAATACAGGATCAATGCGTCTTACGCCTTTATTAACGGTCTCTTTGCTGAGTATTCTGGTAGAAGTAACAACAACCAGTTGGGAACAGCCGATGTTAGAAACTCAGAGTCGAAATACTGGATCATAGAAAATATACTTTCTTACAATAAAGACTGGGAAAAACACCATATAGATTTGACAGGGTTATACAGCTCGCAGAAAAAAACTTATTTCGCCTCCGCAATAAGCGCTACCGGATTTATCAATGATCAATTGTCTTTTTACAACCTGGGTGCCGGAGCTACCGTAAGTGCAGGAGGTATCCCAAATTTACCGTCAGGCTCTTATTATGATGAAAAAACAAACCTGTCGCAGATGGGACGAATTAATTATTCTTACGATAGCAGGTATTTACTAACGGTTACTGCAAGAAGAGATGGGTCATCTGTATTTGGGTCCAATACCACTAAATATGGAGTATTTCCTTCGGTTGCACTGGGTTGGAATATACATAAAGAAAATTTCCTGAGAGATATGAATTTTCTTAACAGCTTGAAATTAAGAGGTTCTTATGGTAAAACAGGAAATGAGGCAATAACAATCAATGGCACATCTACAACAGCAAGCACCAACAGGTTTCCTTTTACCGGGGTGAGTACCATCGGTGTTTTGGCAAGTAACCTTGGAAACGTAAATCTTCATTGGGAGGAAACCCAGGGCCTGAATATTGGTACCGATTTTTCTATGTTTAATAACCGGATCGGCGGTACGATTGATGTATTTAAAACTACCACGGATGATATCCTGTTAAGAAGAAACCTGCCCATTATCACCGGATTTTCTAATATTCTGGATAACCTCGGAAAAACAAGCAATACCGGGATAGAACTTACCCTTAATACAGTGAATGTAACCGCCGGTGATTTTAAATGGGAAACATCCATTAATTACTCGGCTTACAGGAATAAGATCGTAGGCTTGTATGGAAATTTTGATTCAACTGGCAGGGAAATCAGTGATATCGGCCAGGGGCTATTTATTGGCCAGCCAAGGTATGTAATTTATGATTATACCCTACAAGGCGTTTGGCAGGTAGGGGAAGATCCTACCAACGTAGACCCTTCGGCCAAACCGGGCCACCTGAAATTCGCGGATATTAACGGGGATAAAAAAATTGATGGTAATGACCGGAGTATCCTTGGTTCAAGACTCCCCAAATGGGCTGGTGGTATGACCAATACTTTCCACTACAAAAACTTTCACCTGAATGTATTCATTCAAACCTCCCAGGGGGCTTTAAGAAATAATGTGAATATGACCTTTGCTGATGAAGCGGGAAGAATAAATATACCAACAGAAATTAATTACTGGACGGCTGAAAATAAGATTAATGACCGGCCCTCCCTTAGTGCATTGGCAGTATCGGGTACCCGCGGATATGGATATCCTAAAGACGCCAGCTATACCCGTATCAAAGATGTAACCCTAAGTTTTACCGCTCCCGCTAAATTGCTTGAAAAGATCAGGCTCGCAGGGTTAACTTTTTATGCGAGTGGAAGAAACCTGCACACGTTTACCGACTGGGTAGGCTGGGATCCCGAACAGGATTTTACCTTCCGTGGATCCGGCGATTGGCTGAATAATTACCCTCCTGTTCGTTCAATTGTATTTGGCGCCAATATCACACTCCGTTAATTCTTAAAATTATTAATACGATGAAAAAGTTAACCTATATATTTTTCAGTTCAGTAGTCTTCTTTATACTGATGCTAACTTCCTGCAAAAAAAGCTTTTTGGACGAAAAGGTTTTTTCCGCCTATGCACCGGAAACATTAACTGATTCTTTGGGCTTCGAGGCTTCGATAGCCGGGTTGCACAATCACTTTAGTCAGTTTTTCACCATGAGTGATCAGCAGGGATGGCTCAGTGTATGGCAGGTAGGGACGGATATTGCCTACGCCGCCCAGCAGCAGGGCGTTGAAGTTCCTTATTATAGCTATAATCTGTTGATTTCCACCGATCGTGGTGCCGCTGATACATGGGCATGGGGATACAGGATGATCAACAATGCCAATATTATCATAAAGAACGCTGAAAATCCCGGCCTCACCGGTATGACGGATGTGAATAAAAAAGCTGTAAATGGAGAGGCCCGTTTTTTCAGGGCCTATGCCTACAATTTATTGGCAACCTGTTTTGGTAGAGTGCCCCTTATCCAGGAACCGCTTACGGCCCCAAAGACTGATTTTGTAAGGGCTCCTTTAGCCGAAGTAAATAAACTGATTGAGGATGACCTGCTTTTCGCCGCTACAAATTTGCCGGAAATCGATAAGGTGAAATCAAATACAAAAGGTCGAATGTACTCCCGGGCCAATAAGGCAATGGCACAGCATTTACTGGCGGAAGCCTACCTGCGGATCGGGAAAAATGACCTCGCCGAACAACAGGCGAAGTCCGTTATTAGCAGTGGAAAATTTGTCCTTACCACAGCCAGGTATGGATTAAAGGCTTCCCAGCCTGGAGATCCCTTTGCTGATATGTTCCTTTATGGCAACCAACGCTATGGACAGGGCAATAAAGAAGCCATCTGGGTGATGGAAATGGAGAATCCTGCTTCCGTAATCGGGGGGATCACCAATAGTCCACAGCAGCGAAGGGTATGGACGGCGGCTTATTACCAGATCACCGGGATGAAATTAGTTGATTCCCTAGGTGGCAGAGGACTTGCCCGTCTTCGTTTAAATGACTGGGTTAATTACCGGTTGTACGAGCAAAATGATATGCGCAATTCGAGTTATAATTTCCGCCGGAAATATTGGTATAACAATCCTGCCGTACCTGCTACATTTGGTAAGGAAGTACCTTATTCCGGGTTTGATACCATCTACAGGATTCCGCCACATACCACCAAGTGGTTCGAGTTTAATCCGAATGATGAGTTTGGATTTGCGATGATCAAAGACATTATTCAGATGCGGTTGGGAGAAACCTATCTGTTTTTAGCCGAAGCACAGTTTAAGCAGGGCAAATTAACGGAGGCTGCCGCAACCCTGAATATTATCAGGGGAAGGGCCAAGGCTACACCGGTAACTTCAGCACAGGTTACACTTGATTATATCCTGGACGAAAGGGTAAGGGAACTGGTAGGGGAAGAAAACAGGCGTATGACACTCATGCGTACCGGTAAACTGGTAGAACGTGCACTGGCACTGAATGCGGTAAGCCCAGTGAACCAGATGTCAGGCATAGCTGCCAAACATTTGCTAATGCCTATTCCGCAGGCAGAGATCAATTTGAATAAAGATGCTGTGCTTGAACAAAATCCGGGATATTAGTGAGACGTGAATGGCGAATCAATGTCGTTTGCCAAATCTTTAGTTTGTCCCTAATCAACCGCCGACGGAACTGATAGCCGCCGTCGGGGTTAGCTCTACCCCGTCGGCGGTTATTATTTAAGTAAATGACATTGAATGGGGAATGGTCAATATTTCATCACCCGATTGTTATCGGGTCATCATTCACATGAATTATTGGGGGCCTTCCTCAGCAGGTGATCTTCCACGTTAGCTTTATATTTGTGCAAAATCTCCTACCAAATGGTGAAAAATAAAGTGTTTCTTATGCTGGTACTTATAACGAGTATCAATTTTACCAACGCTCAAAACAGTACCGACGGTTTAAAAGACAGGCAGTTCTGGCTGGAGCACCTCGATAAATTGGCAAGGCCGGTATTAACCAATCTTGCAAATGATAACCTAAAAAAGAACATGCCGGTGATGTTGTCAATAAAAACAGATAATCCGGTTACAAGAAAAAACGCCGCATACCTCGAAACCTTCGCCCGCTTATTAAGTGGAATAGGCCCCTGGCTAAATGGGGAAGGAGGTTCCGCTAAAGAACAGGCATTGAGGAGTGAATACCGGCAGCTCGTTTTGAAATCTATGATGAATGCGGTAAACCCCGCAGCTAAAGACTATATGGAATGGCATGTCGGTGGACAGCCACTGGTGGATGCCGCTTTTTTAGCACAGGGATTATTACGGTGCCCCTGGGTTTGGGAACACCTGGATGCAACTACAAAGCAGCAGGTGGCAGATGCTTTTCTGCTAACGCGAAAAGTTACACCCGGCCACAGCAACTGGTTGTTGTTTTCAGGAATGATCGAAGCCTTCTTCTGCAAATACAACTATCCCTGGGATGAAATGAGGGTTAGCATGATCGTTCGGCAGATGGATAAATGGTATGTGGGCGACGGTGTGTATTCAGACGGAGATAATTTTCACTGGGACTATTATAACAGTTATGTGATACATCCTTTTTTTAACCAGGTGGTGAAAATCGTGGGTGAAAAAAGCAATGGGTACAAACAGTTGGCCGGTAAGTTGTTGGGCAGAGCCAAACGTTATGCAGAGATACAGGAAAGATCGATCAATACGGACGGTTCATTTGCCGCTATTGGCAGGTCACTGGTATATCGTGGAGGGGCTTTTCACCACCTCGCCGACATGGCATGGCATAAAAATTTGCCGGAAAATATAAAGCCTGCCCAGGTAAGGGGAGCGTTGACTGCAGTGATCAAAAAAACAATGGAACACCCGGCTACTTTTACAAAGGATGGATGGCTTACTATCGGGTTGTATGGCGCTCAACCCGGTATCGCGGATTCGTACAATACTACCGGCAGCCTTTACCTTTGCTCAGTTATTTTATTACCCTTAGGGTTACCCGAAACGGATCCATTCTGGACGGCGCCTGCGGCGAAATGGACCGCACAAAAAGTATGGAATGGGTTAGATGCCCCCAATGATCACGCGGTTGATTAATCACCGGCTAAATAAAAAATTTGAAAAAACATACATCTATTGGATTGGCTGGCTTTTTATTCCTGCTTACTTTTTTTGGACAGATACGGGTTGTTGCGCAATCGATCGCTAAGGTTAAAATCATCGAAGTTGACAAAGCATGGGCGAATAATTCCGTCAACGCGGTAATATTCAGGAAGAACTCATTGGTAACCTTTCGCGATACACAATATATCGCCTATTACAACAACGACCGCTTTGTAGTATTAGGTAAACGGAAGTCAGGTTCAGCCGGTTGGCGGCTGCAGCGTACACCCTACCAGGGAAATGCGGCTGATGCACACAATACAATCAGTATAATGGTTGATGGCGATGGGTACCTTCATATCGCATGGGACCACCATAGTAATCCATTGAATTATTGCAAAAGCATTCAACCCGGTTCATTGGAATTAACGGAAAGGCTATCCATGACCGGTAGTACCGAAAAAAAAGTGAGTTACCCAGAGTTTTATAAAATGCCTGGTGGCAACCTGTTGTTTTTTTACCGGGACGGGGGATCCGGGAATGGCAACCTCGTCATCAACAAATACGACCTGGGTACTAAAAAATGGGCCACCGTTCAAAACAACCTGGTGGATGGCGAGGGCAAACGGAATGCTTACTGGCAGGCCTGCACAGACGCAACCGGCACCATTCATGTATCTTGGGTATGGCGTGAAAGCCCGGATGTAGCCAGCAACCACGACATGTGTTATGCCCGGTCGCGGGATGGGGGTAAAACATGGGAGCGATCTACCGGTGTACAATATGCGCTTCCGATCAATGCAACAACAGCGGAATATGTTTGCAGGATCCGTCAAAAGAGTGAGCTGATCAACCAGACCTCGATGGTGGCTGATGAATCAGGCCATCCTTTTATAGCAACCTATTATAAAGATTTTGGTGATAGCATACCACAGTACCACGTGATCTATAAAACGGGAAGCAGCTGGAAAGTGCAGAACCTTGGTTTTCGTACTACCGCCTTTAGTTTGAGTGGCACGGGTACCAAACGGATACCCATATCAAGGCCACAAATCATTACCTGGAAATCGGGAAAGCGGTTAAGCGCCGCTATTATTTTCAGGGATGCCGAAAGGGGCGATAAAGCCTCCGTAGCTACCATCGCTGATATTAAGAAGGGGAAATGGAAACTAAGCGATCTGTCAACCATCCCGCTCGGTAGCTGGGAGCCTTCTTATGATACAGAACGCTGGAAAGAAAAAACGGTCCTCAATTTATTTATTCAAAATGTAGTGCAGGCCGATGCGGAAGGTGATTCCGCCACACCACCACAACTGGTACAGGTACTGGAATGGGATCCAAAAAAATAGACATTCATTCAATAAACTATTTATGAAATACACATTATTTATTTGCTTTTGCGTTGCCATTGTCACCGTAGGAATTTCCTGTGTGTCGCAAAGTAAGATTGCTACACAACCGGATAAAGGGTTACTACAAACCTTCGAATCAAATTTTACCGATGCCACCGCACAATATAAAGTATTGGCAAAAAATCTGCCCGCGGATAAATTCCCTAAAACCTGGTTTCCCGAAACGGGCAAATATGAATTCAGTAATTCGGAGTGGTGGTGCAGCGGATTTTATCCCGGCACTTTATTGTATTTATACGAGCAAACAAAGAATCCATTGATGTATAATGAGGCCCAAAGGATACTGAAAGTATTAGAAAAAGAAAAAAATAACACAACTACACATGACCTGGGTTTTATGATGTTTTGTAGTTTTGGAAATGCTGACCGCATTGCATCAAAACCGGAGTACAAAGAAATTTTGTTAACCAGTGCCAGGTCATTATCTACCCGGTTTAGTCCAACTACTGGCTGCATCAAGTCATGGGACTCCAAGCCCTCGGAGTTCCTGGTGATCATCGATAATATGATGAACCTCGAACTGTTATTTTGGGCCACCCGTGTAAGCGGTGATTCTTCATTTTACAAAATTGCAGTTACCCATGCTAATACAACCATGAAAAATCATTTCAGGCCCGATTACAGTTCTTATCACGTAATCAATTATGATGCTGCTACCGGTGAAGCAAAACAAAAGAAGACAGCACAAGGAGCAGCCGATGAGTCAGCGTGGGCCCGCGGGCAGGCATGGGGTTTATACGGTTATACTGTTATGTACAGGGAAACAAAAGACGAAAAATACCTGCAGCAGGCCAATAACATTGCTGCTTTTATATTAAATCATCCAAACCTGCCCGCTGACAAAATCCCTTACTGGGATTTCAATGCACCCGGTATTCCCGGTGCATTGCGGGATGCATCAGCCGGTGCTATTACGGCCAGTGCATTGATTGAATTAAGTGGCTATGCAGATAAAAAAAAATCTGCCTCCTACCTGGCAACAGCAGAGGCTATGCTACGCTCATTATCCGGTAATACCTATAAAGCAGCAGTTGGAACAAATGGCGGTTTCATATTAAAACATTGTGTGGGCCACATGCCACAAAAAACTGAGATAGACACCCCGCTGACGTATGCAGATTATTATTTTGTGGAAGCCATGGCAAGGTATAAAGCTTTAAAAAATAAAAAATAATTGTCCCGGCTCAAAATCTATACGCATCTTCATGGGCGTCGCACTCTTGTACATATTTTTTTTATGGCAAAATAAAAAATACAATGGTTTATTGCATTGTAATGTAATTTTTGTTGTGCTCATTGGTCACGGCACGTAAACAAATATTGGCTAACAAAAAATAATTTTTTATCGATTGTTTTAATCTTGCTGCCTTATATTTGCACCGGCAAGTCTTATACGGCCAGCTCCTGTTGAACTCCCCCAGGACCGGAAGGTAGCAAGGGTAAATGGTTGAGCGGTGCGATGTAAGTAACTTGCCATTTTTATGCCCGGT
>JBDSAA010000065.1:0-26568 GCA_039922375.1 Ferruginibacter sp.
ATCCTGCATTAAAAGTAGTAGGCCCTATTCGTAAAAATTTAGGCGTTCGTACTTTTTTTAATATGCTGGGCCCGATGGTAAATCCGGCGGCTCCCAAACACCAGCTGGTAGGTGTTTATAATTTGGAGATGGCAAGAATCTACAATTATTTATTGCAGCAATCCGACAGCAATTTTACCATCATCCATGGGTTGGATGGCTATGATGAAATTTCATTAACCGGCGACACGAAGGTGATTACCAACGAAGGTGAAAAAATAATGAGTGCAGAGCAATTGGGTAAACGAACCGTTAGCGCAATTGATATTTATGGTGGAAATACAGTAGAGGAAGCAGCGAAAATATTTATAACGATTCTGGAAGGGAACGGCACGTGGGCGCAAAACGCGGTAGTACTCGCCAACTCAGCAATGGCATTGCAATGCACAGGGAAATATGCAGACTATGATGAGTGTTACCAGCTTGCCGTAGAAAGCCTGGAAAGCGGCAAAGCATTGGGTGCAATGAGAAAGCTGTGTGCGTAGGGGTGATGGTCAATGGTCAATGGTCAATGGTGAATCGTGAAGAGAGGCAGAGTGGCCAGTATCCAGCATCCAGCATCCGGCATCAAGTATCAGTATCACTACATAATCTTACAATGAATATTTTAGATAAAATAATAGCACATAAAGCACTTGAAGTAGCGGACGCTAAAGCAAAGGTGACTGTTGATCAATTAATGCAAAGCCCTTTTTTTACCAGACCAACATTTTCTTTAAAGCAGTTTCTGCTGGATGATACTAAGACGGGCATCATTGCCGAGTTCAAACGTCAATCTCCTTCTAAGGGAATTATCAATGCCACTGCGGATGTTGCAGAAGTTACTGCTGCCTACACATTGCATGGAGCAAGTTGCCTGTCTGTTCTTACGGATGAATATTTTTTTGGTGGCACTGCGGCAGATGTTGAAAAGGCAAGGGTAAATAACATTCCCATCTTGCGTAAAGATTTTATGATTGACGAATACCAGGTAACAGAAGCAAGGGCAATAGGTGCAGATGTGATCCTGTTAATTGCAGCTTGCCTTACACCGGAACGGGTAAAAGAGCTTGCAGTGTTTGCAAAAAAATTACAGTTGGAAGTACTATTGGAAATACATACTGAAGAGGAGTTAGGCCATATTTGCGATGAGACCGAAATAGTGGGTGTAAATAACCGTGACCTTAAAACTTTTACAGTAGATATAAACCGTTCCATTGAGCTGAGCAAAAAAATACCGGCAGGTAAAATCAAAATTGCCGAGAGTGGCATCAGCGATGTTGAAACTATTTGTATCTTGAGACAGGCAGGATTTAAAGGCTTTTTAATCGGTGAGAATTTTATGAAACAACCTGATCCAACGATTGCTTTTGCCGGCTTTGTTCATCAATTAAAAGCAAAAGTATAATGAGAGTAAAAGTATGCGGCATCACCCAGGTAGAACAATTGGATATGCTGCCTGAGGTAGGCGCAACATTTGCAGGCCTGATCTTTTATCCTAAATCACCAAGGTATGTGTTGCGGCATATGACCACCACACAGATAAAAAAAGAAAATAATACCAACAAGGTCGGCGTGTTCGTAAATGCATCCATCGAAGATGTGTTGCACATGGTGGATGAATGCAGGCTGCATATGGTACAGTTGCACGGCGATGAAACAGCCAAATACTGCGAAAAAATAGCGGACTATATTTCCGTGGTAAAAGCTTTCCGCATCAGCGACACTGATAATATCGGCTGGAGGATCCGGGAGTATATGGATGTGTGTGATATGTTTATGTTTGATACAGAAGGCGCCGGGTATGGCGGCACCGGTAAAAAATTCAACTGGGACAAGCTTAAGGATGTATCCGTTGGCAAACCCTATTTTTTAAGCGGTGGCATCGAGCCGGGTGATGTGGATAAATTAAAAGACTTTGAATCCAGACCTGAGGCGAAAGCATTATTTGCAATAGATATCAACAGCAAATTTGAATCAATGCCTGGCATAAAAAACATGGAACTGATAAAAAACTTTATTCAACAATTTAATAATCAGAAAAAAGAGAACGAATGAATATCAAAGTATGTGGTATCACACAACTAAAACAATTACAACAGTTAGATGGTTTGAACATTGATTTTGCAGGACTGATATTTTACAAAGAATCGCCCCGGTATGTAGTAGGAAAAATTTCGAAAGAAGAACTGCAGTCTACTGATTTTGACGTAAAAAAAGTAGGCGTATTTGTAGATGCTCCCTACGAAGAAATTATACAAATGGTGGAAGACTACGACCTGGATGTAGTGCAGTTGCATGGTAAAGAAACACCGGCATTGTGCGAACAGTTATCAGATGATGTGGAAGTCATAAAAGCTTTTTCCGTAGGAAATGAAAATGGTTCCATTGACGAAATGGTTGCAGATTATGATGATGTATGCGACTATTATTTATTTGATACGGCATCCAAAGTCGGACTCGCCGGTGGCACCGGTGAAAAATTTGATTGGAAGCTGATCAGCAAAAGCAAGATTGAAAAACCTTTCTTTCTGGGCGGCGGCATTAGTGTAGAAGATGTGGCAAAAATCAAGGCATTTAAACATCCGGATTATTTTGGAATAGATATAAACAGCCGCTTTGAAAAGAGCCCTGGCGTAAAGGACATGGCTTTGTTGCTCAAACTAAAACAAGGATTAAAATAATACAGGCTGCTTTCAAAAATATTGTATGATCCACGTAAGGCTAGCAAACGAAAATGATTTACCGGCAATGCTGGAGATATACAATGAGATCATCCTGAACACAACTGCGGTGTGGCACAATGACCCGCATACGCTACAGATGAGGCAGGAATGGTTTGCATTAAAAAAGGAGCAGGGCTACCCGGTATTTGTTGCCGAATACGAAAATGAACTGGCGGGATTCAGTACCATCGGGCCCTTTCGCCCATGGACGGGTTATCGTTTTACAGTGGAAAATTCAGTGTATGTAGCAGCAACGCATAGGGGCAAGGGCATTGCAAATTTATTAATGCAACCACTTATTGATGCAGCAAAGGAATTGAATTTACATGCTATCGTAGCAGGAATAGAGGCGTCCAATGAGCCCAGTATACTACTCCATAAAAAGTTTGGCTTTATCGAGGTGGCACATTTTAAAGAAGTAGGGTATAAGTTTGACCGATGGATGGACCTGAAATTTTTGGAACTGATCGTATAAGTTTACAGCTTTTCAAAAAGGTGTAAACTTTGAACTTGGGTTATTTTTTTGTCCGGGCATCGGTTCCATGATTTAGCTGCAGTGGCGTCGCACACTTGTACTGCGTATCAATGGTGATCTTTTACCACCCTAAAAAAACTGCTCGTATAAAGTCTACATCTTTTTAAAAAAGTGTAAACTTTGAACCTGCGACATAAAAATTTATCAGGCAATTTTTACATGTAATGATCTCCTTCAACGTAGTAAACCGAATACAATGATGGCAACAAAAGAAAATAAATTTTCAATCAACGAGCATGGTTATTACGGCAATTTCGGAGGTGCGTTTATTCCTGAAATGTTGTATCCAAATGTGAAGCAATTGCAGGAGCAATACCTGCAGATCATGTACGATCCTGCCTTTCAGGAGGAGTTCGCACAATTATTAAAAGATTATGTCGGACGGCCAACACCACTGTATTTAGCTGAACGGCTAAGTGCAAAACATGGCGCTTCAATTTATCTAAAAAGGGAGGACCTCTGCCATACCGGTGCCCATAAAATCAACAATACCATTGGGCAAATACTGCTTGCTGAAAGGCTGGGAAAAAAGAGGATCATCGCTGAAACCGGAGCAGGCCAGCATGGCGTAGCCACCGCTACCGTATGTGCGCTAAAGGGCCTCGAGTGCATCGTGTATATGGGCGAAAAAGATATTGAAAGGCAGGCACCCAATGTAGCACGAATGAAGATGCTGGGTGCCACTGTAGTACCGGCATTGAGTGGGAGTAAAACTTTAAAGGATGCAACCAATGAAGCGATAAGAGACTGGATCAACAACCCCGTAGATACGCATTACATCATCGGCAGCGTAGTGGGGCCGCACCCTTACCCTGATATGGTGGCCCGTTTCCAGAGTGTGATAAGCGAAGAAATTAAAAAGCAATTATTTGAAAAAACGGGCAGCGAATTACCAACCCATGTAATTGCGTGTGTGGGTGGCGGTAGTAATGCCGCTGGTGCCTTCTATCATTTCCTGGATGAGCTGTCAGTGAAGTTGGTAGCCGTGGAGGCTGCAGGTTGTGGCATTGCAAGTGGTATGAGTGCGGCTACGACGCAATTGGGAAAGCCAGGAATTTTACACGGCAGCAAAAGCCTGCTGATGCAAACAGAAGACGGCCAGGTAGTGGAACCACACAGCATTTCAGCCGGCCTGGATTATCCCGGCATAGGCCCGCTGCATGCGCATTTGTACGCCACCGGACGTGGTACTTTTATGAGTGCCACAGATGAAGAAGCACTGCTGGCTGCCTTTGAAATAAGTAAAACGGAAGGCATCATTCCTGCGTTGGAAACCGCACATGCCTTTTCCGTTTTAAAGGATATGCAATTTGAAAAAACCGATGTAATAGTAATTTGTCTTAGCGGAAGGGGAGACAAGGATATGGCAACTTACATGAAACATATCAAGTGACAGAGATAAAAACAAATATTGAAATTGTTCCATTCAGCGATGAGCTTGCAACACATTTTACCAGGTTGAATACCGACTGGTTGGAAAAATATTTTGTTGTAGAGCCTATTGACCATGAAATGCTGGGCAATCCAAGACAATTTTTTATTGATAAAGGCGGCCATATATTTTTTGCAAAACTCAATGAGGAAATCGCCGGAACCTTTGCGCTGCTGAAAGAACAGGACAATGTATACGAGTTATCAAAAATGGCAGTATCGGAAAAATTCCAGGGAATGAAGATCGGCAACAGAATGATGGAGTATTGTATTGCGATGGCAAAGGAACTAAACGCCGCCAAAATAATTTTATATTCAAATACAAAACTGCACCCTGCCATACATTTATACAAAAAGTACGGCTTTGAAGAAGTGCCCATAACAAATTCAATTTACAAAAGGTCGGATATTAAATTAGAGTTGATGATCGGATGAGGTTGGTGAATGGTCGGTGGTCAATGGGCCTGCTCCATATTTAATGAGCAATGCTCAATACTCAATATTCAATGTTCAATAATGAGTGTGCAATCAGTAAGTACAATAATAATTTATAAAATAGTTCCGTCACTAAGCGATTTATCTATAAGTATTCATCATTAACAAATTCACAGTTCATACCTTCTTTAAGGAATTTCACGCTAAGAAACAAAGGAGCAAAGACGCAAGGATTCTAATTTGATCTTTGCGACTTGTATTTTTTCTTAGCGCCATTGGGAGAAAGGTTAAATAATTTTAAGTAGACGACATAAATTCACCATTCACCATTCACCATTGACCATTCACGATGAACAGAATTGATCAGCTATTTCAGCGAAAAAAACAGCAGGTATTAAATGTGTATTGTACTGCAGGTTACCCTCATTTGGACAGTATCAATGAGGTATTGACTTCATTGCAGGAGCATGGCGCCGACATCATAGAAATTGGTATGCCCTACAGTGACCCCATTGCCGATGGGCCTGTAATTCAGCAAAGTAACATGCTAGCGTTGGAAAACGGAATGAGCATTCCCGTATTATTTGAGCAATTGAAAAATACACGAAGCAATATTCATATTCCCATTATTTTGATGGGCTACATGAATCCCATCCTTCAATATGGCCTGGAGAAATTTTGTATGGATGCAGAAGCAGCAGGAGTGGATGGGGTTATTTTACCCGACTTACCCATGTACGAATTTGAAACTGAATACCACCAGCTTTTTGATAAGTACAACCTTCGGTTTGTATTTTTGGTGACTCCCGAGACCAGCGAAGAAAGAGTGAAGAAGATAGACGGGTTAAGCAGCGGTTTTTTATATGCCGTTTCTTCATCTTCTACCACTGGAAGTAATAAAGCTATCGAAGACCAGCAAATGTATTTTAAAAAATTAAGTGAAATGAAACTGAACAATCCAATATTGGTTGGGTTTGGGATAAAGGACAGATCGACTTTCCTGGCTGCCTGCCAATATACCAACGGAGCCATCATCGGCAGCGCTTATATCAAGGCGTTGGAAGGGTCAACTGATATTGACCAGTCTACTAAAGAATTCCTAAATAGCGTGCTTGGGTAGCGCTTTACCCTCAAAACAAATTATATTGCGCCCTCAAATAATTACCATGAAAAAAGTTTTCCTTTTCGCATTCCTTTTACCTGCTGCTGCTTTTGCTCAAACTGTCACAAAGGCAAAAACGGCAAAATCTGTTAAAATACAGGCTTCACCTGTAAAAGTTAAGGAAGCTCAGCCACTCAATGGCTTCATCATAAATGGAATTATCAAAGGCTTTCCCGAAGGCACCAGTGTGGCTTTACTAAATGGCCAAACCGGTGCCCCGGAATCTGAAACAACCCTTAAGAAAAATTCATTTACATTTAGAGGAAAAGTAACGACACCTGATTTCAAGGTCATTTTAGTTGATAAAAAACCTCCTTACATCACGTTGTTTTTGGATAATAGCGCAATAACTGTTAACGCAGCCAAAGAGTCCCTTGAAAACCCAATAGTATCTGGTTCGCCATCTCATGCGGATTACGATAAATTTACCTCATTGTTATCTCCATATCAAAAGCTATTCGCTGAAAATGCCGGGTACGATTCCGTTGCCAATGCAGGCGCTATGAGTGCTACTGAGAATTTTGTAAAACAAAACAAGGGTTCTTTTATTGCTCCGCTGGCCATTATCAGGTATAGCCAATTATCGGATGAGGCGGACAAAACAGAAGAGCTATATAAGCTGTTAACTGCTGATGTAAAGAATTCACCCATGGGTAATTACCTGGCCCAGCAAATTGCAGAGTCAAGGAAAAATGCAATTGGTACTGTACTGGCAGATTTTACGCAGGCCGATACTTCCGGTAAACCCGTTAGCCTTGCATCGTACAGGGGCAAATATGTGCTGATAGATTTTTGGGCAAGCTGGTGCAGGCCCTGCCGCCAGGAAAATCCAAACGTAGTTGCCAACTATAATAAATTTAAGGATAAGAATTTTACCGTGCTGGGCGTCTCCTTAGACAAGGCCAAGCCCGCCTGGATAGATGCCATAAGAATGGACGAACTTAATTGGGGCCATATAAGTGATTTGCAGGGCTGGACTAATTCGGTAGCGCAGCAATTTCAGATAGCCAGTATCCCACAAAATTTCTTAATAGATCCAAACGGAAAAATTATAGGGAAAAATCTTCGTGGCCCTGCATTGGAAAAGAAGCTATCCGCTGTATTGAAATAAGCATTATTTAAACCCGTGTGTTAATCCGTCGTGAGCAAAGCTCAGTAGAGGCATAACCTTATTACCTTATTTTCGAATGAATAAAAGGCGTGTGTTTTATCGGCGGATTTTCTGCAAAGGTTTTAAAACTATATTTCGCTCATTACACCTGCAAACTTTATTAGTCATTTTCAATAGGCAAATTTTGCTGAAAAGAGAATCTACCATCAACCGCGGACGGGGCGGAAAACCGCCGTCGGGGTTGTGGAAATAGTTTTTCGTTGGTTATAACATGCTTTACTTTCCCCGGTAACTACAGCCCAAACCTGACGACGGTTGAAAACCCCGGCAGCGGTTGAAGAGGGTAAACCAGTCCACTTTATAACGCAATTAAAGTTGCCAATGGCTGTAAAAGTACAAGAGGGCGATGCAACAATGATCCTCAATGCTTCTCAGCCCGGACCAAAAATACTAGTTGTAAAGAAGGGCGTCCCGACGCAGCACACATATCCAACCGGGAATAAATAACTTAAGGATGCTGCTATGAAAGATGATGCCTGGACAAACAATTTTAAATTTTCAGCATGCTTTAGGTATTACTTATACTCGCCAAAAACCTTTCTCAGTTCGTCAGAAATTTCTCCAAGCGTACAATAATTTTCTACCGCTTCTACCACCAGGGGCATCAGGTTAGTGGTACCTTTTGCAGCTTCATTTATTTGTTGCAGGCACTCCTGCACTTTGGTATTATCCCTTTTTGCCTTTAGTGCAGTTACCTGGTCTATTTGCACCTGCCTTATATTGTCGTTGATCTTAAAGCCAGGAACAGTATAGCTTTCAACAGACTGAAATTTGTTTACACCGACAATGATCTTTTCGCCACTTTCAATTTGCCGCTGGTATTCGTACGCACTCCGGGCAATTTCATCTTGCATAAAACCTTGCTCGATCGCTGGCACACTGCCGCCCATTGCATCGATTTTCGCTATCAGTTCCCATGCATGGGTTTCCACTTCGCTGGTAAGGTTTTCAATGAAATAACTGCCAGCCAATGGATCCGCGGTATCTGGTGCGCCGCTTTCAAACGCTACAATTTGCTGTGTACGCAAGGCTATGCCGGCGGCTTCTTCTGTGGGCAGGCTCAGCGCTTCATCGTAGCCGTTGGTATGCAAACTTTGGGTTCCTCCCAGTACTGCCGCAAGGGTTTGTATCGCTACCCTTGTTACGTTATTCAATGGTTGTTGTGCGGTAAGGGTTGCCCCGCCGGTTTGTGTATGAAAGCGCAGCATCATGGCTTTGTCATCCGTGGCGCCCAGCGCTTTCATGATCAACGCCCACATTTTTCTTGCGGCCCTGAATTTCGCTACCTCTTCAAATAAATTATTGTGTGCATTAAAAAAGAAGGAGAGGCGTTTGCCAAACACATTGATGTCCATTCCTTTTTCAATGGCTGCTTTCACGTATGCCTTGCCGTTGCTCAAGGTAAAAGCAATCTCCTGCACGGCCGTACTGCCCGCCTCACGGATATGGTAGCCCGAAATAGAGATTGTATTCCACTTAGGAACCTCGCTGGCACACCATTCAAAAATATCCGTGATGATGCGCATGGATGGCTTGGGTGGATAAATATAGGTGCCCCGTGCTGCGTATTCCTTTAAAATATCATTTTGGATAGTGCCGGAAATTTTGCTGAGGTCGGCACCCTGCTTTTTTGCAAGGGCAATATAAAAAGCCAACAGAATAAAGCCGGTTGCATTGATCGTCATGGAAGTGGTTATGTCCTGCAACGGGATGCCTTTAAACAATGCTTCCATATCTTCCAGTGAATCGATGGCCACACCTACTTTACCTACTTCGCCTTCAGATAAAGCATGGTCGCTATCATAACCGATCTGTGTGGGCAGATCGAAAGCTACACTTAATCCATTTACACCCTGGGATAATAAATAGTGGTAGCGTTTATTGCTTTCTTCAGCTGTGCTAAAACCGGCGTATTGGCGCATCGTCCACAATTTTCCGCGGTACATATCTGCCTGCACACCACGGGTAAACGGAAACTCGCCGGGCAACTCACCTGATGGCTTTGGGAAGTCATTGATGGTATAAACTTTCTTTATTTCAATTCCTGAATCAGTGAGTTTTTTTTTCATATGAGAAGACGGGATGAAGGTTGAAGGTAGCAGGTTGATGGTTGATGGTTGAAGGTTGAAGGTTGATTGTTGATTGTTGATGGTTGATTGTTGAAGGTCGAGGTTGAACGTAAAAACAAGATTGTAACCCTGTACGGACGGTCAAAATCATTTAAATCATTTAATCATAGAAATCATGGTTCTGACAAAAGTTGGTTGCTGATAGTATTCACAATTGCATTCACCATTCACCAATCCCCCTCCGCTAGATCAATTTCTTTACTTCAAATTGAATTGCATCCAATACAATAGGGCCTAATTCAGCGTTGGCTTTCATGCTATACTCCAGGATCATTTTACTCAACTCCATTGCATTTGCTTGTGCTGGTAATGTTGCGGCCAGGTGGTTGATGATATAAATGTTTTGCTCTTTCATCTTTGTCACCGCCTTCCATACTTCCGGATTTACATAAATTTGCTGGGTTATATTGTGTTCGTATTCGTTTTTGATCGTTTCGATCATGCCTGCCTGTAGTTCTGCTACGGTGAGGCTCATCGTATGCATCCGGGATACCAGGTTCTTTAAAGTAACCCTGTCGGTGAATAAACTAAGCCGCTCATAGGCTTGTAAAGGTAACTGGTTACTTGCCGGAGCTGGTTGTTTGGTCATGATCTCTGTTTTCAGCATCCGAAATTCAGTCATCAGGTAAAAAATGAATCCAAAGAGAATAACAGTTGCCATTCCCTGTATTTCCATATATCCGACTTCAAATAATAACATATTTTTTTTGCAAAAATACAACGAGGCAAGTAATAAAATTCCTTGTTTCGAAAAATGCCCGGCACTGCCGATTTTAAAATGTTGATACCTTTGTGTAAACAAAAGGATTTATGGAAACTGAAATAACAACACCGGTTAAATTGACACCAGGTGCGATACAAGAGATCAGGCGATTGATGAGCGCAGAAGATTTTGATAAGAATAATTTATTAAGGCTGGGAGTGAAAGGAGGCGGCTGCAGCGGCATGACCTATATACTTGGTTTTGATGCGCCAACCGAAAAAGATGAGCATTTCGAAATAGAGGGAATTCCTTGCATCATGGAAAAAAACCACGGTATTTATTTGATGGGGATGGAGGTGGACTGGCAAGGCGGGCTGAATTCAAGGGGATTTACATTCAATAATCCCAATGCCAGCAAGACCTGTGGTTGCGGAACTTCGTTTGCGGTTTAATTCTTAATAATAAAAGGGGAAGCTCATGTTGCTTCCCTTTTTTTGTGCGCATGATTTTGATTAGCGTTATCGTTTGATTACTTAAGTAAATCATACTATATTTAACCAATGGCCTCCTATCGTTTAGATCGTACCAAGTTTAAAGCTCAAACAGCCGCAGCCGCAGCTGATCATGCATCCTTCTATAAAAAATTAACCTGGCAGGAAAGGCTCCGTGCCGCGTTTTATTTAAACAGCGTAGCATTTAATTATCCGGAAAATGAACCTCAACGGTTGGACAGAACAAAATTTAACGCCCGCACAAGAAAACGCTGATGGGAAATATATTTAATGATGATTTCAGGGATTTTTTAACAGCATTAAATGACCAGGAGGTAAAATACCTCCTCGTTGGCGGTTTTTCTGTAATACTACATGGATACGCCCGTACAACTGGGGACATGGATATCTGGGTCGAGCGAACTACCGATAATTATTCAAAAATACAAAAGGCCTTTTATCAATTTGGCATGCCTGTTTTTGACATGACAGAAGCTAACTTTCTCAGTCATCCAAATTGGCACGTATTTACCTTTGGGGTACCCCCAGTTGCCATTGATCTGATGGTAAAGGTTAAGGGACTTAACTTTGAAGACTGTTATAAAAAATCAGTGATATTCGAAGATGAAAATCTTAAAATAAGAACTATTCACAAAAATGATCTCATTGAAGCAAAAAAGTCTGCCGGACGCTCAAAAGATCTAAATGATCTTGAAAACCTGGAGTAAATCGAAAGGTTAATTACCAGCGTATATTATCATTAGTTGCTGATAACTCATAAAAAAGCCCGTTCATTTGTTGAACGGGCTTTTTTTATATGTTGTGATTCAAATCCTATGCTTTTTTAGCAACTACTTTTTCAGCTTTTACCACAGGCTTATCACTGCTGATCAGCTCTGCTTCACCCAATGGTTTGTCTTTTGCAAAATCAACCAGTATGGGTGCTGCCACGAAAATAGACGAGTACGTACCGGTAACCACACCGATCAGCATCGCAAAGGCAAAACCTCGTGTAACCTCGCCACCAAAGATGAATAAGATCAACAGGGTTAAAAACACAGTTAATGATGTCATCACTGTACGGCTTAGCGTATCGTTGATTGCACGGTTGATGATTTTGCCTTTTTCACTTGCTTTAGAACCCTTGCTGTACTCACGGATACGGTCAAATACAATAACCGTATCATTCATACTAAAACCTATCACGGTTAATATAGCAGCAATAAAGTGCTGATCAATTTCCAACGGGAAAGGCACTACGTTTTTTAAGAAGGAGAATACTGCAAGCATTACAAGTACATCATGCAGCAATGCTACGATGGTTCCTACAGAATACCTCCAGTCGTGAAAACGGATGAAGATATAAATAAAGATAGCCAGCAATCCAAAAATGATAGCTTTGATGGCACCCGCTTTAAGATCGGCAGAAATAGTAGGCTGAATCGTTTGTGAACTTTGTATATTATTTTTTGAAAACGCTTCATAGGTCACATTTGGCAACACTTTCTTTAATCCTTCATACAATTTTGTTTGTACTGCATCGTCTGCATTCTCTTGGCCGATGAGGTAAGATGTAGTGATATTTAAATGCCTGTTATCACCAACGGTTTTGATGATTGGGAAATCGCCTTCCAGTGATTTTCTCAGGTCATCCTGTACATCTTCATTGGAAACAGCTTGTGGAAATTCAACCGTGTAACTGCGTCCACCTTTAAATTCAACACCATAATGAAAGCTGTTGAAGTAAGAACCAATGCCTAACAGTAATACTACCATTGAAATACCATAAGCTACTTTCCTGTATTGAATGAATTGAAAATTCGCGTGCTTAAATACGCGTTTTGAAATGCCTGTAAAATAATTAAAGTGGCGGTTTTTATTTGTCCAGAAATCAGTGATCAATCTTGATACCAAAATTCCACAGAATAAGGACAACAGGATACCAATGATCTGCGTAGTGGCAAAGCCTAACACAGGGCCAAGGCCAAAATAGGCCAGGATGATAGCGGTAAGTAAAGTGGTAACGTGCGCATCAATAACGGGAGCCAGTGAACGCCGGTAACCGTCATTGACGGCCTGAGGATATGACTTGCCTTTTGTAAGTTCCTCCTTGATCCTTTCAAATATGATAACGTTAGTATCCACGGCCATACCAATGGTTAACACCAAACCTGCAATACCGGCGGCTGTTAGCGTGAAGCCCATGGCACTCAATACACCGATGGTGAAAAGTAAATTTAATATCAATGAAATATTGGCAACCCAACCACCATTGTTATAATACACCAGCATTAAACCGAAAATTACCAGGAATGCTATTCCAAATGCCATCATACCACCGTTAACGGCGGCTTTGCCAAGGGTAGGGCCTACTATCTGCTCGGCCACAATTTTAGCAGGGGCATTTGTTTTACCTGATTTTAAAATATTAGCAAGATCCTGCGCTTCTTCGGTAGTGAAACTGCCGGATATTTCGGAACTGCCGCCTTCAATAGGGCCGTTTACATTGGGAGCCGAATAAACAACCTCATCCAATACGATAGCGATAGGACGATTGGTATTATCTGCGGTCATTCTTGCCCATGTTTTTGCACCCACATTTGTCATCTGCATTTTAATGGACGGACGGCCCCTGTCATCAAAACTCTGACTCGACTCTTCTACGCCTTCACCTTCCAGTTTCGCTTTATCAGTTCCCGGAATGGTTTTGATGGCATATAAAGGATAGTAACGCAGGTTGCTCTTTGGAGCTTTCTCTTCCACGCCTAACAAAAATTTCACATCGCCGGGTAAACTGTTCTTTACCCCTTCCAGGCTCATGTACTGATTGAATGTACCGGTATCCTTCAAGGCAATGCTACCAATAGCAGCACCAAAAAAAGTTTTTCCTGTTTTAGGGTCTTGTTGTCCCTGTATTGGATTGATCACTTTAAAAAACGCATTTTGATTAGCGAGCAATTTTGCTGAATCAACCGCACTTTTTTGCGTGGTATCGGTAGCGCTGATGCCGCTTAAATATTCGCTTACTGCTTTATCAGCAATTTGCAGCGGACCCGCCAGTTCATTAATATTATACACTTCCCAAAACTGGAGATTGGCACTGGCCTGTAATAATTTCCGAACCCTTTCTTTGTCTGTAATACCAGCCAGCTCTACATTTATTACACCTCGGTTCTCATCAAGGTTGATGGTGGGGCTTGCCAATCCAAATTTGTCAATACGCTTTACCAATATTTTATACGTCTCCCGGATCGCACCCTTTGCAGTACTGCGTATCTGATCGGTTACTGCATTATCGCTGTCTGTAATTTTTATTTGTTTTCCTGCACCGGCAAACAAAGAAGCTAGTTTGGTACCCGGATTTTGTTCCCTGTAAGCAGCAGTAAATAAACTAATGAAATCCGCGTTGCTGTTAATCTTTTGTGCCTTTGCTGTTTGTATAGCTTTTAAGAGTGCCGGATCCTTGGGATTATTGCTCATTGATTTTAGCAAACCTTCCAGGCTTACATCCATGGTAACACTCATACCACCTTGCAGGTCCAAACCAAGTTTCAGTTCATTCTCTTTACATTTTTGATAGGTAGTACCAAAGATGGGATAAATGCTTTTGTCTCTTGTGCTGTCTAATATGCGCTGCATCCGGTTTTTTACCAGCGCCTCTTTATCGTCGCCTTTAACCCCAGGAGATTGGGACCTTACATATCTTTCGGCTTGCACTTTTACTTTGCCCTCATAATTTCGTATTACCCAGGTATAAGATAATTCCCAAAGGGAGATAAAAATAAGGGCAATGGTGAAAAACCAAACTAAGCCTTTCAATTTCATAATTGGTTACTTTTAGAAGCTATTTGTTAATTTTTTAGAAGTTTGCAAAGATAGGGGAAAAACTCTTTGACAAAGTGGGGTCGTTATTTAGATTTTCAGCAATTTTGCCCGGTAAATAATATATATGTTCTTAAAAAATCCAATCAGCATAAATGTCCTTATAGGTATGTGCCTTTTATCTTCCTGTTCCTCCACAAAAAAGCTGCCGGTTGCCATGCCTGATGTACCGGTAGAAATGACGGCACCCGTGCCAAAAGACAGCACTCGTACTGATGCTTTTTTAGAAGATATCCTGGCAAAATACCCCCAATATTTCGATACGATCCTTCGCAACCGGAAGGATTGGAATGTACAATTGATCTACACCCAGGTAGACAGGGGTGCCAATGGGAACGCAGCCTTAAAAAGCTATTATTTTAACCTGAATGCCGCTAAGTATTTTTATCCGGCTTCCACTGTCAAACTTCCTGTCAGCATCCTGGCATTACAAAAGCTAAACGAGTTAAAAATCAAGGGGGTTGATCGCAATACAACGATGATCACCGGGCAAGGTTACAGCGGTCAAACACCGGTATACAATGATCCCACTGCATTTTCGGGGAAACCCACCATTGCCCAATACATTAAAAAAATTATGATGGTAAGCGACAATGACGCTTACAACCGCCTCTACGAATTCCTGGGCCAGCAATACATCAATGAACAGTTGCATAAAAGAGGATATGGCGATGCACAGTTCTTGCATCGGCTCAACATATTTCTCTCACCCGATGAAAACAGGCATACCAACCCGGTTCAATTTTTAGATGCTCAAAACAATATTTTATTTGATCAGCCCACCCAGGTTAACAGCACAGCATATGTGCAAAGGAATGATTCTGCAGGAAAAGGATTTTATAAAGATGGAAAATTGATCAATGAGCCAATGGACTTTTCTGCAAAAAACAGGATCAGCCTCGAAGGGCTCCATACTATTCTGATCAGCCTGGTTTTTCCTAATAAAGTGCCCGCCGGACAACGGTTTAATTTAACGGCTGATGACAGGAATTTTTTGTTGAAATATATGAGCCAGCTACCGGTCGAAAGCACCTTTCCACCTTACTCAGCTGATAGCAGCAATTATTGGCCTGCCTATGGCAAATTTTTATTATTCGGTTCAGAGAAAGGGGCTCTGCCAAAGAATATGCGCATCTTCAATAAGGTAGGAGATGCTTATGGACAACTGACCGATGTGGCTTATATTATTGACTATGACAAAAAAATTGAGTTCTTTTTATCAGCAACTATTTATTGCAATACGGATGGGATATTAAACGATGACCGGTATGATTATGAATCAACAGGCCTCCCATTTATGAAACATGCTGGACAGGTGATTTATGAGCATGAGTTAAAAAGAAATAGGAAAGCTGTCGCTGATCTGTCGCCTATGATCTTTAAGTACGACCGGTAAAACTGCAACAGAATAAAATATTGAGTTATCGTTCGTCAATGTATGCGTTGTGCGTCACCTAAAATCCTCACAGTTATAAAACTTTCGCAAGAATGAGAATAACATTATCGTTCCTAACAATTGCAATATTGCTTTATTCATGTTCGAATAAAAATAAGTCAAGTTATAGTAATTTGAAAGCTTTAAACGATAGCTTGACATTTTCCACTGATTTACTTAAAAATAAGAATGACAGTCTTTTTAAGATTTTAATAGAAAAACTACAAAACGAAAAAACTGCTCAAAATGCAAAAATCTGGGAACCCAAAGCAGATTTACTTCGATATCTAACAAAAGAAACTTATAACTATGTTGAGGAATCTATTGGCAATTTGAAATCGAATTCTGTTTTAAATAATACTGACTCAATGTATATGAAATTGGATTTATATAGGAGCAGTATTTTAAGAATTGACCCTGAAATTTATAAAGACTTCGATAACAATTCAAAAATTATAACGCATTACTTTGATTCAGTGAAGCAAGTTAAAACCGAAAGGTTTGATACATATCTTTCTAACAAATCAAAACAAGAGCAGCTATTCATATTAAACCAAACTTTGAACAACATTAGAATTGTCGAAAACGAAATTCTGATGTTCTGCAACAATAAGATTAATTGATCAGTTTAGGATTATGAATCAAAAAGGCGAACGCACAACAATGATGCATTGGCAAAGGTCAGGGCTGGACATTCAAACATGAGCTGTAGTTCGCTATCAGCTTTGGTTTGGGCATGACAGTTCCAATTTAGCTTTTGTAGTTACCTTGTACTTTATATCTTCAATTTAGCTTTGGTTCCAGGCATGACCAGCAATGAATTCCCTGCCCTTCGCCAATGCAAAACCGGCGTGTATCGGTTTAAGTTATACTATCGCACGGGCGTATTGTATTTAATTTACATTGGGGCTGCCATCATCGACGGTCATTTAAAAAAATCGAAAGTATTTCCAAATATTATTGAAATGTTTTAAACAATGCTGAATTTATTTCACAATAATGTGGATTACAATTCATTTTCTTTTAGTTTTGCGCTTCAAATTATACTTCATGCAACTATCTTCTTTATTAGACCGTTTTTCTGAACCGGAAACTTTAAAAATGGCCAAACTTGGCCGTGAACTGAGAGCCAAGGGAATCGATGTAATTGATTTAAGCCTCGGAGAGCCTGACTTTGATACGCCTCAACACATTAAGGATGCAGCAGTAAAAGCTATCCATGATAACTTTAGTCATTACACGCCTGTATCCGGTTACCTGGATTTGAGGGAAGCAATATGCACTAACTTAAAAAGAGATAATAACCTTGATTATAAACCTGAAAATATAGTTACCTCCACAGGTGCAAAACAAAGCCTTGCCAATACGATCCTTGCCTTGGCAGACGAAGGAGAGGAAGTAATTATTCCTACTCCGTACTGGGTAACTTATTCAGAGCTGGTAAAAATAGCGAGGGCGACTGTGGTAGAAGTGCATACTTCTTTGGAAAGCGGTTTTAAAATAACGCCTGCGCAATTGGAAGCTGCCATTACTCCTAAATCAAAAGTTTTCCTTTTTTCTTCGCCTTGTAATCCCTCTGGTGCTGTTTACAGCAAAAAAGAATTGGAGGCCCTGGCGGTGGTGTTCAGAAAATATCCTCAGCTCTATATCATCTCAGATGAAATATATGAGTACATCAATTTTGTAGGCAAGCATGAAAGCATTGCGCAATTTAGTGATCTGAAAGACCGGGTGGTTGTCATCAACGGATTAAGCAAAGGCTTTGCTATGACAGGCTGGAGGCTTGGTTACATTGCCGCCAATACAGATATTGCAAAAGGCTGCGAAAAACTGCAGGGTCAATTCACCAGCGGTACATGTTCTATAACACAGAAGGCCGCAGTGGTAGCGCTCACCACTGATTTGAAACCATCGTTTGAAATGACAGAAGAATTTACCAGGAGAAGAGCCAGGGTAATGGAACTGATCAAAGATATCCCCGGTTTTAAATGTACAGAACCAGAAGGTGCTTTTTATATTTTCCCGGATGTGTCTTACTACTATGGTAAATCAAATGGTGAAAATAAAATAACCAATTCAGCAGACTTCTCTATGTACCTGCTCAATACAGCCCACGTTTCTTCCGTGATGGGAGAGGCATTCGGCGAACCCAATTGCGTACGTTTTTCTTTTGCCAACAGCATGACAAATATCGAAAGGGCATGGGTAAGGATCAAAGAGGCCTTGGGGAATTTGAAATAGTAAGGTGAGGGGGTGGTGAACGGTGAATCTATAGGAGCTACCTATTTGTAGAAATATATAAAATAACTCTTGCGTGCCGTAGGTACGCCCCTTCAGTAGTCGCAATTAAAGAGGTTGCTCCTGCGGAATAGATTTTCCATAAAATAAATACTACAAAAAGGTTGCTCCTCTGGAGCTGAACCTATGTACCATAAAGTTTACACCTTTAAAAAAAGGTGTAAACTTTATCCTGCAACGTAATCAATGCGGTTAATTGGGAAAGGCTATTCCCCGCCAGGTTTTCACAACGTGAGAAACCATTTCCAACAAAACTTTTGAAGAAATCCCTACGTGCTTTAATGGTCGTCGGAAAGGAATTTTTGGAGAGTTCATTTTGCCGCCGGACCCTCCCCATAAAAAATAGCGACTTTGTTCCGTCGAGTCCTTCGGTCAGCTCATTTTTTTGCGGACAGCTATTTTTCGCAAATATTTTTTATTGGCTGCCTGGTTTCCTTTTCCGCAGGCGAGAAAACCTGTCCCTCATACTTTATTTACCTGTTTGTCATTCGCCATTGTATGTCGTTTATGCAATCTATAACCCCACGCTCCATAGGTGCCACTTGATTTACGTGGCATCTACGGCCGGGAATGCTGCAATGATTATCTTTTGCAGCAAAAAATATTTAAAAAATGTCAGCTCCCTGTGTCAAAAAAAAATCTTTCAAAAAAAATGACACAACCTTGTGACAAAAAAAAATCTATTAAAAAAAATGACACAGACCTGTGTCAATTTTTTTATTTTGGTCAAAATTGACACACATGAAATGAAGCCAGGTTACTAATTAGGACTCGCATCATGCAAAGAAACAATGAAGCAAAGACGCAAAGGAGATGGGTTCCTTCTTTGCGTCTTGTAATGCTTTTTCCTGGCGACTGTACGTGAAAGCTTCAGTAACCTACATTGAATCAGCATTAGCCTTTCGCCATTGAACCTATGTACCATAAAGTTTACACCTTTTTTTAAAGGTGTAAACTTCATCCTGCAACGTAATCAATGTGGTTAATTGGGAAAAGCTATTCCCCGCCAGGTCTTCACGACGTGAGAAACAATTTCTAACAAAACAGGGTATTTGAAATATCAAAATTGAACCACCTGATTAACGTAGCCAATTAAAAGTTTATAAGTTCTTAAGACGCTAATGGGTGAATCAATTTTTTATTATCCCTCTATAAAATTTCAACCACATATTGTTGGGCAAAAACAACCCGTAGATCAAGATAAAAACAACCTGGAAACCATAGATCATTAAGAAAATATATATGCAGCAATGAAACAGGAGACCCGAGATTAATAAGGGCTTTCGTAATTTTTTTACCCATATTAACAAAGGAAATGATAATTCAAACAGCAATACTGCATAATTGCTTGCAATGTCGATCCACTTGTATTGGACAATGTATCGGTTGACCGGCGTACCTATAAAGCGCTCCATCTGCAAGGCATAATAAGTCGCCTCTCCATTACGCCACAATTCACTGTTTAGCTTTGCCAAGCCCAATCCGAAATAGGCAACACAAAGCTGCAGCATGATAGAAAGGGCAGCCATATTACTCAACAGGTTGTTGAAGCGCTGCTGATCATCATCAATCTTTTTTTGCCTTACCAATACAAAATACTGGTAGGAGTTGGCGAAAACCATGTAAAGCAATACTAGCCGGGCCATTATATCCCCTCCATTAAGAAACGACCTGTTCATTTGCTGCAGCACATATACGAACAAAAAAAGTAATAAGGCAGTGAACCATCTTCCGATACCAAGGATATTTAAAAAAATTATCAGCATATATAAAACAATGAACCATATGTAATGATCGCTGACCCAGGCTTGCCCTCCCGGCAGCCGGTTGAGCAAATTATTTTTAGCAACAACGAATACAGCATCGCCATACAACAGGTCCATGCTCTGCCAATTGATGCATACCTCTTTCAACAGCCAGCAACTAACAGCTACCCTTAAAAATGCCAGGTAGAAAGATTTGTAATTTTCCTGTTGCAGCAGGTGTATATAATATTTAATTGTTGAGGCCATCATTTATCGTAGCAGGTTATAGGGGGTTTCAAATACCACGGTTTCTTTTTGCAAAAAAGCGTTATTGGACATTTCATTAAAGGGCCGGATCGTTTTTTGGGTAATGATCATTTTTACTTCCCTGCCCGTATCCATGTTCTTTTCTTTTAAAACCTTTTTACAATAGTTGTTCAGCGTGCCTAAATAAATTTGGTAATTTTTATCGCCTGATGCTTCGGCAATGGCACGGGAGATGTATGCGGTGTCTGAGCTGCCTGCTATATCCCCGGAGGGCATTTTTTTATGCAGCCATATAATTCCTGTTAATTTTGTTACAGTATTATTGACTGAATGGTCAATAATATTTTCTCTCTGGTTAAAAGGCGCTTTACGTTGTTTTTGTAATGCAATATCTTCCAGCACTTCAAGCGTGTCTGCTCTGTTGGGATTGTGTTGATCTCTTACAATAAAATACAGGCGGTCATTAAAAGTAAAGGGTGGTGTAAATAACTTCCACGAGTTTTGAAATAGGACCCTAAACCTGGGAAAATGCCTGGTGATCGTTGTTTTTGCATTGATGGAAGGCAGTGACAAAATAAAAATACTTGTCCAGTATAAAAAAAAGACGAGGATCACTGTATAAGATAATATTCTGAAGAAGGGATATTTCATGGTTCTCTTAGAGATATTTTTTAAACATTAGGCTCAGGATTAATTGCTGTTGGGTGGGTTAGTTGCTATCGTAAATATTTTGAAAGTTTAAAGGTAAAGCTTTGCTGGTCTTATTGATATCCTCATTGGGTGTATTTAATATTGTTGCAGGGGATTAAAGGGTTGCCAACCTTCATAAAGGGATTTATAAGTTGAAGTAAACTTTTAAAAGGCAGGCAACCCTTGCGCTAAGTATTTATCACGCTCCTCATTTGCATATTCCAGTGCTATACTTAATCATCGTGTTTGATGCGAATTACTTTTTGAATAACATAAATTGAACAATTAACGCAAGATTGATCTAACAGTATAAGTGCTCATTTTCCAGCTCGAGCCGGGTGAGATGCAATAATTAAGTCACATAGTCAGTTATATAGATTAGCGGGTCATTTGTGGATTTTACTGTTTGATCTGTACTTTATTCCACGAAGCATAACCTCACCAGGCCATTGTATTATAATTATTTAGGTTGGCGGGGCAAGCTTAAAGATATTTCAGGCAACATATTTGCATATGTGAAGAAACACCGTAGATGGTTAGCTATTGTAAGACCGAAAACAAACGCTAATTTTGATTGATTAAAACCAGCAGGATATCTACTGCCTAATAATAGAAAATTCTATGAGCCGACGTTTTACAAAACAGGTATTGGTATTACATTTATTGCTGTTAATATTTTTTGCTTTTCCAACGATAGTAAATGCGCAACCTGGCCCACCTGATAATTATGATATTGATACGCCTATCGATGGTGGCCTTACTTTATTGATTGCTGCTGGAATAGGCTATGGAGCAAAAAAGATCAGGGACCAAAGAAAAAAGAAATTGAGTAATTTATCGTGATTTCTAAAAATACTAAATTACAAAAGGGATGAGCTTTCAAATCATCCCTTTTGTATTATATATACCTTGTCTTTTGTATGGTTTCTTGGTTTATTTATACGAAATTTGCACATTCTTTACGAGGATATCGATTGCTTGTATGATTGATAAAAATATTCCGCAGACAATTTAAAAATCTAAAGCGGTATTCTAAAGTCTATTAATCCCATGACAAAAAAGTTCACTCCAGTTTTTCTTATTAATGGTTTTCCCTCCTTTATTCTTTTGATATTATCATCAACCATTTTTTTTACTTCCTGTAAAACGTTTCAGCCTGCTTACTATTTTAAGGGTATAAAAAAAGATACACTCATCAATGGTTTTATCAATAGCGACCTTGAATTAAGGATTCAGAAAAATGATGTGTTATCTATTTCGATTTCCAGCCTTAGTAATACGGAAGATGCGTTGTTCAATACCTCAAGCGGAACTGGTAGTAAAACCGGGTTTGAGGTGACACCGGAAGGAAATATTTACCTTCATAAGCTGGGGAGGATTTCAGTGGCCGGCCTTACCAGAAAAGAACTAAAAGCAAAACTTGAAAGGGATTTGTTGCCATATCTTAAAGATCCCATCGTTACGGTAAATTTCGTCAATCACCGTATCACTGTTTTAGGGGAATCCGGTTCGCAGGTAATGGACATGCCCGAAGAAAAAATATCCTTGCTGGAAGTAATGGCCAAAAGCGGGGCAGGTACACCCAATGCCCAACTAAATAAGGTAATGGTGATCCGTGAATCAGCCAATTCCAAACAGGTTAAACACCTAAACCTGGAGGATCCGTCTATTTTCACATCACCCTGGTATTACCTGCAGCCAAATGATATTGTAGTAGTAAAACCAAATGAAGAAAGAATTATTACCGAACAAAAGCGGTCAAGCAATCAATTGCTCTACGCTACCGTTTTGTCAGGAATCTCTTTTGTGTTTTTGATCGTTGACCGGATCTTTCGTTAACTGGAGTTTGTATAACCAATATTTATGAACGAACAGCAATTCTTTAAGGAAAAACAAGAGACCAATGTATTTATACAATTGATCCAAAAGTATTTGCCCTTTTGGCCCTTGTTTGCCTTAACTATTCCTATCTCAATGAGTGTTGCCTATATCTACTTGCGGGCAGAAGTACCCAGGTATGTAGCTACTGCAAAAGTTTTATTAAAGGATCCCAACAGGGGGTCCGGCGATTCCAAGGTGTTGGATGCGCTGAACATTTTTAGTGAGAAAAAAATTGTTGAAAATGAGATATTGGTGATGCGCTCTTCAGGCCTCATGCAGCAGGTAGTTCAATCCCTGGATTTATATGCTACTGTATATAACCAGGGTAAGGTCAGGCTTGAAGAATTATACGGGCAAAATTCACCCGTAAGTTTTATTGCGCTCGCCAAAGACAGCATTTATTCCTATGGAAAATTCCCTTTCAAAATAGATTGGGTAAAAAAGAAAATTGACATCAATGGGCAAAAAGTGCCTTTTGAAGGAACTGTTTTATTAGACAAGGTATTGTACCGGCTGGTGATCAATAAAAATTATAATACCAGTGTAGAAGGCAAAAATTATTTTGTGGTTACCCGCCCGGCAGGTGCTGCTGCGGGGGAAATTATTGGGTCCTTGGGTGCATCTCCTATCTCTGCCTCTTCTACTGTGCTTGATGTTAAGCTAAGCACCACTGTACCAGATAAGGCAATGGATATTCTCAGGTTGCTTTTTGAAGTGTACAATAAAGAGGGTATTGGGGATAAAAACCAGATTGCTGCAAAAACCCTCGCTTTTATCGATGACCGCATGAACCTCGTTTTTAACCAATTGGACAGCGTGGAACGCAACATAGAGTCATACAAAAACAGGGAATCTTTATACAGTGTAGGCACACAGGGAGAATTGTATTTGGGTAAGGTTAGGGAGCTTGATTTACGAAAAGGCGGGATCAACCTGCAATTAGAAATATTATCAGATACCAGGGATTATGTATTAAATAAGGGAAGAAGGCCAGGTACAGTACCATCTTTATCATTGGTGGCAGATGGAACTTTAGCCACATTATTAAGTAACTTATATAGCGAAGAATTTGCCCTCGAAAATGCTTCCAGGGTAAGCGGTCCAAACAGCGATCCTGTGATACAGGCACAGGAGAAAATAAGGAGGTTGAAAACAGATATACTGGACAATATAGCCAGTATAAAAAGCAACCTGCTCACAGTACGTAATGATGTGAGCAATAGTATAGCCCTTAATAACAATTTATTAAAGTCAGTACCCCAAAAAGAAAGAGGGCTGCTGGAGATCAGCAGGCAGCAGGAGATCAAAAATAATATCTATTCTTACCTGCTGCAAAAAAGAGAAGAGACTGCCATATCATCTGCGTCTACCGGAGCTGATCTGCGGGTATTGGAAACCCCCAGTTCTTATGGGCCGGTGAGCCCTGTTGCAAAGAATTTTTATATGACCGGGTTTATTGTAGGGCTGCTCTCTGCGGTGTTTATGGTGCTGCTAAAAGAGCAATTTAAAAGCAAGGTACTTTTCCGTGACGATATTGAGGATAAAACCACCGTTCCGTTTGTGGGGGAAATTGTGCAGGCCGGTACCAGGACACCTATTGTAATCACAGAAGGAAAGAGAACCGTTATTGCGGAGCAGTTCAGGGCATTAAGAACCAACCTTGCCTATATGGGGCTGGATGAAGAACATAAAACGCTATTGGTCACGTCCAGTATTTCAAGCGAAGGGAAAAGTTTTATGGCCATTAACCTCGCCATCAGTTTTACCCTTACGGGTAAACGGGTCGCCTTGATGGAAATGGATCTGCGTAAACCCAAGCTTAGCAAATTAATGAATGTGGCCCGTGACCCTGGTATTTCCAATTACGTAGTGGGAAAAGCCACCATCGAAGAGATCATCCGGGAAACTTCCATCCCCAATTTGTTCATCATACCTGCAGGCGCCATACCGCCCAACCCTACGGAACTGATCGGAAGGCCGGCCTATGCTGAAATGATGGAATACATTAAAAAAGAGTTTGACTATGTATTCATCGATACTGCGCCGATCGGGCCTGTGACCGATGCACAGTTATTACAACATTACGGCGACGTTACCTTGTTTGTGATTCGCCACGACCGTACGCCGAAGATATTCCTCAAAATGATCAATGAATTGAACAAGCAAAAGAAGTTCAATAATATGTGCCTTGTTTTTAACGGGGTTAAAAAGCGTGGCATTAATATCGGCAACTTTGGCAACGGCTATGGTTACGGCTATGGCTACGGGTATGGCTATGGTTACGGCTACGGGTATGGATATGCGATCGATGATAAGGATAGCAGGTTACCGGATTTTAAAACATTGTGGAAAAGGTTTAAACACTTTATGAGGGGATAAATGGTTGATGGTTGAAAGGTGATGGTTGATGGTCGATGGCTTAAGGTTTAAAATTGAACGGTCAAACAAGGTCGTAAACTGAAGCCCGGTCAAAATCATGCAAATCATTTAATCACAAAAATCATGGTTCAGACAAGAGATGGTTGGTAGTGGTAGTTGATAATTGATGGTGGTTGATGATTAATAGTGGTTGATGTTAATAGTCCAGATTTTGACCATCAACCGTGAACCTTCAACCCAAAACCTTTCACCTTTTAAAAACACTTTGGTCAAAAAACATGTGACTGAGGGACAGCGAAGCTATTGTATGGACGATAATAATTTACACTGGTTTGCCGTATATACCAAACCAAGATGGGAAAAAAAAGTGGCTGGCTTACTGGAAGAAAAAGGGATTGAAAATTATTGCCCGCTTAACAAAGTAGTAAAGCAGTGGAGCGACAGAAAGAAGGTTGTCCTCGAGCCCATCTTCAAATCATATGTATTTGTAAAAGTACCCGATGCAGAAAAATGGGAGCTGCGAAAAGTTCCCGGGATCATCAACTTTGTGTACTGGCTGGGGAAGCCCGCCCGTATAAAAGAAGAGGACATCCTGACCATCAAAAAGTTTCTGCATGAGTTCAGTGATGTGCAGGTGGAAGACGCCACGCAGCTACAGTTAAACAGCAAGGTAAGGGTGAAGCAGGGGGTTTTAATGGATTACCACGGCATATTGATAGAATTGCATGGGAGCAGGGCCAAAGTAAGAATCGAAACAATGGGCTTACAACTAAGTGCCCAGTTTGATAAAAAAAATCTGGAGCCACTACTGTAAAGAGTTGAAATATTTTAAGAAAAAAAACCGTTAGCGGTAGTAAACCCTGACGGTTGTTCGCAGGTCTGCGAAATCAATCGCCAACAGGGCCGAAAGCCGCTGTCGGGCTTGGCAAGGCTCAGCCCAAAAAGCACACCAGGAAACAATTTCCAAAACACTACAACAATTAATTTTTTTTTTAATTAGAGTAATGTCCTTAATTCGTGTAATTCGTGTAAGAAATTCGTGCAAAAAAATTCGTGTAATAAAATAAAACAATGAACCCAACAGACAAAATTTACATAGCAGGCCACAGGGGGCTTGTAGGCAGTGCAATACACCGGTTATTAACCGGGCTTGGCTATTCCAATATTGTTACCCGTACATCAAAGGAACT
>JBDSAA010000066.1:0-64762 GCA_039922375.1 Ferruginibacter sp.
AATTTATATGATCGCTTACCTAAATATGCATCACTGGCTGTAGGACCAGAAAACTTTACCATATTTGACGAAGGCATGTGGTCTGGTTTAAGTAACAATGATGTAGAGATCAGGAACAACCTGTTAAATTATGCCTTCGACCGATGGACGCTATGGGATTACCGATATGTACGCGACATCAATTATGCCATTGATAAGATTAAGGAATCAACGTCAATACAAGTTACGCCACAAATCAAAACTCAATTAATAGCCGAATTGCGCTTTTTACGGGCTATGGATTATTTTGAAATGGTAAAAAGAATGGGGGGTGTTCCCATCGTTACTACCCAACTTGTTTACGACTTTAATGGCGATCCATCTTATCTGCAACAGCCAAGGGCAAAAGAAGAAGAAGTGTATGACTTTATTGCGAGTGAAGTAGACGCGATAGAAAATGATTTAGGCAATGCAGGTAGCGCGGGCAAGCCTTCCAGCCAGCGAAGAGCCAATAAATTTACAGCACTGGCTTTAAAGAGCAGGGCTATGTTATATGCAGGGTCAATCGCCAAATACAACAATGCAGCTGGCCTTACCAATAGTTCTACGCCAGGTAACGAAGCGGGTATTCCGCTTGCGAAAGTCAACGAATATTATCAAAAATCGCTGGATGCTTCTAAAAAGATTATTACTTCCGGAGGTTATTCATTGTATAAAGTAAATCCGAATCTTGGCGAAAACTTCTATGATGCTATTGTGAACAAGGCAAATAATTCCGAAGTAATACTGGCTACAGATTATGATCGTGCCAAAGGCAAAAGGCATACGTTTACATTCAACAATATTGCACGTTCTTTATTTGAAGAAGCCGGGCAGGGATCATCAAATATTTCACCCTCTTTAAATCTTGTGGAAAGCTATGATTACCTGGACGGTACGGCTGGTACATTAAAAGGAGTAGGCACAGGAAGTAATACTGCAGCAGGTCAGGCTAACTGGATATACTACACGAACCTCCAGGATATCTTTGCCAATAAAGATGCCCGTTTATACGGAACCGTTATTTACCCCGGTGCCACATTTGCAGGAAGGCCATTAAAAATGCAGACAGGTGTTTACGTGTGGAATTCAACAGCCAATAAATATGATCGTGTAGAAGGCGCTTTAAACAGCACATATACTGATGGTAAATTACTTACTGGTTTGGATGGACCTCATCGCTCAACAACCTTTGTTTCCAACACCGGATTTTATTTAAGAAAATATATTGATGCCTCACCAGGTGCCAGCACATCAACCATTCAAAGCGAAACCTGGTGGGTATTATTCCGGCTTGGTGAAGTTTATCTCAATGCTGCTGAAGCTGCGTTTGAATTGGGTTTACCGGAATCATTAACCTATATCAATGCGGTAAGGGAAAGGGCCGGATTCCCTTCTAATAGCCTTGCCGCTTTAACTATTCAAAAAATACAGGACGAACGTAAGGTGGAACTTGCCTTTGAAGATCACCGGCTTTGGGATATAATACGTTGGAGAATTGCAGATAAACTTTGGGATGGTACTACCACCAATACCAGTGCGAATATCTATGCCCTGTATCCTTACCGCATTGTTCGCCCAGGTCATCCCAATGATGGTAAGTACGTTTTTGATAAGCTTCTTGCGCCTCGTTTCAAAGCGCCTCGTTTCTTTAGACCCGGAAATTATTATTCGCAAATTCCGCAAAGTGTAATTAATAACAACCCGAAAATTGTTCGCAATCCTTTGCATTAAAAACTAACTAAAATGAAAGTAACAATATATGCATGCGCCGCTTTCCTAATGCTTTTTTCAAGTTGTGAAAAAGACAATTTCAAAGAACCGGCTTCTAAACTAACAGGTCGTGTTGTATACCAGCAACAGCCCATAGGCGTAAGGTCAATGGGTGTACAATTTGAACTTTGGCAACCCGGCTACCAATTGTTTACAAGAATCCCGTTGAACATTGCACAAGATGGAAGCTTCTCGGCTGAACTTTTTGATGGCGATTATAAATTGGTAAGATCAAAAGGAGCTGGCCCCTGGACCGACAATTCCGATACCATTAATGTATCAGTAAAAGGATCAGTTTCAGTGGACGTGCCTGTTGAGCCATATTTTATTATTAAAAATGCCAGTTTTGAAAAAAATGGAACAGCAATAAAAGCGACATTTACCATTGACAAAAATCCGGCTACTACAAAAACGGTAGAGTTGGCGAGGTTGTATCTCGGTTCAAATCTTATTTTGGATCAAAATAACAATGCCGGCAATTTGGAAGTAAAAGCTAGTGGTATTACACTCGGGCAACCGGTGACGCTGAATTTGAATATTCCCGGAGGCATTTCAAATGAGTCTTACATTTTTGCAAGAGTGGGTGTAAAAACAAATACAGTAGCGGAATTATTATACACACAGTCACAAAAAATTCAATTGAAGTAGGTACATGATGGTATTTGTTCTTAATTAAAATGAACACTTAAAAAATGATGAGGTATAACTGTTTCATGTTGATGCTTATTGGTTCAGTGGTGCATGGATCGGTGTGCGCACAGCAGGTGGTTGTTGCCAACAGGCCTGGGCAACTGGATATCCGCAAAGCGGGAGATAATAGTATACGCATCACTATAAAACCAATTAGCTATAAAGAAAATTTTTCTTATACGCCAGCTTTGGAAGAACGGAAATATCCTGCTCCCGTGCTTAGTCTTCGTTCGGTAACAAAGGTGGTGAAGAAACAGGTGGGTAATTTGAAAGTAGAAGTGCATCCTCATCCGCTTTCAATTATTATCAGGAATGCGAAGCATGAATTGGTGCAACAAATTATTTTACAGAATGACGGGATGCTTTCTTTTAAGCTGGGCAACGCTCCTGTACTGGGTTTGGGAGAAGGTGGTCCAAAGCCTGTCACTGGAGAAAGATGGCGGGATCAGAAAGTACAGTTTGACCGCCGGGCAAGCTATGATAGCATGCAACCCCGTTGGCAGGCTGATATGTATGGCTCACGCAATCCGGTACCCATGTTAATTGGCACGGAGGGATGGGCCATATTTGTAGCAGCTCCGTGGGTACAGGTGGATCTTCGAAATGATAGTGTTGGCTATTTTATTCCCTGGAAGCCGACAGGAAAAGAAAACATTCCGCAAGATGTAAAAAATCAACAGCTCGACCAGGGCAAAGGCCTTCCGCCAATAGATCAAATTGTGCCCGGCTTGTTTGACTTCTTTGTTTTTGATGCACATGAACCGGAGCAGTTGATGAAGGATGTTTCCTTTATCTGTGGCCGGGCTGTACTGCCACCAAAATGGGCTTTAGGCTACATGCAATCGCACCGCTCGTTAGAAGATGAAAAGCAAATGATTGGCATAGTAGATACGTTCAGGGCTAAACAAATACCGGTTGATGCAGTAATTTACCTGGGTACCGGATTTACTCCCCGCGGATGGAATAAAACACAGCCTTCATTCGAATTTAATCCCGAGGTTTTTCAAAGGAACCCGCAGGCATTCTTTTCGGATATGCATGATCGTAAGGTGAAAGTCGTTTTACACATGGTACCTTGGGATAGAAGCAAATTAACCACACTGCAGGGGTCTATACCTAAGTTGTCATATGAACCGGACAATGCTTCACATATCTTAAACTATTGGCAACAACACGTGCCGCTTGTAAAAGTGGGTACGGATGGCTGGTGGCCTGATGAAGGTGACTGGTTTAATTTGTTTGAACGCATTAAACGGCATCAGCTATATTACCAGGGCGCCCTGTTGACACAACCCAACCTTCGTCCCTGGAGCCTTCACCGCAATGGCTTTCTTGGTATCGCCAAATGGGGTGGATGGGTTTGGTCGGGTGATACAGAATCTTCCTGGAAAACGCTGGAAGCGCAAATTTCAGTGGGCATTAATCATTCGTTAAGTCTTTCTCCTTTCTGGGGGTCGGATATTGGCGGCTTCTATCCCAATGAAGAATTAACCGGTGAGCTGTATACACGCTGGTTTCAATTCGGAGCTTTCAATGCTTCTTTTCGTTCGCATGGAAAAACCTGGTGGACACGCCTGCCCTGGGGATGGGGCCTGAATGATATGGGACCAAAAGAGAACCCTCGTAATCCTTTGCCAACTGAAATGAATAATAAAGCCATAGAACCAGTTGTAAAGAAATATGATGAACTTCATTACCAGCTTTTGCCCTACACTTATACACTTGCCTGGGAAGCAAGAAATGCCGGGATGCCATTAATGCGGGCTTTATGGCTTCATTATGCTAATGATACCACAGCAAGAAAAACCGGCGATCAGTTTTTATGGGGCCGCGATCTGTTGATTGCACCGGTTTATGAAAAAGGAGCAACCAGCAGAAAAGTTTATCTGCCGGAAGGCGAATGGTACGATTGGTGGACAAACACAAAACTACCCGGCGGTCAAACCATATCCCGGGCAGTTGATCTCGCCACGATGCCTATCTATGTTCGGGCTGGTGCGATTATTCCCGTTGATCCAATCCGACAATTTACGGGCGAAGAAATTAAAGATCCGACAACGCTTAAGATTTATACCGGCAGCAATGGCTCTTTTACCTTGTATGAAGATGATGGAATTAGCCTGGATTATCTGAAGAATAAATCCACGCTAACGAGCATACGCTGGGAAAACAATTTAAAAAAGTTAACCATAGAACCGCAATCATCAAACAATATTTTAGGAGCAGATAACAAACGGGTTTTTAAAGTGGAGCTTATTCCGCAAGGCATTATTAAGGAAATAATTTATTCAGGAAAACAAACAGCAATTTTATTTTAAAGAATTCTATTATGACAAGAATCAATTTTATTTTTTCTCTGCGCTTTCTTGCTGCGATGGGTTTGTTTGTTCATTGCGCTGTTTACGATGCAGGCGCCCAGACAAACAACGATATGCCATCAAAGACAGCAATCATCAATGTCGACTTAAACAAAAAAATTGGTCCCATGTACCCGGCATGGGCATGGTTCGGCTATGATGAACCTAACTATACTTACATGAAAGATGGTAAAAAATTGCTGTCCGAAATTGCTGCATTGAGTCCTGTACCGGTGTATGTAAGAACCCACAGCTTATTGGTAACAGGCAATGGAGAGGCTGCCTTAAAATGGGGTTCCACCAATGCATATACAGAAGATGCTAATGGAAAACCAATCTATAACTGGCATATCATCGATAGCATATTTGATACCTATATACAAAGAGGTATGAAGCCCCTGGCGCAAATAGGTTTTATGCCGCAGGCGCTGTCTACCCATCCCGAAACTTACCGTCACCACTGGAAGCCAGGCGATCCATATAACGACATCGTAACGGGCTGGGCCTATCCTCCAAAAGATTATAACAAATGGGCGGAGCTCGTATATCAATGGGTAAAACATTCCGTGCAACGCTATGGACAAAAAGAAGTGGAAAGCTGGTATTGGGAACTTTGGAATGAACCGAATGGATCTTATTGGAAAGCCAGCATGGAGGAGTTTTTTAAGTTGTATGACTATACAGCCGATGCAGTAAAGAGGGCTTTGCCCACTGCTAAAATCGGAGGCATTAATATTGCCGGAACGGGTGGTAAGGGTGCGCAAACATGGCTGCATGCCTTTGTCAAACATTGCTTCACGGAAACGAACCATGTGACTAAAAAAATTGGCGCTCCCATGGATGCTTTTTTATTTCATGCAAAAGGATCTCCACGTTTGGTTGATGGTCATGTAAGAATGAATATGGGAACACAGTTAAGGGATATTGAAACCGGTTTTAAATTAGTGGCTTCTTATCCACAACTAAAAAACATACCGATCATTATTGGTGAATCGGATCCTGAAGGATGTGCAGCCTGCGGCATGCAAACAAATCCGGAAAATGCCTATCGTAATGGAACGATGTACTCCAGCTACACAGCGGCTTCCTTCGCCCGTAAGTATGCCCTCGCCGATCAATACAAAGTAAATTTTAAAGGTGCTGTATCATGGTCTTTTGAGTTTGAGAACCAGCCCTGGTTTTTTGGCTTTAGAGATTTAGCTACCAATGGTGTTGACAAACCGGTGTTGAATGTATTTCGAATGTTCGGAATGATGAAAGGCTCCAGGGTTAACGTAACATCAAACCATGGATATGATTTAAGAACAGCGGTGGATTCCAGTTTCCGTAAGTCATATTCGGATATCAATGCAATGGCATGTAAAGATGCTGATGCGGCTACTGTGATGTTATGGAACTACCATGATGATGATCTCAAAGCAGCTGACGAACCAGTATCTGTACAAATAAAAGGATTGATCGTTAAACAGGTTTTATTACATCATTATCGGATCGACAGTGCGCATAGCAATTCATATGAACTATGGAAACAAATGGGCTCACCGAAGAATCCTTCCACTGAACAAATTGCAGAATTGGAAAAAGCAGGGCAACTGCATTTGCTCGGTTCACCGGAATGGATAAATATTAAAAATGGTGAAGCAACCATTAAACTGCTATTACCCCGCCAGGGCGTTTCTCTTCTAAAACTTGACTGGTAGTCTTTCATAATTTTAAAAAAAATCATTTATGTTTTCAAAGACAAAATATCTGGCGCTACACATTTTATTTTTTGCCTTGATGGGTTACGCAAAAGCACAGGATATTGTCAAACCCGTTATTATACAAATCGATCTGAATAAAAAAAGCAACGAGCCTCTAAAACCTATCTGGGCCTGGTTTGGTTATGATGAACCAAACTATACCTATATGAAGGATGGTAAAAAATTGCTTACAGAAATTTCACAGTTTAGTCGGGTGCCTGTTTTTGTAAGAACACACAATCTGCTTACTACCGGGGATGGAACGGCAATGCTGAAATTTGGATCAACCAATGCATATACAGAAGATGCTAATGGGAAGCCTATATATTATTGGAAGATTGTTGACAGCATTTTCGATACTTATATTCAACGCGGCATGAAGCCCATTGCACAAATAGGATTTATGCCGGAGGCTTTATCCATCAATCCGCAGTCGGACAGCACTTACACTGATCCTACAAGAGTGAAGCAAAAACACTATACGGGCTGGAATTTTCCGCCCAGGAGCTATGAAAAATTTGCAGAGCTGGTTTATCAATGGGTAAAACATTCAGTGGAACGTTATGGTAAAAATGAAGTGGAAAGCTGGTATTGGGAACTATGGAATGAACCGGATATTTCTTACTGGAAGGGCACGATGGAAAAGTATATTAAGTTATACGATTACACCGCAGATGCTGCTAAAAGAGCTTTGCCAACTATACGAATCGGAGGCCCCGAGACAACCAACCCCGGAAGTGAAAAGGCAGGTAACTTTCTCAAAACATTTTTAGAGCACGCTGTAAACGGTAAAAATTATGTTACAGGAAAGAAAGGTTCGCCACTTGATTTTATAACCTTCCACGCCAAGGGGCAGCCAAAAGTAATTAATGATACTGTATGGATGAATGTAGGCGTACAATTGCGGCATATTGATAAAGGCTTTCAAATTATTTCTTCGTTCCCTACATTAAAAAATTTACCGATCATTATTGGTGAATCAGATCCTGAAGGATGTGCCGCTTGTCCTGCTGATATTTTTCCTAATAATGGGTATAGAAATGGAACGCTTTACTCCAGCTATACTGCTGCTTCTTTTGCAAGGAAATATGATCTGGCAAAAGATAGAGGAGTAAATTTATTAGGTGCTGTTACCTGGGCTTTTGAATTTGAGAATCAACCATGGTTTCGTGGATTCAGAGATCTGGCTACAAACGGTGTTGACAAACCTGTGCTGAATGTTTTTCGCATGTTTGGCCAAATGGAAGGCAATAGGGTTCCCGTGATCTCTAACTCTGTTCACAACTTTATTTCTGTACGTGATTCCAGCGTTCGCAAAAGTGATCCAGATATAAATGGAATAGCTGCAGCAAATAATCGTTCTGCATCTTTAATGGTTTGGAACTATCACGATAAAAATGATTTGAATGTGCCCGCTGCACCTGTAACTGTTTCTGTGAAAAGCATTCCTTCAAAAATGGTTTTGCTAACGCATTACCGCATCGACCAGGAGCATAGCAATTCTTATACAGCATGGCAAAAGATGGGTTCACCACAAAATCCAACGGCGGCACAAATAGCTGAACTCGAGAAGGCCGGACAATTGCAAATGCTGGGCTCTCCTCAATGGATCAAAATAATCAATGGCGAAACGAATATTAAATTGGAATTACCGCGGCAGGGCGTGTCTTTACTTAAACTGGATTGGCAACCCTAAGAAGCTGTTTAAATTTAGTATTAATAGTACTATTTGGAGGCATTGGGCTAGTTATATTTTGAGGTGCTATTTCAATTTATATGAAGTATAAAAGCCCAAAGGGCTTTAATATGAATAGCCCCTGATGCAATCAGAGGGTTGCAGGTTTAGTATTAATAATATTACTCGGAGGCATCGGGCTAATTAATATTTTGAGGTGCTATTTCAATTTATATGAAGTATAAAAGCCCGAAGGGCTTTAATACGAATAGCCCCTGATGCAATCAGGGGGTTGCAGGTTTAGTATTAATAATATTATTCGGAGGCATCGGGCTAATTAATATTTGAGGTGCTATTTCAATTTACATGAAGTATAAAAGCCCAAAGGGCTTTAATATGAATAGCCCCTGATGCAATCAGGGGGTTCCAGGAAATTGACATGGGATCAACCCCAAAGGGGTTGAATGTGATTCACAGAAAAATAGCCATAATTTTTCGATTTTTTTTTGTTACTTGAATTAAAAATATGAGCAACTTTCGTCAAATCTTTTACCAGATTGTTTTCGGCACAAAGTATCGGCAACCAACAATTGATGAAACCAATTGCAGAGATCTGTACCAATATATTTCTGGTGTGGTAAAGAACAAAAATTGTAAACTCTATCGCGTCAATGGCATGGAAGATCATATACATATTTTCTCAGACCTTCATCCAACCGTTTCCTTGTCCGATTATATCAAGGATATAAAAATTGCCAGCAATGTTTGGATGAAGGCAAGTGGTAAATTTCCAAAGTTTGAAGCATGGCAAGAGGGATACGGGGCATTTACTTATTCAATCAAAGAAAAGGGCATGATTATTAATTACATTAAAAACCAAAAAGAACGTCATAAGGAAGAAACATTCTATGATGAATTTAAACGGTTGCTGATTGAAAATGGAATTGAATTTGATGAAAAATATTTATTATAGCCATTATCACACATTTAACCCCTTTGGGGTTGCTCTGGCTGCTGGTTTTGTTTCCGTGAGTTTCACTCACGGCTATTAATATTAAAGTCCTTCGGACTTTTTTAGTACAACAAAATATTAATTAGCCAGGCATCGATGCCATTTTTACCACTGTTGAACGGAGCGTCGCCAATGTCGATGCTATGAAATACAAATGCTGGTTAACAAATAATCTATTTTTAAACAGCTTCTAAGTTGCTCGTAAATCAATCATCTTATTAACAGAATAGCATAACATGAAAATTCAATCAATCAGAACAAAATTGTATCAATGGCAGGGGCCGGTAAAAACAAGCGATACAATATTTGCAACCCCATTAAGTGCCCTGCCTTTTCAAAGTGATGCACAAGCTCCTTTCCGGTTTTTCAGCTGGTTAGTAGTTGAAGTAGAAACCGACCAGGGACATATCGGATATGGAAATGCAGGTCTGTGCTCAGACATTGCCAAACAAATTATCGACACCAAACTCTCTTCATTATTGCTTGGTGAAAATCCCCTAAATACAGAATACCTTTTTGAAAAAATGTATCGCTCTACGGTAGCTTACGGAAGAAAAGGAGTTGTGCTGGCTGCCATCAGTGCTATTGATATTGCCCTATGGGATATTAAAGGATTGGTAATGAACCAACCAGTGTTTATGTTGCTTGGAGGCCGTACCAAACCTTCCATTCCCACCTATTATAGCCGTTTGTATACCCGTGATCTGGATAGCTTAACCGCCGAGGCGGACCATTTTAAAAAAGAAGGATTTACAGGAATGAAGATGCGCTGCGGTTACCCGATGACTGAAGGCATGAAGGGATTAAAAAAGAATGTAGAGATGGTAAAAGCGGTTCGGGAAACTGTTGGGGATGATGTGGACATCATGCTGGAAGCATATATGGGTTTCAATTATTCTTATGCAAAACAGTTGTTGAAAGAAATGGAACCTTACAATCTTCGCTGGGCAGAGGAGCTATTGTTGCCCGATGAAATACACAATTTCGCTAAATTGAAACAACACACATCTATCCCGCTTTCCGGTGGTGAGCATGAATATACCCGCTATGGTTTTCATGATTTGTTGCAGGCGAACGCACTTGATATTTTCCAGTTCGATACCAATCGTGTAGGCGGTTTTACCGAAGCGCAAAAAATTTGCAACATGGCATTGGCTCATGGAATAGAAGTGATCCCTCATGGTGGCCAGATACACAACCTTCATGTAGTGATGAGTTCTTTTGCTGCTCCGATGGCTGAATATTTTCCGCAAACAGAAATTGAAGTGGGTAATGAAATGTTCTGGTACATCTTCGATGGAGAAGCCATTGCAGAAAACGGTCAGCTTCAGTTGGATGATAACAAACCCGGTATGGGCCTAACGTTGAAAAAAGATTATTTAGATCAATTTAAAATTATCGAACACGAATCATCAAAAGGTGTGAGTGTGAACTTCTAAAAATTAACTATGCAAAAAAGTATTTTGGATCTTTTTAAACTGAATGGACATGTGGCGTTGATTGTGGGCGGCAATCGCGGATTAGGACTTTCTATGGCAAAGGCATTAGCCGAGTCAGGAGCTTCCATCTCTATTGCTGCAAGAGATGAAAAAGAAAATGAAAAAGCTGCTCAACAACTTCGCAGCGAATACAAGGTGGATGCCATCAGTAATTGTTGTGATGTTACCAATGAACAAAGTATTAAAGAGACCGTCGAAAAAACCATTCGTCATTTTGGTAGAATCGACATTTTGATCAATTCAGCCGGAATTAATATTCGCGGTGCCATTGAAAGTTTATCGGCTTCAGATTTTAACCTGGTGCAACAGGTAAACGTTACCGGAACCTGGCTGGCGTGTAGGGAGGTGTTGCCGATAATGAAAAAAAATAACTATGGTAGAATTATCAACATCGGTTCCATGCTTTCTGTAACCGCTATACCTGAACGAACTCCGTATGCAACCAGTAAAGGCGCTATTCTTCAATTAACGCGTTCTCTGGCCATGGAAGTAGCCAATGATGGCATTACGGTAAATGCCCTTTTGCCGGGGCCTTTTGCTACGGAACTTAATCTCCCGTTGCTCGCTGATCCCGAAAAATACAAAGCATTTATTTCTAAAGTGCCCATGGGCCGCTGGGGCGAACTCCACGAGATTGGAGGCATTGCTTTATACCTGGCGAGCCCCGCCTCCAGTTATACAACAGCAAGTTGTATTTCAGTAGATGGCGGATGGGTTGCCGTTTAAATTTTAATCAATAAAAAATGATGCAGGAAAAAATACGATTAGTACAGTTATTTCATCCAACACTTGGACGAAAATTAGCGTTGGTAGAAGAGCCGTCGCTTGTGTTACTCACTGAGCCCATGTCTGTCTATGCCATGGCGTTAGATGCTATTAATGCTGAGCAAAGTATACCGGCATACATCCAACAAAGATTGTCTGATCAAAAGCTCAATTATAATTCCGTGTATGAAGGAGAAAGCGAATGGGTGCTGCTTCCTTCTTTTGATCATCCCAACGATCCATTCGGATGTTTGGTTTCAGGAACCGGGCTCACGCATAAGAACAGTGCGCTCAACCGGCAAATGATGCACCAGGCGGAAGCTAAGACTCTTACTGATAGTATGACAATGTATCAATGGGGTTTGGAGGGAGGTCAGCCGCAGGAAGGCGCTATTGGTGTACAACCGGAATGGTTTTATAAAGGATCAGGAGCTGTTTTAAGAGGGCATGGCCAACCATTGCAGGTACCTGCCTACGCCAACGATGGCGGTGAAGAACCTGAAGTGGCAGGTGTATATATCATCGGCCAAAACGGGCAGCCCTACCGGGTGGGTTTTACTACAGGCAATGAATTTTCCGATCATGTAATGGAGCGAAAAAATTATTTATACCTGGCGCCTTCCAAGCTGCGTACCTGCGCCATTGGTCCCGAGTTGATCCTTGACATGGAGTTTACAAAACTGGAAGGAACAGTAAGTGTAATTCGCAATAAAGAAGTGCTTTGGTCTGCTGATATACAAACGGGTGAAATGAACATGGCACATTCGCTATCAAACCTGGAGTACCATCATTTTAAATATGCCGATCATCGCCAGCCATTGCAGGCGCATGTACATTTTTTTGGTGCCGATGCTTTTAGTTTTGGTTCGGGCATACAACTACAAACAGGTGATGAAATGCAGGTTCATTGGAAGGGGATGGGCCGGCCTTTAGTAAATACGGTTGCAATAGAAGCAACAAAGGAAACCCTGATTGCAATAAAATCAATTAAATAAAAGGCCTCACAGAATTTTCGCCAAAATAATTTAGCGTCAGCCAAATGAATAATATCTCCGGATCATTAACAGAGCATAAGCCTTTACGTTTTCGTTGGGTAATAATAGGATTCGCTTTTTTTGCGACGGTGCTGAATTATGTTCATCGTCTGTCATTTAATTATCTAAGTGCAGATGGGGAGTTGCGCAAGCTGATTCCTGATGATGCTTTCGGCTATATCGGGGCAGCTTTTTTTATAGCGTATATGTTGTCAAACGCTTTCTCGGGTTTGTTGATCGACAGATTAGGAACAAGGATTGGGTATTCGCTTTGCATGGCTTTTTGGACAACAGCAGGGCTCTTTCATGCTTTTGCTATAACACCGCTGCAATTTGGTGTGTGTCGCTTTTTATTAGGTATTGGAGAAGCGGGAAACTGGCCGGCCGCCCTAAAGCTAACCGGTGAATGGTTTCCTCCTCATGAGCGATCAACAGCATCGGGTATTTTTAACAGCGGCTCTGCGTTGGGTGCAATTATAGTTCCTCCATTGGTTGCTGTAATGGCCACTCATTATGGATGGCAATCCACTTTTATTATCCTCGCAGTTTTTGGCTATCTATGGCTGGCTGTTTTTTGGTTTACCTATTACACACCCGGGCAATCGGCACAGGAATCAAAGGCGAGAGTGATCCCTGCATTCAAACTATTAAAAAATAAGTTTGTTTCGAGGCTGTTGCTGGCTAAGATCTTTATTGAACCTGTATGGTACTTTGTAACTTTCTGGATTGGCCGCTACCTCGCCGATGTGCATCATTGGGATCTAAAAAAGATTGGCTGGTTTGCCATGCTGCCTTTTATCATGGCAGATGTAGGCAATATCGTTGGTGGCTATTTCACACAATTTATTATTAAAAGAGGAGTGCCAATACCCAAGGCAAGAAGGCTGGCTTTAGGGCTGGCGGGCATCCTGATGGCAGCACCGTTATTATTAGCGCCTATGATCGTTACTACTCCTATGTCTGGCCTGATAGTTTTCGGTTTGTCGGGCTTCGGCTATACTGCATATACAGCCAATGCACTAGCGCTTACAGCGGATGTGGTTCCTAAAAGTGCGGCTGCATCCGCCTGGGGACTGGCCTGCATTGGCAATGGCATCGGGGGAGCCATTTTTCAGGTACTTTCCGGGGTGACTTTAAAATCATTTTCAGTTAAAGTTGGATATGCCGGCGCTTACAATATTTTATTCCTGGGTTTTGGCATCCTGGTAGTGATCGGCGTTATTATTTTGCTTTTTTTCTCCGGGCCATTTGCAAAGAATAAAGAACTGTATGAATATGCAGAAGGTGAAAAACAATTAGTAGTCGCTTAACATGAATGGGCACATGATACACGACTAAGTAAGAATAATACCTCCATGTACCTCAATCTGCTTTACGTTTCAAAATAAAAATTTTCTATTAAACTTATGACAAATACAATCACCGGTTCCAACTTCACAGGATATACAATGAGTGCTAATGGGACGGAATCTTTCCAGGCTTTTTCAGCACTCACCAATCAGTATTTAACGACTGATTTTTATTATGCTACCGCTGAAGAACTAAAGCATGCATTGCAACTTGCAGGCAATGCTTTTGCGACCTATCAGAAAACTTCTTTTGAGCAAAGGGCTGTCTTTTTAGATGCCATAGCAGAAGAGATTATGGCCTTAGGCGATGCGTTAATTGAGCGTTGCACGGCAGAAACGGCTTTGCCTGCAGGCCGTATCACCGGCGAAAGAGGACGTACCTGCAACCAGTTAAAAATGTTTGCACAGTTGCTAAGAGACGGCTGGTGGATAGATGCCCGCATTGATACCGCACAGCCTGATCGTCAGCCCCTGCCGAAGGCTGATATCAGGAGAATGCTTATTCCCATTGGCCCGGTAGCTGTTTTTGGTGCCTCTAATTTTCCGCTGGCTTTTTCGACAGCGGGTGGGGATACCGCATCAGCGTTGGCGGCAGGATGTCCCGTGGTGGTAAAGGCTCATTCTTCTCATCCGGGTACAAATGATTTTATTTCTTCCGCAATTATAAAAGCGGCGAAAAGAACCGGTATGCCGGAAGGTGTTTTTTCATCCCTCTATCTTTCACATGCCGATGCGATAAAGCTGGTAGAACACCCGGTTATCAAAGCCGTTGGTTTTACTGGTTCAAGGGCCGTAGGTATGCGCCTGTTTCATGCCGCTACATCCCGTCCTGAGCCCATCCCTGTGTATGCGGAAATGAGTGCGGTGAATCCAATTGTTTTATTGGAAGGAGCCCTGAAAACAACACCAGAAAAAATTGCTAAGGACCTGGCCGGTTCTATCACTTTAGGGGTAGGTCAGTTTTGTACCAATCCCGGTTTAGTGTTGATGATTGAGAGTAGTAGCTCAGAAAAATTCCTGCAGGCGCTTGCCAGGGAAACAACTGCAACGGTGCCAGCCACCATGCTGAACAGCAATATTTGCAAGGCTTACCAGGAAGGGGTGAGGTCCAGGCAGGATGAAAAAGAAGTTGCGGTATTAGCTACCTCCACTAAAGAAGCCGACAAAGAAAAATACGAAGCACAGCCTGTGGTGCATACTGTTAGCGCTGCAGGTTTTTTGGAGAACAAGGATTTATCAGGGGAGATATTTGGTCCGGCATCATTGGTGGTTTTATGTAAAAGCGAAACAGAATTGCTGACCGTGTTACAATCAATGGAAGGCCAGCTAACGGCTACGGTACACGCTAATGATACAGATGAAATCATATTGCGCCAGGTGATAGACATCATCTCCCAAAAAGCAGGAAGAATCATTTATGGCGGTTATCCAACTGGAGTGGAGGTATGTCATTCCATGCAACATGGAGGGCCATTTCCTTCCACCACGGATGCACGTTCCACATCGGTGGGTACGGCCGCTATTTACCGCTTTGTACGGCCAGTAGCCTACCAGGATTTTCCGGATCATCTGCTGCCGGACGCTTTGAAGAATGAGAATCCTTTACAGGTTCTTCGCCTGGTAAATGGGCAATGGACAAAAGAACAAATCAATCTCAATTAAATCTCCAATCAATGATGACTTTATTAAAACCGAAATGGTTCATGCTGTTAGCCATTCTGGCAAGCTGTAGTTATAGTGATGCGCAGAACGCAACGCCGCCGGCTGCAACCATCAGCAATACGCATGCAGTACTTCCCGGAAAAGGTTTACAGCAACATGATTTTTTGTATACGGGAGAGTGGGATTACCGCAAAACTGTTCAAACTATTTACATCATACGTAAAGGAAAAATTGCCTGGACCTATGACATACCATTTCATGATCCAACAACGGGAGATATGGAAGAATTGGGCGATGCTACCATGCGGCCCAATGGAAATGTTACATTTTGCCGCAAGACCGGCGCCAGCGAAGTAACACCGGATAGAAAAATAATCTGGAATTATGAAGCACTCAAAGGCACGGAGATACACTCGGTAGAACCCATTGGCGATGATAAGATCTTACTGGTGATAAATGGTGCGACGGCAACTATAAAATTGATCAATATTAAAAGCGGGCAAACAGAAAAAGAAACAACACTGCCAACAGGCGGACCTAAGCCGCACGGCCAGTTCCGGCGTGTTCGTATAACGGAGGCAGGTACGCTTCTTGCTGCGCATATGGATGCGGGTAAGGTTACTGAATATGATTGGAACGGGAAAGAACTTTGGACCATAAATGTAAAATCTCCCTGGTTGGCAACCCGCTTAAAAAATGGCAATACACTCATTACCAGTAATAATGGATTTGTAATTGAAGTAAACCAACAAGGCGAAACCGTTTGGGAAATAAATCAAAAAGATCTGCCAGAATTCAAACTGTACATCCCACAGGTAGCTGTGAGATTGGCCAACGGCAATACCGTTATTACAAACTGGTGCCCCAATGGTATTAAGAAGCCGGAAGATTGGCCCGGCTCCGTACAACTGCTGGAGGTAACTCCTGATAAAAAATTGGTATGGGCGCTAAGCCAGTGGTCTGAGCCAGACTTAGGACCTGCTTCTTCTATCCAGTTATTGGATGAACCGATGATAAAAAAAAGCAAGGGGTATTTAAAGGAATATCAGTAGGCATCCCGTCAGACAATGTCTTTATTGTTAAAATCGTCCCTCGTTCCATAGGAACGAAATATTGATAAAAAAAGCCGCAATGCAATCCGTTCCATAGGAACGGTATGTAAATGATTTTTAAAGATGGGATTACTTTTTTTTCTTTTCAGGTAAAGAAGTTCGCATATAACTCCTATGGAATGGCGGAACGACCATCATTGTTTTACCGAACGTTCCTACGAAACAAACCGTTGCTTAACTTAATGGAATCGCCCGTTAGATGAATGTAATTCTAACGAACCAAAAAAATAAAATGCGATTTAAAATGGCATGCAAAATTTTTTCGCTGGTTGCTTTTTCGACCGTTGACGTTAATGGATATACGTAGTATAAACCCGCTACCATTCACAGCAATGTTGCTTTAAAGTACTAAAATTTATACAATGAAAATTATTCAACGAATATCAGGAATCATTTTCCTGGTTGCTCTTCAGGCTAATCTATTTGCGCAAACATCAGTAAAGGAGATAGCGCCTTATCTTGATCCCAGCCTGCCTGTAGAAAAACGGGTGGGAGATTTGATTGCCCGGCTGACCATAGAAGAGAAAGCCATCCTGCTAAATCATAAAGGGCCGGTTGTGGAACGATTTTCTATTAAGTCGGATAATTGGAACCAATGCCTGCATGGTGTGGTGTGGAACAGACCAACAACCATGTCCCCTGTTTCCATTGCAATGGCAGCCACCTGGAACACGAAGCTGATCAATGAAGTAGCCACAGCTATCTCAGATGAAGCCCGTGCTATTTATAATGGATGGCACCAGGATTCCGCTTTTCAAGGTGACAGGAAGGGGCTGATTTACCGGGCACCTGTTATTAACGTTAGCCGAAATCCTTACTGGGGGCGAATCAATGAATGTTATGGTGAAGATCCTTTTTTAACCGGCCGAATTGGAGTTGCTTATATCAAAGGCCTGCAGGGAACCGATCCGAAATACCTGAAGCTGGCGGCTACGCTCAAACATTATGCGGTTAATAATGTAGAAAGGGATAGGATGAAATTGTCAAGTACGGTAAGCGAACGGATGTTGCACGAGTTCTGGCTTCCGCATTTTCGTGATTGTATTGTTGAGGGTGGAGCCCATTCGGTGATGGCATCTTATAATGCTATCAATGGCGTTCCTAACAATATCAATAAACTGCTTTTAACAGATATACTGAAAACACAATGGGGATTTAAAGGCTTTGTTGTTTCGGATTTAGGTGGTGTAAATACAATGGTTAAAGGTCATGAAAATGGAAAAATGAGTTTTGAAGAAGCAGTAGCCAAATCAATCATTGCCGGTTGTGATTTTTCTGACAAAGAGTTTATGGAATATATACCGGCTGCAGTAAAACAGGGATTGTTGTCTGAAGCACAAGTGAACGAAGCGCTGTTCCGTGTTTTGCGTACGCGTTTTTTACTAGGTGAATTTGATAACCAATCCCTGGTGCCTTACAGCAAAATTCCGCTTGCTGTTATCGGATGCGAAGCACATCGTCAACTGGCTTTGAAAACTGCGCAGGAAGCGATTGTGCTGTTGAGCAACAAAAATCAATTGTTGCCGTTGGATAAAACAACCATCAAGACCATTGCTGTTATTGGTCCACACGCCAATGTGTTTACCGCCGGTGGTTATAGCGGTAAGGCAAAAGATCCTGTAACTCCTTTGCAGGGAATAAAAAACAGGATGCAGCCCGGTACGGAAATATTGTATGTGGCAGGTGCCCAGATTGCGCCTTCAAAAGATAGTACAGCTGCACCTTTCAACAAAGAGGAAGAATTGCAGAAAGCTATTGAAGCCGCGAAAAAAGCGGATGTGGTGATTCTGTATGTTGGTACTTCTTTGGCTATTGAAGCAGAAGGAAGGGATCGCACTTCGCTCTCATTGCCGGGTAACCAGGATGAATTGGTAAAGGCAGTGCTTGCAGTAAATCCCCGTTCCATCGTCGTAGAAATGAATGCAGGCCCGCTTACCATTCCTGAAATAAAAGAAAAGGCCCCGGCAATTTTAGAAGCCTGGTGGTTAGGTGAAGAAGGGGGTAATGCAATGGCTGATGTTATTTTTGGAAATGTAAATCCGGGTGGTAAACTTCCATTAACTGTTTATGCATCCGAAGCACAAGTGCCTTCTGTAGATGAATATGATGTAACAAAAGGCTTTACCTATATGTACCCGCGGGGCAAGCCACTCTTTGCATTTGGCCATGGTTTAAGCTACACTAGTTTTACCTACAGTGATTTGAAAATTGTATCAAAAAAGGTCGGGGTGAATGGAAAAATAAACCTGAGTGTTACCGTAAAAAATTCAGGGAAAAGAAAAGGCGACGAAGTAGTACAACTGTATGTTCATGATGTAGCCTGCAGTGTTAAGCGGCCTTCAAAAGAACTAAGAGGTTTTGAAAGAATCAGTTTAAAGCCTGGTGAAGAGAGAACCGTAAAGTTTGAACTGGCTGCTGAAAAACTTGCATTCTATGATGAGAAGACACATGGTTTTGTGGTAGAGCCTGGCTTCTTTGATATCATGGTGGGAAGTTCTTCGGAAGATACCCGGTTGAAGGATAAAATCGAAGTAGTTGCCGGTAAATAAAGTGCTGTAAAAGTTGGACATAATGCTAATCATGCTGTGATTGACAGGTACATAAAACTTTATTTTCGCAACTTATTGTTTACTATAAAAATGTCGGTGCAGAACCAGGTGATGATGAAAGAAAAATGTGGAGGCTTATTTTTATTACAAGAATTAGGTGTAAACCAAAACCATTCCAAGGCCTTTAAGTTGTATCGTGATTAGCGGAGAGAGGACATATTAATGCCGAATATTTCACCGATCTCCGTTACAGAAATAGTTATGGTACAAATGTAGATAATCATTTAGCTAAACAATTCTTCAAAAGGCGGCTATAGGCTTCTATTTAATGGTGCCACAAATTTGTACACGCCTGAAGTCACTTCGTACAATGCTTTACTATTCGCCATTCAAAGAAACTTAACGGCTTTATTTTGCGCTACAGGTTTTCCGCTTTCGGCAATATCTTTTTCTCTTGTGGCAGCAATGTAAACAGTTGCCGTTGTGTTTGCGGGCACTACAAAACGATAAGTACAAGTATTGTTCTTTATCTCCCAGCTGCTTTCAATCCTGCCATACATTGATTCGTAATATCCTTTAGCATAAGTCATCTTGCCGGTAGGGTCTGGTTCGGGACGTAAAATAAAATGTTTAAATCCGGGAGAGTTCTCATCGCGTTCTATTCCTAATGAGTAATTATACATCCATGCCCCGACGGCTCCAAAAGAATAGTGGTTAAAAGAATTCATCTGGTTATTACCTCCAAAACCGTTGGTATGCGTGTACGAATTGAGACGTTCCCAAATGGTGGTTGCTCCCTGTTCAATTGAATATAACCAGGATGGATAAGTGGTTTGCTGCAGCAAACGGTAAGCAACATCCGAACGGCCATTATCGGACAGCGCTTTATTAATCCAGGCAGTACCAATAAAGCCGGTCATTAATGAATACGGCGGGCATACAGTTCCGTTATCTGCTTTATTCTGCCGCACAATGGTGTTAACCAGGTTATCAATTGCCTTTGCTTTGTTTTCTTTTTTATAGATATCGAAAACCAATGGAAGCACATAAGAAATTTGTGTATCAACGGAATCACCCCGCTTCAGGTTGGCATCAACCTTATGTTGTTTAAAGCCGGAATGAATCATCTTACTTTGTTTATCTACATAAGTGTCATTAAAAAATTGCTTTCTTTTAAGGTAACGCTCATTAAATTCTTTTGCATCTTCCGCTTTCCCCAAAACATCGGCCACCTTTTTCATTATTTCTAAATCGTAAATAAAATAAGCTTCCCACAAAAGTGAGTTGTCATTCTTATCCTGCTCGGGGCCTAACCAATCTCCCAGGTTACTCCAGGAAGTGGGGTTTTCCTGAGTTAGAAGATTTGTTTTAGGGTCGATATTTTTTTCAAGGATATATTTAATGTAGCTTTTCATAGCACCGTAGTGTTCGGCTAACAGTTGTTTATCATCATACTGCTGATAGCTCTCCCAAGCCACGGCGAGTGCAGCACTTCCCCATAAAATTCCACCAAAACCTCCGCCTAAAGGGGCCACATCTGTAAACCGGCCATCGGGTCGCTGAATATCCCGCATAGCTAACATATGCCTGCGCAGGAACTGCGGAACGTTGGCAAGGTAGGTAGCAGTGCGGCAAAATACCGAAATATCACCGCTCCAGCCAAGGCGTTCATTTCGTTGCGGGCAATCAGTTGGTATGGATAAAAAATTGGCATAAGTAGACCAGGTAATATTCTCCCAAAGCTTATTAACTTTTTGGTTAGAAGTCTCATAATGAGAAGCCAGTTTATCAATAGAGCTAATCACGGTTCCCTTCACGGCTTCGATGGGTAAAGGCCTCTCTATACCGGTTACTTCCACAAAACGATAACCATGAAAAGTAAAGCGGGGTGCAATGGTTTCGTTTCCGCCTTTTGTAACATAGATATCCTGGGCCATGACGGCACGAATATTTTCAAGCATAATCATGCCTACATTTCCTTTGTATTCAGGCAAGTCAGGATATTTAACTTCAGCAAAGCGCAAATAGATTTTTTTACCTAGTTCCATTCCTGATAAATTGATTTTGGACACGCCAACCATATTTTGTCCCATATCATAAACAAATACTCCGGGACGAACTTCCTGCACGGATTGGGCCGAAAGCTCTTTTATTTTTTTTACGGTTTGTCCAAACTGTCCGGTTAATATTGCTTTTGAATGGTCGTTAATCCCAGGTGTAACATGCCCCTCCAAGGTAACTTCTTTGGCGGGTGTCCAACCGGAAGCATTATACGATGCCGTACTCCAACCTTCAATCAACGATTCTTTTGAGGCATCATACACTTCCCCCTGGAAAAAGCTGCCGTAAACAACAGGACCGTTGTTAAAGTAAGACCAGGTTGCAGGATCACTCACTATAACATCCTCTTTTCCATCCGTGTAGAGTGATTAGTAATTTGGTTAAGAGCGATTGCCTATCGCCAAAAAAATTCCATCCATCTCCGGAATACGTTGCACCTCCGCTCCACCATCCTTCTGCTAAAATGGCTCCCAGCGCATTTTTGCCGGCATGTATATGTTCTGTAATATCGTAGGTTTGATATAAATGTGTTTTATTGTATTGGGTAAGGCCAGGGTTGAAATATTCATTACCTATGCGATTGCCGTTCAGGTATACTTCATAAATTCCACGTGCGATAACATACAAACGGGCTTTAACGATTTTGCCATGAGAAGATGCGAAAGTAGTACGGAGCATCGGCATTGAATTTTTATCCGGACTTGCAGGTACAAGAACTCCTGTTTCGCCCCCCTGTATTTTATACGAACCATCTTTAGCATTCAAATTATTGGTTGAGCCTGAAAAAATACCTTTGTATCCATCATCCCATTTTTCAGTAAAAAGTACATTAGAAGGACTTCTGAAATTACGGATCTCCAGGTTGGAGAAAGCAGCGTTTTGCCCTTTAGGAACTGAGAAGCCGATATCGCAAAGTACCGGAAAAGTAATAAAATCTCCCCCTCTTCCCAATGGATTGAGATTGACCTCGCCAACAAATTTTTCCTTTTCATCTCCATCAATATAAATACGTGAATAGCCTAGATCGGAGCTGAGACTCACTGTATGCTTTTCGTATTTATTCGCATCACTAATAATTGCAAGCGGAATAGAAAAGGTTTTAAAAGGAGCTTCTTTTTTATCGTCGCGATGATAGCCTACCCTGTATATATTCAGTTTGGCATTTTCTTTTAACGCCAGGGGTGCAATATCAATTTCAACCAGTAGATAAGGTTCATCTTTTTTGTTTTCAAGATGATACAGGTTTTTATATTTATCCATTAAGCGGTTATCGTTGGCGCCATAAATAAAACCTGCACGGGTTGATTTCGATTCTTTGTCTAACTGTATTGAGCAATTAATTTTAAACATCGGAAGATAGACAGGATACAGTACCATATCTTCATCGCCTCCACCAATCCATTTTGCACCATTCCAGGCAGAAAGCTTAGGATCAGCATTCATCAACCCTGTTTCAAACCACGATTTTGCAGTGTGCCGGGTATTGGTTTGATCCCAAACATAAACTACCCAACTGTAACGGGTAGATGCCCGTAGTGGCTTACCGCTATACTCCAGGTTCAATGAAACATCACTTTTAATTTTATCAGAATCCCACACGACACTCCCCGCTTCGTCGGTTACCACCAGCTGATAAGCAATTTGTTTATACCCATGCTTACTGTAATTAACCTGCATTTGCCAGCTAAAGCGGGGACGTTCAACATCAATACCTAAAGGCATTTCTGCATATTCAACCTTTAAATTTAGTATTTGTATATCCGTGCCAAAGAGATAACATGGCAAAAAAAACAGAATAATTGAAAACAGTTTGAGATGGTTTGTCATGGTTTTAATTATGGGTATGTGCGACTTGCTTACTATTCTAAAAAACAAAACATAACCACTCCTGAGAGGAGCCTATGTCTTTTGCCAAAACTAACTATAAAATTAAAAATATGGGCTCAATGCTGCGTCAGAGGCAGGGAAAGGGAATATTAAATTAATTGTAGTGTAAGGTGCTGGTGATGGCCCTATTCGTACGGGAAATAATATGCTTGCGGGTTTTTAACGATATCCCTCGTGGGTTGCCTTCTCATAAATAAAGGGGCCGTGTATATTTAATGAATTCAGAAGTAATGGATCACATAAAGGAAATAAAGTGGCGCAACTGAAGTTTGGGACAAGGTTTCAACTTTTAAGCCCGGAAGTCGTGCAATCGCCTTATGGTATGCCAATGGTTAAAGCCTGACAGTTTATTATTTCAGGCTTTTTTAATAATTATTCGTCAATATTTTTAGGCAATTTCAACCTCATACAAGAATAGACCTTTGACTTCCCCGGAAATATTTGAAAATGTTTTAGCAAATTATTTAGTGGCTGTTTATTTGCAAATAACAAAAAAGCAGCTATGAACTAAATCATATCTGCTGAGATTTAAGTGGGCCCACCTGGGCTCGAACCAGGGACCACCTGATTATGAGTCAGGTGCTCTAACCAACTGAGCTATAGGCCCTTCTTCTGATAATTTTGAAGAATGAGGATGCAAATATAATCAAAGACAATCAATTTAACGCTTCATTAAAATATTTGCCGTTATTTTGCAGCTTCAAGATTAAATATGAAGAAAATATTGTCCGTGGTTCTCGCAGTAGCTTTATTTAGTACTGCATTTGGTCAAAAGAAAAAAGACTGGAGTAAATTAAATGTAGATCGTGCAGGTGACCATTTGATGGTACAGATTAGCAAGGACAACTGGACGGGTGCTCCGGATAGTATAAAAAGCAGGATGAAAGGTTTCTCCCGCGGATTGAATATTGCAATCATGCTTAACAAGCCTTTTAAAAGCGATCCCCGCTGGAGTGTTGCACTAGGGTTAGGCGTTAGCCACAGCAGTATCTTTTTTAAAAATACTAATGTTGATGTCAGAGCATCCGGCACCGTGCTGCCTTTCAGAAGAACTGATTCTACCGACCATTTTAAAAAATATAAGTTGGCAACTACATTTGCCGAAGTACCCATTGAATTACGCTATACTTTCGATCCAATAAACGAAAAGAAGAGCTGGAAAATAGCGCTGGGTGTTAAGGTTGGAACAATGCTCAATGCCCATACAAAAGGCAAAACTTTGCTAAATAAAAGTAATACGACCATTGGTAGCTATACAGAAAAAGAAAGTAAAAAGGCATTTTTTAACGGAACCCGGCTGGCGGGAACCGCAAGGGTTGGCATTGGGAATTTTTCTTTGTTTGGAGCGTATTCTATCACGTCGTTGTTGAAAGATGTTGCTGGTGCAACCATAAGGCCCTACCAGGTTGGTCTTTGTATAAGCGGACTTTAATTTTAATAGTATTATATGTCATCCCGGCCTGTTTGGCCGGGATTTTTAGTTTACAATCCTGTAACTTTGCAACTTATTTTACTTCATGAGCGACGAAATCAAACACGAGTGTGGCCTCGCCTTTATCCGCCTTCGCAAACCTTTTAGTTATTATCAACAACAGTATGGATCAGTTTTGTATGGCTTAAATAAGCTGTATTTACTGATGGAAAAACAACATAACCGGGGACAGGACGGGGCCGGAATAGCAACTGTTAAACTCAATGTAGAACCAGGCTATCCTTTCCTGCATCGGTTACGGAGCAGTGCCAATCAACCTATTGCCGATCTTTTTTTTCAGATAGGAAAAGAAATAGAAGAAATAGAAAAATACCAGCCCGACATTAAAAACCATCCGGGCCTGATGAAGGGCCATATAAATTACCTCGGTGAATTATTGCTGGGCCATTTACGCTATGGTACGCAAGGCAAAAACAACGTGGAGTTTTGCCACCCATTTATAAAAAGGCATACCATACCAACAAGGAACCTTGCTTTGGCGGGCAACTTTAATTTAGTAAATACAGAAGAACTTTTTGGTCTTATCAATATTGATCCTGGTGTATTTCAGCGGCAAAGCGATCTCGCCGCCATGATGGAAGTTTTGCATCATTTTTTGGTGAAGGCAGATGAAGCTTTTCCGGGCCAATTGGACATTGTGAAAGTATTGAAGAAAGCAGTTCCGCTTTTTGATGGTGGGTTCAACTTTTGTGGCTTGGTAGGAAACGGAAGTGCTTTTGTAATGAGAGACGCACATGGAATACGACCATCCTACTATTATGTAAATGATGACGTAATTGTTGCTGCCAGCGAAAGAGCTGCCATCAGAACTGCATTTAATGTAGGGGAAAATGAAGTGCAGGAACTAATGCCGGGCTGTGCATTGCTGGTATGGCCGGACGGCAGTTATCACATTGAACAAATTGTGGAGGCGAAAGAACGGAAAGCCTGCAGCTTCGAACGAATCTATTTTAGCCGCGGCAGTGATGAAAAAATTTACAAAGAAAGGAAAGCGCTCGGCAGGTATTTAAGCGAGCCTGTCCTAAAAGCTATTGATTATGATTTAAGGAATACGATCTTTTCTTTTATTCCAAATACGGCCGAAACTGCTTTTTACGGGCTTTTAAAAGGTGCTGATGATTACCTAAAAAAAATTAAAGTAGAACGTATTTTAAGTTGGGGTAGAGATTTCGATGAGGCCAAATTAACGGAGATGATCAGCCGCAAAATACGTTTTGAAAAGATTGCCATCAAAGATGTAAAGCTGCGCACTTTTATTACAGAAGATAGCAGCCGAAACGAAATGGTACAGCACGTATATGACATCACGTATGGCACTGTTCGTAAAAACATAGACACACTTGTTGTTATTGATGACTCTATTGTGCGAGGAACTACTTTAAGAGAAAGTATAATCAGGATGTTGGCAAGGCTGGAGCCAAAGAAAATAATTATTGTTTCATCCGCTCCGCAAATACGTTACCCCGATTGCTATGGCATTGATATGAGTAAAATGGGGGACTTTATTGCTTTTAAAGCAGCAATTGAATTAATAAATGAAAGGCAGCAGGAATGCCTGCTAGATGAATTACTGGCAAGGTGTAAAGAGCTGCAACGTAACAATCAACTGCATACAGAAAACGTAGTAAGAAAGCTGTACAAATCATTTACGCTGGAAGAAATGTCGAATAAAATAGCGCAACTGATCACACCGAAAGAAATTACCATTCCCGTTAGTGTTATATACCAAACGATTGAAACTTTACATTTAGCATGCCCCACCAACACAGGCGATTGGTATTTTACCGGAAACTATCCTACGCCCGGCGGAAACCGTGTTTGTAATAAAGCCTTTATGAATTATATGGAGGGCAAAGATGTGAGGGGCTACTAGTGTGGCCGATTTCATTCGAAGCCAATAACTATTCCTCAACTCGCAATAGCACACCAAAATAAAGAGGTAAAAAAATCGGTTTTAATAGTTGCAAGGCCTGATAATAATTTTACTTTTGACACATGAATGATAAAAAGCAAAAATTGCCCGAAACTCCTCCAGAGGATGCAAGCAAAATACTCCTGGTAGTACGTCATGCAAAAAGCAGTTGGGATATTGGAACCATTCACGATTTTGAAAGGCCATTGAATGATCGCGGCAAAAAGGATGCACCGGTTATGGCCAAAAGATTACTTGATAGAAAGATTCCCATTGATCTTTTTGTTTCCAGCCCTGCAAAACGAGCTAAAAAAACTGCTGAACTTTTCTGCGAAATTTACGAAAATAAAGAAGAAGCGATCGAATACATAAGTATGCTTTATCAAGCCACAACTGCAGATTTTTATGAAGTGGTAGAACACTTAAAAGACTCTTTCAATACGGTAGCCATTTTTTCGCATAACCCTGGTATTACAGAATTTGTAAATACTTTGACAGATGCTGTAGCTCTAGACAATATGCCTACCTGCGGCGTATATGCGATAAAGGTTCAAACAAATAAATGGGCAGATTTCAAAAAAGCAAAAAAGGAATTCTTGTTTTTTGACTATCCTAAAATGGCATGAGTTATTGCTCATTCTTGCCAACTAAAGTTGATTATCTATAAAACCTTTTCGAAATAAACTGCCGTAGTTAATGGATTATTATAGTAAGGAGGGATTTCATAAAATCCAGCTTGTTTATAAAGGTGAATAGCCGAAGCCATTTCACTTAAGGTATCCAATTTGACCTTGGAATAGTTACACTCCTTTGCTAATTGCAACGCTTTATTTAGCACACTTTTCCCTATCCCCATTTTTTGATAGCCTGGTTTAATATACATTCTTTTAAGTTCGCATGTACCTTCGTCAATCTTTCGAATAGCTACGCAACCGATAAAAACGGACTGTGCTTTTACAAGGATAATACCACCCCATGGGATACCGTACATCTTTTTTAAAGCTTTTAATTCCTCAGCAAAATGTTGAAAGTCCAGGTTTATCTTAATGGATACGGCATACTCGTGAAACAATTGAGCTGCTTCTGCATAATCCCAGTCTGTTGCTGCCAAATGAAAGCTAATCATACTTTAATTTTCTCAGTACTTTTTGTCAACGAGCCTTACAATGATTGAACGAAATCTTTAACTACTTTCTTGTATTGTTCCATATCAAAAGAAGGGATTATAAAATTAAAATCATTGGCGTTCTTCAATGCTTCTGATAATAAAAACCCATCCTGGCTTGTAGTGTAAAAAAAATGTTGCTCCATCAAATAGCTAGCTAAATATTCCTGTTCAGTTTGCCCTGGAGTAGGCACCAGGATTGCTTTTTGTTTAAGTTTAATTAAATCCATTACGGTAGTGTATCCACTTCTGCTGATAACCATTGTTGCAGATTCGATGGCATCGGTCATGTGTTCAGCAGATAGGTGATTTTTAATAGAGAGTTCTAAATTTGTAGTTGTTGCAGGCGTTGTCTTTTCTTTTGTTTCTTTGCAACCCGGCAGGCCTCTTATCAGCAATGCTTTACCATTGTATTGTTGCAGTTGATGCAATAAAATTTTTTCGAAAATTGTCCGTTGTGGTTCCGGCCCTGATATAATAATTAATAGGTCGTATTTATTTTTGGCCCATTCTTTTTTGTTGAACCTTGACAAGCCTCCAATGTAACCGATATTGATAGGCGGTATTGCAGGGTGAGATAATTTTCCTGCAATATTTTCTGTGGTTTCAAAATCAGGTATCCAGCAGGCTGTATATTTTTTTATGAACCCAAAATGAATTTTTTGCAATATTTTTTCCGAGATATAATTTCCAGTTTTTATCAATAATTGATGGGTAATATAAACGGATGGGACGCCTGGCTGGTACAACCCAAAGCGGTTATCCGATACCACAGCATCAATCGAATATTTTTTTACAATCTTTTTTACCCACATATGTTCTTTATAGATAGCTAATAATATTTTGGGTGCCTGCGAGAGGATTTTTAAAGCCAGCCAGTGTTTTTCTTTGGTATAGGTAATTCGATATTGCGGACAGGGGATGATTATAACTTGTTGGAATTCATTTTCCAACAGCGACTTTACCGCTCCTTCCGCTGCAATAATGACATTACAACCTATTGCCTGAAACTCCTTTATCAGTGGGATACATCGGGTAGCGTGGCCAAGCCCCCAATCGAGCGGCACTATCAATATGCTCTTTTCCTTGGAAATTTTGTTAATATTTTTTGATATCATTAGAAGAATGCAATAAATATTTGTGAAAATAGTTTAATTTAGTAACCTTGTAGTATGAAACACTATTTTAAAATCGCTTTATCGTTTATGTTTTTAGTTTCCATTATTTTAACGGGTTGCACCTCTTCAAAAAAGAACCAATGTGGTTGCCCGAGTAAAAAAGGACTCGTGGGATACTAAATTTAGATGACAGGTAAAAAACAATATTTCAATGAATAGGATGAACCGCGATTTGCTTGTACTGTTCAATCAGGAACTTTTAAGCCCACAGGCAATCGAACACGAAGTGGAGTTATTACACGAATTATTACACGGTGTTGAACGGTTGGATAATTTAGTAGTTGCGCACGAAGTGCTCGATCTTAATAAATATAAGGTCATCGATAAAACCACCATAATTCGGGATACAATACGCAAGCAGGATTTAAAACCTTTTGTTTTTTTGAATTGTAAAAACTAACTTCTTCCCCCTTACATTTTGATAGGCCAACACTGTAAAAGATTAATGGGGCATTAACCTTTGCAATGCTGATTTTAATTTTAGAAACATTTCATTAATATCTTCTTTCTTACAAGTACCCACACTTAACCTGTACCAACTGCTGTTAGCTGGTGCGCCAAATGCAGAAAAGGGCACGATTGCAAGAGCTGCTTCATTGAGCAAATACTCTGTCACGTCAGCTTGATGGGCCAGTAGTTTTCTTTCACTGGTTGTTTTTCCCACAAGGTTTATTTGTATGGTTAAATATATCGCCGCCTGGGGTGCAACAGCATCTACTGAAAATCCTGCTGCTTTAAGTTGCTTAAAACCATCGTAAATTTCAATAAGCCTTTCTTCCAGTTGTGATTTAAATTCGACGAAGTAACTGTCTATAGCTTTAGTGTTATCTAAATAACTGGCGACAGCATTTTGCTCTGCCATGGGAGCCCAGGCACCAAGGTGGCTGTTAATAGCTTTCATTCTGCTGGTCAAATAGGATGGCCCCATTGCCCATCCAACTCTTACACCGGTTGATGCAAAAGCTTTGCTGATACCGTCAATAAAAATAGTAAACTCCTTCATTGCCGGCCTCAGTGATACGGGATTATAATGTTGCACTTCACCATAAGTGAGCGTCCAGTAAATCTGGTCATATAATAAGTAAAGTTTTTTTTCATTATCGCCCCGCTGCTCGTTTTCCGCTATCACCAGGTCGCAGATTTCTTCCAATGCATCCTTAGTAAATGTTGTACCCGTTGGATTTAGGGGTGAACACAAAGACAATAAGCAAGCATCTTTCAAATGAGGTTTAATTTCATCGGCAATAGGCATAAAATTATTTTCCACCTTAGTTTCTATAACAACATGTTGGCCTTCCGTAAAATGCACATAATGATTGTTGTTCCAGCTGGGCACAGGATAAATCACCTTCTCACCTTTATCAACAATAGCCCTGTAAGCAGCATATAAAAGTGGTCTTCCTCCCGCGGCAATTAGGATCTCATCCGGCTTATAGGTAATACCTTCACGTTTTTGTATAAAGTTTGCTACCGCTTGCCGCAGCTCAATAACACCCTCCGCAGGGGGATAGGTCGTGTGCCTGCTTTGGTAAGCTTTTATAATTTCGTTTTCCAACTCAGAAGGGATAGGGAAAATTGCGCTATCGAAATCCCCAATGGTGTAATTATAAATTTTTTTACCCTGTTTAATTTTTTCTTTTATGTCGGCTCCCAATTTTACAATTTCAGAACCAATAAGGGTTTCAGCAAGGTAACTCAGCTTTGTAGAAGGCATGTTCTAATAAATTGAAGTACGAGAATTATGATTGACAAAAGTAATTTTTAATAGGCATTAAGCATTCTGGCATTTCACATGTAACACAAATTGATACTTATGCGGCTAATCAAATTCAACGTTATGCTTTTGCGTATTAGTCGGGCAGAATATTTTTGCCTTAGTGAGGTTTAGTTTCAGAAATACTTGCGGGTCGTTTTTGAAGAAAAGGAAACAGAATATAGACACGACCGGAGGAAGGTATTAAATACCTGTTTGCTGAATTATTTAGTAAATTTCTTTTCAGCTTCCTTTGCATCTTCAAAATTCAGAATAACTGAATTGATACAATAACGTAACCCAGTTGGTGGCGGCCCATCCTCAAAAACATGCCCCAGGTGGGATTTACACCTGCCGCACATTACTTCCGTCCGTTTCATTCCATGGGCATTGTCAGGCGCATAAATAATGCTTCCTTTACTGATAGGTTCAAAAAAACTTGGCCATCCGCAGCTACTTTCAAACTTGCCGTTGCTGTTGAATAGAGGATTTCCGCAGGCTGCGCAATAATATGTGCCTACCTCTTTGTGGCTGTTGTATTTTCCCGAAAAAGCACGCTCGGTCCCTTTTTGCCTTGCTATTTCATATACTTCCCTGGGCAATAGTTTACTCCATTCTTCGTCACTGCGGTTGATCAAACCGGTATCCTTATTTAATTCACTGGGATTACTAGCGATCGAATCCTTATTTGTACTCATTAATTGATTGCTTTGATTATTACATCCTGTAAACAGGAAGAGAATAGCGGTGAGAATGTAAAAAGTGCTTTTCATAATTGATTAACAATTTAATCTTTAAAAGGTTTTTCTATATACGTTTTAACACAAATTCCAGTTTTCCAACAAATTATTGCAAATGTTAAAGGTTTTTGAAGGATGGGAGTTATATTTGTTTCTTTACACAGGTTAGATAGCAAATATGTTGAATTTAATACTTTTTGGTCCCCCAGGCAGCGGTAAAGGAACGCAAAGTGAAAAACTGATTGCAAAGTACGGACTAAAACACTTGAGCACCGGCGATTTACTACGTTCGGAAATTTCCCAAAAAACAGCTTTAGGCCTTGAGGCCAAAAATTTAATGGACAAGGGCCAATTGGTACCAGATGAAGTTGTAATAGGCATGATCAGTTCTGCATTGGAGGCTAATCCAGATACCAAAGGGTTTTTATTTGACGGTTTCCCAAGAACGTCAGCCCAGGCAGAAGCCTTAGATAAATTATTAGAATTAAAAGGAACCTCGATTAATATGATGCTTGCGATGGACGTAAGCGAAGAGGAATTGGTAAACCGTTTACTGAAAAGAGGGCAAACAAGCGGAAGAAGTGACGATAATAATGAAGGAGTCATCAGAGCCAGGATTGCAGAATACAATAATAAAACTGCTGCGGTGGCTGACTACTACAAAAAATTTGACAAAATAGTAAAGGTCCGGGGCGAGGGTGGCATTGACGAAATTTTTGAAGAATTATGCAAAGAAATTGATGCGGTCGTAGTTCAGTAAATAAGTATATTCGTAATAATATTTAGCAAGTCAACTGACTTGCTTTTTTTAGTTTATAAATTTTGGTAAAATGGATCGGCAAAAACTCGACTTCCTTTCAAAGGCGTTGGTACCACTTCTCAGAACCTTGTCACCTGATGCTACCATGAAATGGGGCAAGATGAACGCCCAGCAAATGGTGGAGCATATTTCAGGGTTCTTCAGGGTTTCCACCAATAAATTACATTTCCCTTTAGTTACACCACCAGAACAATTGCCAAAATTTAAAGAATTCTTACGCAGTAATAAAGAGTTCAAGGAAAATACCAAGGCCCCTGTATTACCTGAAGATCCGATACCGGTTCAGTTCGCAAATTTTGATGCCGCGGTGAATGACTTGGAAAAAGAAATAAAAGATTTTATAGACCAATTCGCCAAAGATCCTGGCTTAACAACGCAGCACCCGGTTTTTGGTGATCTTAATTTTGAAGAGTGGGTGTTGCTGCATTATAAACATGTTGTACATCATTTGAAGCAGTTTGGATTGATAGAACAATCAATTTAATGCAACTATATTGTAGAGGTATTTTGTTTGAGCCAGGTTACTATCTGATCAAACCTGACTTCCCCTGTTGAAATTTGTATTACAAAAGTATAAATATCATTATTTGAGTTATTGATTTCTATTTTGCCTGTTTCTAAAATTGCTAACATCACAAGAAAAGCTGTACGTTTATTACCATCTATAAAGGGGTGATTAATAATTATACTTTCTGCAATTGCTGCGGCTCTTTCACAAACTGTTGGATACAAATCTTCGCCCCCAAAAGTCTGGTATGGCCTTGCGATGGCACTTTCCAATAAGTCCTCATCTCGTATTCCCATGGAACCGCCATATTTCATGATTGAAAGTTCATGCAGTCTTAAAACAATTCCTTTTGTGATCATCGAGCAAGCTTTGTTAATACATCGCCATATTTTTCTGAAGCCTTATTAAAAAATGTATCCGTATCAAAATCGGTTTTACTTTCATTTGATATTTTTATCAGATGGTCTAAAACTTCTTTAACGACGCTTTCACTGTTTAATTTACTGATCTCATTGATAGCTGCTAATTTCATTTCGGCTACAGTCATAAAAAATAATTTAATAGTCAAATTTACTAAATGCAATTCACGTAAGCAATTAGTAGATTTGTCGTTTCAGTAACAATTGCACCATATGAACAAGCTCAACAACTACGTCTCCGGCAAATGGATTACCGGAGATGGCGATGGCCAACAATTGTACAATGCGGTAACAGGTGAAGCAATTGCAACTGCAAGTTCAAATGGATTAGATTTTGCTTCCATCACAGACTATGCAAGACAAGTAGGCAACCCCGCCTTACGCAAAATGACCTTTCACCAGCGGGGAAATATGCTGAAAGCCCTGGCGCTATATTTACGCAATCACCTTAACAAATTTTATGCGGTCAGTTACAAAACCGGCGCTACCAAAGCAGATAGCTGGGTGGATATAGAAGGTGGCATCGGCAACCTTTTTGCAAACGCATCGCTGCGTAGAAAATTTCCAGATGAAACTTTTTGCATAGATGGTGAAAGCCATAATTTAAGTAAGGAAAATACATTTATGGGCACACATATCCTGGTACCAAAAGAGGGTGTGGCCATTCATATCAATGCATTTAATTTTCCAGTTTGGGGTATGCTGGAAAAAATTGCAGTGAACTTACTGGCAGGCATGCCTGCAATTGTTAAACCGGCAACCGTTACTTCTTTTTTGACTGAAGCATTCGTAAGAGAAATCATTGCTTCCGGCATATTACCCGAAGGAGCTTTGCAACTGGTATGTGGCAGTGCCGGAGACCTGCTGGATCATGTCACGTCACAGGATGTAGTAACTTTTACAGGCTCTGCTAAAACAGGTATGCTCTTAAAATCCAACCCGGTTATTTTGAGGGAATCAGTGCCTTTCACAATGGAAGCAGATAGCTTAAACTGTATTGTTTTAGGTGAAGACGTTGTTCCAGGAATGCCTGAATGGGATATTTTTATAAAGGAAGTTCGTAAAGAAATGACCCTAAAAGCCGGGCAGCGCTGTACCGGTATCCGCAGGATATTTGTGCCTGAAAATAAAATGGAAAACACATGGAAGGCTATCTCCTCATCGCTTGCGCAAACGACTATTGGCAACCCTTTAAATGAAAAAGTGCGGATGGGCTCGCTGGCAGGGCAAACACAACGCAATGAAGTGAGGGAGCAGGTACAAAAATTATTGGCTTCCTCGCAAATAATATATGGTTCTTTAGATAGTGTAGAGGTAATAGATGCTGATGCACGTGCAGGCGCTTTTATTTCGCCCATCTTATTACTGAATGATAAACCCTTTGCATCGGATGAGGTTCATAGTATTGAAGCTTTTGGCCCGGTAAGTACCATTATGCCCTATAAAAATCTAGATGAAGCGATCGGGTTAAGCAAGATGGGAAAAGGCAGTTTATGCTCATCAATAGTAACAGCAGATGATAAGATTGCCAAGGCGTATGTGATCGGCGCCGCTACGCATCATGGCAGGATATTAATTTTAAATAAGGAGTGTGCCAAAGAAAGCACAGGCCACGGCTCGCCATTGCCGTTATTGGTACATGGTGGCCCGGGAAGGGCTGGTGGCGGAGAAGAAATGGGGGGTATCCGCGGTGTAAAACATTATTTGCAAAGAACTGCCATACAAGGCTCGCCTACTACCATTACTGCTATCACCAATGTGTACCAGCCACATGCAAAAGGAAAAATATCCGGTAAGCACCCTTTTAAAAAATATTTTGAAGAACTTGAAATTGGTGACCAGATAATTACTGAAAAAAGAATAGTCACAGCTGAGGATATTGATCAATTTGCGGATTTGAGTGGGGACCATTTTTATGCACATAACAAAGCAACTGACTTCGAGGGAACAATGTTTGAGCAGCAGGTAGCCCATGGGTATTTGATCATGAGTATTGCTGCCGGCCTGTTTGTTGACAGCTATGAAAAAAACCCTGTTCTATTAAATTACGGCATTGATGATTTAAGGTTTACAAAGCCGGTATACCCCGGTTTCGAAATTTATATCAGGTTTACCTGTAAAGAAAAGTTGCCCAATGACAAACGGATTGTTGAGAAACCCGAAGACCTGAGAAGAGGTGATGATATCGAAAAGGGTATAGTAAAATGGTTGGTAGAAATAGTCGATCAAACAAATGAAGTCACCGGAATCGCAACGATACTCACGATGGTCGCTCGCAAGGCCTTTTAATTCTTTATCGAATCTCCTTTTATTTTCTATCCCATATTTTAAAAATTTGCTTCCCAATATTGTGCCACCGTAGTTAAGGTAAGTCCCAACATTTCACGTGTAGAAAAAAAAGAAATTATCTCCTTTCTATATAATGCCTGTATTGTAACTTTATCCATGTAATTTATCTGTTATGAACGAAGCATATGTACAATCGCACATTGAACATGGAATCAATACCATAGACTTTTTCCATCCACAGGGTAATTCTTTGCCGGCAAAAATTTTGGATGATCTTGCAAAGGAGATCCATTTTGCAGGAACGCATGATGACACCAAAGTCATCATTCTAAAAAGTGGTGGTGACAACATTTTTTGCTCAGGTGCAAGCTTTGACGAATTGATTTCAATAAAAAATGAAAAGGAAGGAATGAAATTCTTTCATGGCTTTGCCAATGTGATCAATGGCATGCGTAAATGCCCAAAATTTATTGTAGCCCGGATACAGGGAAAATGCGTTGGAGGTGGAGTAGGCTTAGCCGCTGCTGCAGATTATGCGATTGCTACTGATAAGGCAGAACTGAAATTGAGCGAGTTGTCAATAGGCATTGGCCCGTTTGTAGTAGGCCCGGCCATAGAACGAAAAATAGGAACAGCCGCATTCTCGGCTTTGGCAATAGATGCTGCCATGTGGCGCACGGCTGAATGGGCGAAACGCAAAGGCATGTTTGCGGAAGTGCATGAAAGCATAGAAAATATGGATGAATCGGTTTACCGGCTTGCAAATACTTTATCACGTTCCAATCCACACGCTATGGCCGAGATGAAAAAAATTTTTTGGAAGGGGACCGAACACTGGGATGAGTTATTAAAAGAAAGAGCGTCAATCAGCGGAAAATTAGTTTTAAGCAGCTATTCAAAGAATGCCATAGAAAAATTTAGAAACAAAAAGTTAGAAAATAAGGCTGGCTAGGATGAGTGTGATACAAACTTTCGACGAAAGTAATTTTAACGCCATTTGTAATGTTTTAGCTGAAAAGGATCCAGATATCTCTTTAATTTTAGATACCTATGGTTACCCGCCGTTCTGGAGCCGGGCTGCTTCTTTTGAAACATTGGTCCATATCATTTTAGAACAACAGGTTTCACTGGCTTCTGCAAGAGCCGCCTTAAACAAACTACAGGATAAAATCGGTTATATCTCTGCAAACAACCTGGCAGCCCTCAGTAATGAAGAATTGAAGGCTTGTTATTTCAGCAGACAGAAAATAGTATATGTAAAAGATCTTGCCCAGGCGGTATTAAAAAATGAATTGAATTTGCAAACCCTGGTACTTCTTGACAATGATCTGGCAAGATTAAACCTTACACAAATTAAGGGCATCGGCAACTGGTCGGCAGATGTTTACCTGATGATGGTTTTGCATCGTAGCGACCTTTTTCCAATAGGGGACATTGCCTTGCTGACAAGCGTAAAGGAAACGAAAAAGCTGCCGAAAGAAACTTCAAGGGATGAAATAACAAGTATTGCAAATGAATGGAAACCTTACAGAACAATTGCTGCCTTCATCTTATGGCATTCTTATTTATGCAGAAGAAAGAAATAAAACATGCTTAAAATAGGGATGCTTTTACATAAGCTTTATATTCCCCAATCGCATCGTGTTTACCATTTAACAATGTGAGATATTTTTTACAGCGGAGGTAATTTACTATTTATTAACAAATTGGATGACAGTCAGGCGCAGCATACTTCAATCGATTTTATGGTAAAGAATGCAATAAAAAAAATCAGGCTCCTGGCTGATTGATTTGGTTTGCAAATGGTAAATTCCTATTTTGCAGCACATTTAATGAAGAAAAGCAGTAAATCATATACAATTTTTCAAAAAGCATCATCGATATTTTTGATGCTCGTTTTGCATTGGCTTACTGTTAGTACTCCTTTCATTATTGCCACTCAGCAGGAACTGGCTAAGCAACAAAAAACGATGTCAGTTGATCTTTCTACTAATGATAAAGGGGATGATACGGCTGATTCATCAGGCAATAATAATATAGAAGAGAAAGTGCCAGGCAGCAACAGCCTTTCTGAAGAATACCTCCACGAGCATCACAATGAACAGGATTTTGTTGCCCTGTTATCACGAAAATATAAGTTAGAAAACGCCGGCACCTATATTGCTTTTCACGGCGAACTTCACGCTCCCCCGCCCAATGCGGCCTGATTTATTTACATTTTAACAGTCTTTTTCTCTCTGCATGTTTTATTGATGCAGGCACAGTATTCTGGGAATTATGCAGGTAAAATATACTTGTTTACTAAAGACTGAAGCACCTTCTCCCCAAAATTCAAAATCTTTTTCGCAGTTCCTGCTGTTGAAGCGGCAAGGGTATATTAAATAAAGTAATGATGAAACTGAACACAAAAAGTCTTAAGACAGATCTTCTTTCGGGTATGGTAGTTTTTTTGGTGGCTTTACCCCTTTGCCTGGGTATAGCTGTGGCCAGCGGGGCTCCTCCATTTGCCGGCATTATCACTGGTGTTATTGGGGGCATAGTTGTAGGCGCACTCAGCGGTTCCAATGTAAGCGTATCTGGCCCTGCGGCCGGGCTTATTGCAATTATTCTTGCAGCGATAACGAATCTTGGATACGAAACATTTTTGGTGGCCGTGGTACTTGCCGGGGCCATTCAGCTTTCCTTAGGTATAGCAAAAGCAGGGGGTATTTCTGCCTATTTCCCTTCCGGCGTTATTGAAGGAATGCTTACTGCTATCGGCATCATCATTATTAAAAAAGAATTACCCCACGCGATTGGATACGATAAAGAACATGAAGGTGATTTTTATTCTTATGAACTGATGGACAGCGCCGACAAAGGGTTCTTCGGAGAAATTATTCATTCTTTTAATTACGCCCATCCCGGGATCATCATGGTTACTGTTATATCGATTGGTATTTTAGTCGCTTTTAACAAGGTTCCTTTCTTAAAAAAAATAAAAGCTATTCCTGGAGCATTGGTGGTGGTGGTGGTGGGTATTTTGATTAATGAACTATTCAAAGTAGCCAATCCGGTATGGGTGATCGGAGGCGAACACTTGGTGAAACTGCCAACGGCTTCTTCTTTCGGTGAATTTTTTGGACGGTTCAGTTTTCCAGACTTCTCTGGATTTGCAAATCCCACTGTTTGGATTACTGCAGCAACCATTGCTACTGTGGCCAGTATTGAAACACTGCTCTGCCTTGAAGCCGGCGATAAAATGGATCCATTGAAAAGATTTTCCAGTGCCAATACAGAATTGAGGGCCCAGGGAATTGGAAACATCTTGGCTGGTTTAATTGGCGGCTTGCCAATGACATCAGTAATTGTAAGGACATCCGCCAATATTAATGCAGGTGCAAGAACAAGGCTCTCCGCAATAGCCCACGGCGTATTTTTGTTAATTTCCGTTATCGCTATCCCAACCTTGCTTAATAAAATCCCGATGGCATGCCTGGCGGCAATTTTAATTATGATTGGGCTAAAATTGGCAAGCCCTAAAGTTTTTAAACACATGTGGCAAGCTGGCAAATTTCAATTCATCCCATTTACTGTAACGGCAGTTGCTGTGGTTGGCATCGACCTATTGAAAGGTGTTGGTATTGGTTTAATTGTAAGTATATTCTTTATCCTGCGGGGCAATATGAAGCTGGCTTACTTCTTTAAAAAGGAAAAACACCACGAAGGGGAAACAGTGCACATAGATCTTGCGCAGGAAGTGTCTTTTTTAAATAAAGCCGCTATTAAACAAACGCTGGCCCATTTACCCAAAAACTGCAAAGTGATCATTGACGCAGCCAATACGGTTTACATCGATTATGATGTGCTTGAATTGATCAGGGACTTTGTAAACTTTGGATCGAAAGATAAAAACATAACCATAGCGCTGAGAAACTTTAAACCGGCATATAAAATGGAAGACGCCATGCATGTGCATTCGGAGCAGGATTAGATTGAGTAGCACTATTTGGGTGCTTAAGAACGAGGTGAATATTGAAATAAAGAATTGGTCTGTTAAACGTGAGGATTTAATTATTAAACTATTTTAAAAAAATATTATGGAAAAATCATATCAAAAATTAATACAGGGAAATAAAATTTACGCTGAAACAAAAAAATTCAAGGACCCTGACTATTTTGAAAATTTATCAAAGGGACAAACGCCCGAATATTTATGGATAGGCTGCAGCGACAGTCGTGTACCAAGCAATGAAATTACCAGTACGCAAAGCGGCGAAATTTTCGTGCACCGTAATATTGCGAACCTGGTGGTGCATACGGATACCAACATATTAAGTGTGTTGGAGTATGCTGTAAAATATTTACAGATAAAACACATTATTGTTTGCGGGCACTATGGTTGCGGCGGTATAAAAGCAGCGATGACAAATACCTTCCATGGATTTGTAGATAACTGGCTGCGGAATATCAAAGATGTATATCATGCGAATGAACTGGAACTGGCGGCGATAGCCGATGAAGATGAAAGATCAAACCGGCTTACGGAACTAAATGTAATTGAACAGGTTCGCAACTTGGCAAAAACGACTATTGTTCAGGAAGCCTGGAGTAAAAGGGAATTGCATTTGCATGGCTGGGTATATGGTTTAAAAGATGGATTGATAAAAGACCTTAGTGTAATACATAATGGGCAGGAAGATATTGATAGTATTTACAGGTTTAGCATCAAAGACGAAAAAGCAAAAGCTTTTGTTAAAAAGGATGCTGTGCCTTTAGTAAGTGTACCTTTAAAAAAAGCGGCAGTAAACCATAAAGTCCGAAAAGTAAAATCAAAAGCCTGACCCTATATAATTAATTATGAACCAAACTAACGGGATCCACTTTGATGAGCAACATGTTTTACATGAGCTAAAGCATTTTTTGCCTTCACAGCAGGCGTTAAAGGATTTTATTCATCATAATTCCTTACACGCTTTTCAGCACATGAAATTTTTTGATGCCATTTTTAAAGCATCAAAAATATTCGGCTTTCAGGTGCATTTGCAATTAACAGAATACCGGGAGTTGTACAAGAGTGGCCGTATCAGGGAAGACATGTGGCGCTGATGCTTGCAATGTGGATGATGCACCATCTTACTCATCAGAATATTTTGTTTTCTAAATTGGGCGAAGCAAAAAATATGGCAGTAGAAGCAGGTGCCACAGGAATGGCAATATTTATTGTATGTATGATGACAATACCCGCTGCTATCAAATCAGCGCAGTTCCCCTTCACATCCTGGCTGCCGAGAGCGATGGAAGGGCCCCACTTCGTCTTCTGCCATTTTCTACGGTTCGCTGAGTGTGCATATCGGTGTTTTCTTATTACTGCGAACGCATCCGCTTTGGGAAGATATGCAGTGGGCAAAAATTGTAATCATAATTATTGGAGCAGTAACGGCAATGGTGGCTACTTTAATTGCAAGAGTGCAACCAACTGTTAAAACGCAAATTGCCTATTCATCTGCGGTGCAAATTGGATTGATGTTTTATCGAAGTTGCCATTGGATGGCATTGGCTGGTATTGCTGCGTTTTGCAGGCAATGCTTTCTTGAGAACTTACCAATTGCTGGTATCTCCATTAGTGCTTAACTACCTGGTACACCTCAAATTTTTCATTACACGCCTCCCGAGCAAAAACCCGTTTCAAAATTTAAAGCCTCCTTGTGCATGCTGGGAATTAAAGAATGGAATTTAGACAGCATGATGTTTACTTATTTATGGAGCCCTTTTAAATGGGTGGGAAAACAGTTGCAGTTTTTACAATCCAATATCTTTTTAGGTTTGCTGGCTCTTGCCGGCTGTGTTCTTTTGGTAATTGGTTATACTGATCCACATATGATACCATCTTTGGAAGGCGCATTGCCAATTATTTTAATGAGCATCGCATTGGACGTTATTCTTTTTGGTTTTTCTTATAGGCAGTCTGCGTTGAAAGCATGGATGTATTTGTTAATAGCGCATTCGTTTATACTGGCTGCAATATTATTTAATGCTCAGCATATCCATATCAACCCGATTGAAGTTTTCTTTTATGCAAGCGGAATTTTACCCGCCTTTTTATTGGGCTATTACTGCCTGCAAAAAATTAAAGCCATTGACAATGACATTTCTCTCAACCAATACCACGGCTATGTGTATGAGCAGGAAACAACCAGGTTGCTGTTTTTATTTGCAGGCATTGGTATGCTGGGCTTTCCAATAACGGCTGCTTTTATAGGGATCGATGTGATGTTTACCTACGTTCACAGCGACCAAACCGCCCTAATTATCTTGATGGCCCTATGCCTTGCATTTATTGAGCTATCTGCCTTTCGTATTTTGCTGCGTATTTTCATGGGCCCTCATAAAAAACTAAATCATCCGGTGGCTTTCAGAAGTACATAAAAAAGAAAGGCCACACATTCTAGGGGGCCTTTCTTAGTTTTATTGGTTTTTAGAAGCATTAAATATTCAATCCGCCACAGGCGCTGATCACCTGGCCGGTAACATAGCTACTCATATCGCTTGCGAGAAATAAAGTAACGTTGGCAATATCTTCAGTGGTACCAAACCTGCCAAGTGGAATACCTGCTTTATATTTATCGGCTCCTTCTCCTTCTTTTAAATAGCCTGTCATGTCGGTTTCAATAAAGCCAGGTGCTATTGCATTACAGCGAATATTGCGGCTGCCCAGTTCTTTGGCGATGCTTTTTGTAAAGCCGATCACCCCTGCCTTGCTGGCGGCATAACTGCTTTGTCCTGCATTGCCCATTTCACCAATTACACTGCTCATATTAATAATGCTACCCGTCTTCGCTTTCATCATGGGGCGTATTACCTGCTTGGTCATATTAAATACACTTTTCAAATTGGTTTGCATCACTTCATCCCATTGCTCGGCGGTCATACGCAATAATAAATTGTCTTTAGAGATGCCGGCATTGTTCACACAGATATCAATTTTGCCAAACTCCTTCAGCACATCATTTACCAGAACCTCACAAGCTGCATAATCGCCTGCATTGGTTTGATAGGCCTTTGCTTTTACACCCAATAAAATTAATTTTTTCTCTAATGCTGCTGCCCTTTCGGTGCTGCCATTGCTTACGTAGGTAAAAGCTACATTGGCACCCTGCTCTGCAAATTTGATGGCAATGCTTTCGCCAATGCCCCGTGCTGCACCTGTTACAATCGCTGTCTTATTTGTAAGTAGTTTCATTTATGTTGTTCTGTGGATTTGTTTATTAATCGCTTTCGGTTAAAATGTAATTATACAATTTGTTCACCCAAAAATTTTATGTGATCAGATTAATTTCAATATTTCTTCCAACACCGTTCTTTCATTGCTAAGCCGCGGCACTTTATGCTGGCCGCCCAGCTTACCCTTCGTTCGAAGCCATTCGGTAAAGGTTCCATTGGGTAGTACCCGTACGATCGGTATTCTCAAAGCGATATCCTTGTGTCGTTTTGCCTCATAATCACTGTTGACATTTTTTAATGCATTATCCAGTTCGATGGTAAACGCTTGCAGGTCGTCCGGTGTCTTTTCAAACTCTATCAGCCATTCATGTGCCCCGTTTGATTGTTCTGTAAAATAAACCGGTGCAGCCGTATAATCATTTACAATCACTCCTGTTTTTTCTGCAGCAACGGCAATAGCGTTATCACTGTTATCCACAATCACTTCTTCGCCAAATGCATTCATATAATGTTTAAGCCGTCCTGTTACTTTTATTTTATAGGGATTAAGAGAAGTGAACTGCACGGTATCTCCTAACAGGTATCGCCATAAGCCCCCAGTGGTACTGATCACCATTGCGTAATTTACGCCGGTCAAAACTTTATTTAAACCGACAGTTTGCGGCTTTTTCTTGCCATACTGTTCTACTGGCATAAACTCGTAAAAGATACCATGCTCCGTAAAGAGCAGCAAGCCGTCATCGTCCGGGCATTGCTGCGCAGCGAAGAAACCTTCGCTTGCATTATAAATTTCAAGATAATTAATTTTGGCGCCAAAAATCTTGTCGAACTGCTCCCGATAAGGCACAAACGACACACCTCCATTAATATACAATTCCAGGTTGGGCCACACCTCTTTAATGGTAGCTTTTCCTTTAATAGCTAAAATCCTCTTTAATAAAAGCAGGGTCCATGTTGGTACGCCGGCCAATGAGGTTACATTTTCTTCGGCTGTTATTTTTGCAAGCTGCTCTATTTTATCTTCCCATTCATCCAGCAATGCGATGCTTAATTCCGGGGTACGCAGCCACTGTCCCCAAAAAGGCGTGTTCTGCATCAGCACAGCACTTAGGTCGCCATACTGAATATCCCCGTTCATTTTATTTAGCTGGTGGCTGCCTCCTATAACAAGGCTCTTGCCGGTCAGCAAGTCACTGCCGGGAAAATTGTTATAATAAGTAGTTAATACATCTTTGGATGCTTTGAAATGGTTGTCCTGCAGGCTTTCATCACTGATGGGAATGAATTTACTTTTATCCGATGTGGTACCGCTGCTTTTTGCAAACCAACTGATGGGAGTGTTCCATAAAATATTTTGTTCTCCATTCATCATCCGAAGTATGTAGGATTTTAAATCTTCATACTCGTGAATGGGTACGTTATTCTTAAACTCTTTTAGTGTAAATAGCTTTGAAAAACGGTATTTTCTGCCAAATTCCGTGTATTGTGCTGCAGTCACCAGTTCTTGTAGCACCTCCCGCTGCACTGCCACCGGCTGCCTGCTCCAGTTTTCTATACGCCAGAAACGCATGCGGGCCAATCGTGATATTGCGGGAGACAGTAGCTTCATTACAAGGTGCCAAAATACACAATAGTAATGAAAGATAAAAAGCTAACCTATTCAAGCGATCAAAAGGCGAGTCAGCCTGCAGGGGATTGCCATTGTGATTCCGCTTAAATGGGGGAACCAGCCTTTAGTTCAACTAATATTCTGTTCAATGCGGTTGTAGCATCCAGTGATTTGTCATTATAAATGGCCTCTACTTTATTAAGCAAGCCGGGATTTTTATTATCTGTAGCAAATTTGTAAATAGCGGATTCCAGTTCAACAAGTAATTGCCCATCTTCAGTCAATGGTAAATGTTCAATAACGTCATTTTGCGTTTGCCTGGCGGCGATATCGAAGGAGGTAATTCCTTCGCTTTTTGTATGCCCGGTATCGCCCAATGCTGACAATGTACTTTCAATTCTTTCGATCAAAGCGAGGAGTGATAGGGTAGTTTTAGCAGCTTCCAGGTGTAAGTAATCTTTTCGTTTCAATTCAAAATTTCTCCCCAGGTACAGGCGCCGCACCTGCTCATCGGCAGCCAGTTCCTCTGCGGTGCCGTGCTTAAATATTTTTCCATCGATCAATAGATATGCTCTGTCGCAAATGGAAAGCGTTTCATTTACGTTATGATCTGTTATTAGAATACCGATATTTTTATATTTGAGTTTAGCGATGATCTCCTGGATATCTTCTACCGCTATTGGATCTACACCTGCAAATGGTTCATCAAGCAAAACAAATTTTGGGTCTACTGCAAGTGCCCTTGCTATTTCTGTTCTTCTTCTTTCGCCCCCACTTAAAGTATCACCGTTGTTTTTTCTCACATGCGCCAGCCGGAATTCATCCAGCAATGTTTCGAGTTTTTCCCTTTGCTCCAGTTTGGTAAGCTTTGTCATCTCCAATACTGCGGTGATATTATCTTCCACACTTAATTTTCTGAAAACACTGGCTTCCTGGGGCAGGTAGCCAATACCCATTTTTGCACGTTTATACATGGGCATCCTGGTAATATTCAAATCATTTAAAAACACTTCGCCTTCATCCGGTTTTACCAATCCTACCACCTGGTAAAATGATGTTGTTTTACCGGCACCGTTTGGCCCAAGCAGGCCCACAATTTCTCCTTGTTGCACATTGAAAGAAACCTTATTCACTACGGTGCGGCTGCCGTAAACTTTACCAGGTCTTTGGTTTGTATAGTTAAGCTCATGATCTGTAAAAATAAGTTATCTGCAATAATATGTCAGGATTGATGCGTTATTTTAACAATGCACCCCCTTAGCATCTAATATCCAAAGCGATATTTTGAGTGTATGAATAAGGTATTTGGAAAAAACACAACCATCTACTACTATTTTACTATTGCAATTACAATAATGTTAGCGGATATTTGAATTATGCCAACAGCATCTCTTGCAATAATTGAAGACAACGACAAAATCAGGAATTACCTTTTCCAGCTACTGTTGGATGCATTTCCTGAAGCGGAAATAGCTGCCTATGCCAATGGGGAAGATGCCTTCAACGCTTTAAAGGATGATCCGGTGGAAATGGTTCTGTTTGATATAGAACTCCCCGGCATGAGCGGTATTGAATGTATGTATAAATTAAAAGCAATCCATTTGCATATGCAATGCATGATGCTCACCGTTTTTGATGATGCGGAAAATATCTTTAAGGCTATAAAAGCGGGTGCCACTAGTTATATGTTGAAGAATACGCCTCCGGCAAAAATAATTGAGGCAATTAACGATTTGCACAATGGCGGCTCTCCCATGAGCAGCCAGATTGCACGGAAAGTTATTGAAGCGTTTCAGCAAACAGACAATATAAAAAATACATCGTACCATTTGCTCAGCCGTAGAGAACAAGAAATAGTGCAGGTGCTGGCAAAAGGCTTCCGGTATAAAGAAATTGCTGACAAGTTATTTCTATCACAGGAAACTATTCGTACGCATATCCGTAATATTTATGAAAAACTACAGGTAAACTCCCGTGTGGAAGCCCTTAAAAAAATAGGGTTACTGTAATAATCGCCTCTCTTTCGAACAAGAATCTGCAATTTGTATGATGGGCTTCACCTAAACTTTCTTTAGCAATTAACATACAATAGGCCTCGTTAGCCACCGCAGGCTGCAACTACTCTTCGATATCATTTCTCATTACATTGTGTAAGGAAAATATAGGGATGGCGCAGCTTGTAAATCAAGTCCCATCGTTAAAAAATTACTACTTTAATCACATCCAGGCATTGCTATATACGGTGTACTTTACACCGGTAAAACCTATTTATTTATCCAACAAAACAACTTTATGAAAAGAGTTATCTCAGTTGCCCTGTTAATTTTATCTGTACAATTATCCAATGCCCAAGACGGTGGGGACCGTGTGTTTAAGAAATTCAAAACGGATGTAAGCCTCGGCTATGCGATACCGGAAGGCTCGGGTACCAAAGGGGGTGTTTTATTTGTGATTGAGCCAAAGTTTGCCATAATAGACAAACTTTCTGTTGGCTTAAGGATGGAAGCCGCCGGGTTGGCAAATGTAGATCTAGCCGGCGAAACCGGCACAGTAAGGATACTCTCATCTTATCTTGCTACCAGTGATTACTATTTTACTACTAATAAATTTCGGCCTTTTGTGGGGGCAGGTGCAGGCATCTTTACAATGGCGAGCTATGATATTGAAGGCAGTACTCAAGAAGTCCCATCAACAAGTGATTTCGGTTTCATGACCCGTGCAGGTTTTGAAGCCGGGCATTTTCGCCTGGGCGGTGAGTATAATTTTTTAAAGAACAAAGGCGGCTATATCGGTATTAAAGTGGGTGTATGCATTGGCGGTGGAGAAAAATAACATAGAGCTTAACGCTTCTTAAAAATAGATATGACTTTCGAAAATTAACCTTGTGCCCTAAACACAGGGTTTTTTGCTCTTACCCTTTTATCTTTGCGGGCATATTACATTTATGAAAATTACAGATCATATAGCTAACGCCACAGACACGCTGGTCTCTTTTGAAGTTTTGCCACCATTGAAGGGTAAAACCATTCAGTCCATTTACGACCATTTAAATCCTTTGATGGAATTTAACCCATCGTTTATAAATGTTACTTACCATCGCAGCGAAACGATGTTTAAGAAAAAAGCAGATGGCACTTTCGAAAAGGTAGAAGTAAGGAAGCGCCCTGGTACGGTGGCTATTTGTGCAGCCATAAAAAACCATTATAATATTGACACCGTCCCACATTTAATTTGTGGTGGTTTTAGCAAAAGGGTAACCGAAGATGCCCTGATTGACCTCAACTTTTTAGGGATAGATAATGTGCTGGTACTACGCGGCGATGCTGCAAAAAACGAAGCTAATTTTGAACCTGAACCTGACGGCCATGCCTATGCCGTTGACCTGCTAAAACAAGTGGTGGACCTTAAAAATGGCATATACCAGGAGGAGGACATAAAGAATGGTGGTAAGCCTGATTTCTGCATCGGTACTGCAGGCTACCCGGAGAAACATTTTGAAGCACCCAATCTGCAAACTGACCTGCTGCACCTAAAAGCCAAAGTGGATGCCGGCGCTGATTATGTTATGACCCAGATGTTTTTTGATAACAGTAAATTTTATCAGTTTGTGAAAGATTGCCGGGCCATCGGTATTGAAGTGCCCATTATTCCCGGCCTGAAGCCCATTACAAATAAAAAGCAACTGACTATTTTACCAAAAATATTCCACGTAGATATTCCTACCGATTTGTCTGATGCGATAGCGAAAGCAAAAACAGACCAGGATGTTGAGCAGATCGGAACTGAATGGCTGTTGCAACAATCAAAAGAGTTAAAAGCTTTCGGCGTACCTGTTTTGCATTATTACACATTGGGGAAACCAAAGGTGATATATAATGTAGTGAAGGAAATCCGGTAGTAGTTTTTCCGTTAAAACAAAAAGGAGTAAAAGAAAGTGTATGCTTCCTTTTACTCCTTTTTGTTTTGGGGACCGTTTACTTATTTTCCTAACGGAATACCTACCGAGATACTCACTGTGCGGAATTTATTTTTATCGTCTGAAGTATTATTGCTTTCTGTACTGTTGATTTTGGCCATACCGACTCCATAATTTGCTTTTAAAATCAGTTTACCAAAGTCTACTCCGCCTCCTAAATTAAAGCCATAATCAAAACGCTTTAATTTGTTGTAAGCGGCATCGTCCTGCTCAGAAGTGAAGGGATCGTCATTGCTAAATTTAATGTCGCTGGTTGAGCTGGAAGCGATTGGTCCAAACTTTCCTTCATATTTTGATTTACCGGCCACACCTATAGCTAAATATGGACCTGCGTTAATGAAAATATTGCTTTTAGATTTTTCAGCCAGTGGAAATTTAACTACAGCGTTTAAAGGAACTTCTATATATATGGGATTGAACTTTGATTTAACATAGTTACCATTTGTAAAATAGGTTTCTGCCTTAGAACCTTTCCCAGTTAAAAGAACACCTGTTTCAAGGTCTAATACATCAGACAATCCAAATCTTCCCAAAATACCTGCATTGAAGGTCGGAAGTAAATTATTCTTCTCCGTTTGACCCTCTGTGGTTTTTGTAATGTTTGCAAGGTTCAATCCACCCTGCACATAAAATTGGGCTTCTGCACCAATACCCATTGCTGTTAGCAGACACACTGCCATCATTTTTTTAATCATCATAACTTATAATTTTAGAGGTTTGTTTATTATAGGTCAATAGCAAAATAAATTTGAAATGCTATCCCCGTTTTCTTTCACTTTAAACAAAAAGCCTGCCATCAGAATGTGATGACAGGCCTTAAAATGTTAATCTTAAAATCCGCTTTAATTCAGCAATGTCTTAAAAACAGCTTCGTTTACCTTGACAGGATACTTCTTTTTTAAGATTTCCAGCCACTTTTCTTCAAGGTAGGACTGGTAATCGTTTATCACCATTCCTTTCGCTTCATTAAAGCTTCGCTGGTCATTGGCGGGGAACATTCTCAACACTTTTACAAAACCTGAGGTGTTATCACCGCTGCTAACGGGCGTTGAAATCAACCCTTCTTTTAGCATTGTGCCAACAGGCAAGGGTAACTGGACAATTTCATAGCGCCCTGAATCTGCCTGCAATTTGCCTTCATTGTCCTCCGCTATTTGATTCCAGCTTTTACCATTTTGCAAGGCTGCCACCGCATTTTCAGCTACTTTGGCATCACTGCAATTAAATAATAAAACGTTTGCGCTGGCCGCCCATTTATAATTGGTTTTATGAGCATTGTAATAATTCAATAACCCCATCGAATCATTCGATGCCTTATTCCATATATTTCTTTCCATTATTTCAAACAACATGTTGCCTTCCTTAAATTCCTGCATCTGGTATTTGAAATCGTTGCTATATTCTTCCAGGTGCTTACGGTAATACTCAAACGAAGAAGTGGTGATAAATTTATCTAACAGCTCGTTGTTACTTTCGCCTTTGTATACATCTGTATTAAGTTTGTAATCCTTTATAAAATTCAGCCAATCCACCCCCTTCACATTCCATTTGGCAAAAGAAAAAATCGTCTTGTTATTAACCGGGTAATTGCCCACTACACTCCTGACAACTACGCTATCGGCGTATCTAAACAACTCGCTGTCTTTTACCAGTGCATTTTTTTTATAACCGGTTTTTTGCTTTATTGTCTTTAAAAAGTTCTCCTTTATTTTATTCATTCTCGAGTCTTGCAGTATTTGTTGTTTTAAGTTGGTTACAAATAATTCATCGTTTTTATCAGCGGGTATAGCACGCTTTTGTAAACGCTTTACAATATGATAACCATAACCGGTGACAATTGGTTTGGATATTTCCCCATCTTTTTTTAATTCAAATACTTTTGTTTCAAAAGGCAATTCAAACTTACCTGTACCGAACTCGGGCATTTCGCCTCCATTCATATACGTTAGTTTATCGTCGCTCAGTTGTTTTGCAAGCGTTGCGAAATCCGCACCATCCATCAACAACTTATAAATTGAATCCGCCCTTGCTTCTGTCTTCTTTACTTCGGCGCTGGAAACATTCGGTGGAATGGATAATAAAATTTGCGCCACCTTCCATTTGCCTGCGGGCTTGCGTTCCTCTATATTTTTAAAAAGATGTAGTGCAGTTTTTCGACGAATGACTCCGGAGATGGCTCCTGGCTTCAGGTCATATACCAGGTTTTCAATATCGTAGGGAAGTGAAAGGGCAGTAACATAACCCACATCCTCGGCTTTTACCAACATGTCTTTACTGCTAACCTTGTTGGCTGCTTCTATGTCACTGGTGCCTCCTGTCTTCAACAGGCCCGCCAGGTCGTTCATCGCCTTATACGCTTTCAATGTATCGGCTAAGTTCTTTGCCGGATCAATGTTTACATAAAAATGCATCACCCGAATATCCTTCCTGCTCCTTTCCAACGCTTCATCTATTAATGTATTTAATCCTTTCTCATCATTCATGTAAGCATCTGCTACCTGGCTTCTAAAATTTTGCATTTCGTATTTAAGCTGTTCCAGTGTATCTAATTTTTGCTCAGCCGCCGTTTTAACTTTCAACTTAAATTTAATGTACAGATCAAGGTATTCCCTGAGCGACTGCTCCTTATTAGTTACCGGCGTTTTATTTTTATTATAAGCCCTTAAAAATTCATCCTTACTCACCGGGTGAAGCCCATAGGTAAAAAGTGTTTGGGCAAAAAGTTGGGTGGCGCCCATGCAAAAAACAAGAAGCGTTGTTATTTTATTCATCATGGTGATGGTTGAAAGTTGATGGTTGAAGGTTGAAGATTTATGGTTGAAGGTTTATGAAGTTGGTAGTGTGTTGTTGGTAGTTAAAAAATTGTTCACTAATGGGTGATAACTTCGGTATGCGTGATTATAGTATGATGCCTGGGCAACTTTTACCCGCAAACCTTCAACCATCAACCATCAACCTCTCTCACTTTGCTTTCCATTTCACCTGTAATAGTTCATCTAACTGTTGCCAGGTTAATTTTTTTCCGATGATGCGTTTTTCACTGTCCAGCAGGTAAAGCGTCGGGGTAAGCGTAATGTCATACAATTGCCTGTAGCCGGGCTTTTGCGCTGCTATGCCAGCCGCTTCCATTACCTTTGTCTGGTAAACGTTTACCCAATCTCCGAGGTTGTGTTCCCGGATATATTTCATCCATTCTGGTTTCAAATCCTCCTTTGAATCTGCCGACAAAACGCTGTATATTTTGACGCCCTTCTTTTTCCAGCTTGCCCTGTAAATAGAATCCAGCCGCGGCAGCTCTTCTTTGCAATGGCCGCAGGTGGGGTCCCAAAAACAAACTACGGTATAATCTGCCTGCACTTTGTAAAGTGGCGATGGCTTTCCTGCTGTGTCCAGCATATCCAGGTCGGCAGCTTTCAAGCCAATCAGGTTTGCCATTAACATATAAGCCCTTCGGCTGATCGTTTCCATTTGTTTTTCATTCAGCCAACCCGTTAACCCCTTGCTATGGTATTTTTCAAATAAGTGTACAAACACTGCATCCTGCCCCATGTACTTCGGATTAATATATTCATCTGTAAGCCAGTTTAATAAAAACTTATACATTTCAGGATTGCTTCGGGCAAGCAGCAACTGGTAGTCAGCTTCTTTGATAATACTGTCTGCCTGTGGAACGATGAGTTCCCGGTAATACTTTTCAAATTTTGGCAAAAAGAAAGGCGTTCTTAAAACACGGTCATCCATAAACGTAACGCCATCCCAATAGTGTGTTTTGTAATAATAATAGTTGGCAAGTGAATCCGAATGGGTTTGCATTTTATTGCCAAGGGCTTTCGGTTCCTTCATTGCATTTAATAATACTGTCATCATCGACCGGGGCTGATTCTTTATAATGCTTTCCCTGTAATCGTTTAATTCTTTATTATATTTTAGGTAACTGGCTTCATGCAATGCAGAATCTTTTTTGGTAGTGGATTGCAGGTAAGCCTGCCTTTCCGCTTCCATCAATTTTCCTTTTACCGCTATGTACTGCTGGTATTGCTGAAATACTATATTTTCTTTTGAGCCTGTTACGATCGTTTTATTTATCAGGTCGGTAGTGTCCACTGCCACAGTGATCACCTGCTCCTTATCTATAAAAAAATCAACTGAAAATCGTTTTCCAGGTAAAACCATTGCATAAATACCCGGCTCTAATTTTCTCTTTCCGGTAAACACTGCAAGCCCGGTATTGCTTACCGCTGCAGAGTCTTCCACATTCAGGTTCTTACCCATATGGTAGGTTAAATAAGCAATGCCCCTTTTGTACTGAGGTGCCTTTAATGTTACTCTAAAATTTTGTGCGGTTGCTGTAATGCAGGCTACGGATGCCATCCAGAAAAGGAAAAATCGTTTCATCGGTTGAATAAATATTGGTTGTAAAAGTATTTAAAAGGAATGGTTAATGAGCATACAGGCGGTTGCGGCCGGCAAAATTACAAATCCTTAACAAAAATAATTAGCAACTGATTTTGGCTTTATTGATAAAATGAGGGGTTATTTTTGCGCCGTGAAAAGAAAAAAATATCTACTGGAAAAAATATTGGTAACAGGGTATGCCGCTGAAGGAAAATCACTTGCAAGGCAGGATGGCAAGGTTATTTTTATTGAAGGCGCTGTTCCTGGCGATGTGGTGGATGTGTTTGTGAGTACCAATAAAAAAGATTATGGAGAAGGAAAAGCTACCCGCTTTCATGAATTTTCAAAAGAAAGGACGGAACCTTTTTGCCGGCATTTTGGTACTTGTGGCGGGTGTAAATGGCAAATGCTGCCCTATCAAAAACAACTGGAATACAAGCAACAGGAAGTAGCGCAAAATTTCAGGCGTATCGGTAAGGTGGACCTGCCTCCCATGATGCCAATAGTAGGTGCTGATGAAACCGTTCATTACAGAAATAAACTAGAATTTACTTTTAGCAGTAAAGAATACACAACTGCTCCCCCAATCAAAAAGGAAACGCCTAACGATTTGGAGAGCTTTTCTAAAAGCGAAGATGGGCACATTTCGTTTTCAGATTTAAACCAAAAGCAAGATGGTCTGGCTCCGTTAAGGGTAGAAAATCCATTGCAGTTAGCAGAGTCAAAAAATCCTCCTTTGGGTGGTGGTGGGGCTTTAGGATACCATGTTCCCCGCCTGTTCGACAAGATTATTGATATACACGAATGCTTCCTGATGGATGATATTAACAACCATATCCGCAATAGCATCCGCACATTTGCTCTTGAAAACAATTACACTTATTACGACATAAAACAGCATACCGGCTGGCTCCGGAATATTATCATCCGTTATTGCACTACCGGCGAACTGATGGTGAATATTTGCCTTGGGCATGAAGATGAAACGGAAACAAAACGCTTACTTGATTTTGTGTTGCAGCAAGTTCCCTCCATCACCACTTTGTTATACACCATCAATCCAAAATGGAACGATACTATTTACGATCTCACGCCGCAGGTGTACCATGGCAAAGGGTTTGTAATGGAAAAGCTGCAGGAGTTTTCTTTTAAGATCGGGCCTAAATCTTTTTTTCAAACCAATACCAAACAGGCTGAAAAACTCTATACAATTGCAAGGGATTTTGCCGGGCTCACCGGCAACGAAATTGTGTACGACCTTTATTGCGGAACGGGCAGCATCGGCATTTTTGTAAGTAAACTTGCCAAAAAGATCATTGGCGTAGAGGCAATAGCCGAAGCCATCGAAGATGCAAAAGTGAATGCGGCATTGAATAATATTGAACATGCCGAATTTTTTGCCGGTGATGTGATAAAGATCTGCGACGATGCTTTTTTTGCTGCGCATGGCCGGCCAGATGTAGTAATCACCGATCCCCCACGGGCTGGCATGCACGAAAAACTGGTGAATAAATTATTGGAAATTGCTGCACCAAAAATTGTGTATGTAAGTTGCAATACCGCTACCCAGGCCAGGGACCTTGGCCTGCTCAGCCAAAAATACACGGTCGAAAAAATTCAACCGGTAGACATGTTTCCCCATACGCACCATATAGAATGCGTGGTATTGCTAAAGCTGAGGGCGTAAAAACCATTGGATTATTCTACGGCATTATTAAATAATTATTATTGACCAGGCATAAGTATTTCAATTAAGCTTTGGTGGCGTCGCACTCTTGTACATTTGTACCAAAAGCAGCTTTTCTGCTGCGGTTAAAATATTTATTTTTACAAAAGTTCCTTTAGGCATTAACAGGTAAAAATTACAGCATGGACATAAAAGTAATCGCATTTGATGCAGACGATACGCTCTGGATAAATGAACCTTATTTCCAGGAAACAGAAAATAAATTTTGTGCGTTGCTGGAAGACTATTTACCCCGCCACACCCTTGCCAAAGAACTTTTTAAAACGGAGATTCAAAACCTGCCTTTGTACGGCTATGGCATAAAAGGATTTATGCTTTCAATGATAGAAACAGCCCTGCGTATTTCCAACAACACATTGAACATCGAAGTGCTTGAAAAGGCAATTGTCTTTGGCAAAGAACTGTTGGAAAAACCCATAGAAATATTGGATGGTGTGGAAGAAGTACTTAAAACGTTGAAAGATAAATACCGGCTGGTAGTAGCAACAAAAGGTGATCTGCTTGACCAGGAACGCAAACTCAAAAAATCCGGTCTGGAGCACTATTTTCATCATATAGAAATAATGTCAGACAAGCAGGAGGCAGATTATTTAAAGCTTATCAAGCACCTGGACATTCAACCCTCTCAGTTTTTAATGCTCGGCAATTCTTTAAAGTCGGATGTAATGCCCGTGTTATCTATTGGCGGTCATGCCGTTCATATCCCTTACCATACTACCTGGGCGCACGAGCAGGTGGAGCATCATGTAGAGCATGCTAACTTCAGGCACGTGGACAGCATCATAGAAATACTGCCTTTCTTTTTGAAGCAATAGCAGGAGGTTATTTTTTCTATTGCTGCAAGGGGTCAGGTGTTTTTTAAACATAAATAAAAACATTTTGATGACTTTACAGCAACTCCCCAAGGTAGAACTGCACCTTCACCTCGATTGCGGATTAAGTTACGAAGTGGTTTCTGCTATTGATCCCTCTGTAACAAAAGAAGCCTATCAAAACGATTACATTGCCCCGGCAAAATGCCCAAACCTTGCTGATCTGTTAACCAGGGCGGTAAAAGGTTTTGCGCTGATGCAAACCAAAGAACAATTACAATTGGTAGTGCATGACCTCTTCAAACAACTGGCCGCAAATAATACCTTATATGCTGAAATTAGGTTTGCACCGCTACAACATTTACAAAAAGGACTGACAGCATACGAGGTTGTTGCAGCAACCGAGGAAGCCACCGCTGCCGTCATAAAGCAATCCGGCATTGAAGCAAGGCTGATCCTCTGTACGCTGCGGCATTATACCGAACAGCAAAGTCTGGAAACTGTAAAACTGGTGGAGCAATTCAAAGACACTTTTGTGGCCGGTTTTGATATTGCCGCAGATGAAGCCGGTTTTCCAATTGATGCTCATATCAGTGCTTTTAAATATGCAAGAGAAAAAGGCATCTTTTGTACGGCACATGCAGGCGAAGCAATGGGTGCCGAAAGTGTGTGGGAGACACTGCAGCATTTTGGCCCTTCCTGTATCGGCCACGGAGTTAGAAGCATCGAAGACCCTAAACTGGTGGAATACCTGCGTACACATAAAATACATTTAGAGATCTGCCCTTCGTGCAATGTGCAGATTGGCCTTTATGATACTTACCGGGATCATCCGGTTGACCGGTTGTATAAAGCTGGCGTTTCACTGAGTGTAAGCACAGATGCCCCCACCATTGTTGATATTACATTAACCAGAGAATATGAAAAGCTTCAAAAAGAATTTGACTGGACAATTGGTGATTTTTACAAATGCAATGAGTACGCACTGGAAGCTGCATTTATACCAGCGGAGTTAAAAAAACATCTATTGCAAAAATTAAAGGCAGGGTATAAGGACTATAATGGCCATGCCAGTGTTTGAAGGCTTACCAATTCTCCTGAGTTGCCGAAAAATGACAGCAATAGATGCCCTTCGGCAGCAGGTTTTATAACAGTATCACAATTCGTTAACTGTAAGTTTAATAAATCCAATAACTATTACGAAATTGCAGCCTAATCAATAAAATGTAAATGGCTTATAATAATGCTGGCAACCGGTTTCAGCAAACAACTCCCATCGTACTCAATCTTATCATCATCAATGTATTGGTTTACCTGGCGCAAATGCTCATCGGTGGAAACCAAATGCTCGATCCCGCTACGGATCTTTTTGCCCTACATCATTATAAATCAATTTATTTTCAACCCTACCAGGTGGTCACGCATATGTTTATGCATGGCGGCTTTTTTCACTTGTTATTTAACATGTTCTCTCTCTGGATGTTTGGCACTATGGTGGAACGGGCATGGGGCCCTAAAAGATTTTTAATTTTTTATTTTATTTGCGGCCTTGGTGCGGCCATTTTTCAATTGGGTTCATATGCCGTTGACTGGTGGCAGGTGGATCATAGCATTTTATCGCCTGAGCTATACGATCAGTACCAGGCTGCCTTACGGATGCAGGCAACTGTTGGTGCCTCCGGGGCAATAATGGGGGTGCTGGCGGCGTTTGGATATTTGTTCCCTAATACCGAAATGATCATTATTCCCATCCCTGTTCCAATAAAAGCGAAGTGGGCCATTATGGGAATGATTGCGTTGGACGTTTTTGGTGGCGTGGTAAAGGTGCAGGGTGATAACATTGCCCATTTTGCCCATGTCGGCGGAGCTGTCATCGGTTTTTTATTAGTCCTTTATTGGAACAAAAAAAACAAAAAAACGTTTTATTAAACTTAACAGCATTTATTGCAATGTGTAGTAAATTTGTAACACAATTACGTTAATGGGAGAATCAGAAAGATATCCGGAATATAAGCGGCCCAGGCACAGGCTCACCCTTGGCAGTGATGGCAACGCACTTGTAGTATTGTTTACCATCAATGTTATCTTTTTTTTACTGCTCATCACTATTCAGGTTGTATATTATTTTTTTCAATCCAACCAAACATCTTTCAACTCCCAGATAGTTCAATATTTTGAAATGCCCGCCGGTCTTACCAAATTAAGCGAGCGCCCGTGGACGATGTTGACCTACATGTTTAGCCATACCGGTGTGCTGCATATTTTAAGTAACATGCTTTGGTTATGGGGCTTCGGGTTTATTTTACAAGAACTTACAGGCAATAAAAAATTAATTCCTGTTTACATTTATGGTGGCCTGGCTGGAGCGCTGGTTTTTATTTTGGCCAATTATTTAATTCCAGGCCTCAAACCTTTTATCGGCAATACTTCTTTAATAGGCGCCAATGCTGCCACCATGGCCGTAGCAGTAGCCACTACCACCTTAGCTCCACAGTATCGCTTTTTTAGAAACTTAAATGGTGGTATCCCTATTTGGGTGCTAACCCTTATTTATATAATTATTGATTTTGCTGGCATTGCATCACAAAGTGCATCCTTTAGCCTTTCACATCTGGGCGGTGGGTTGGCTGGTTTTATCTTTGTTTATTTGTTACGTAAAGAAAAGGATGGCAGCGTGTGGATGAATAATTTTTACAACTGGTTCATGAATCTCTTCAATCCTTATAAAAATAATAATGCCGATTCAATAAAAGAAAAAGCTTTTTACAAATCCGATGGCAGAAAGCCTTACCATAAAACTTCCAATATAACCCAACAACGTGTAGATGAGATCCTGGACAAGATCAACCAGAAGGGTTACCATCTTTTAACCGATGATGAAAAAAATATTTTAAAGCGGGCCGCGGAAGAAGACCTGTAAAGCATCGTGGCTATACCATAAAAGCCATTACTACATTTAATAAGTTTAACAAGGCATATCCTATCTTTATAAAATGCCAAAGAATATTATTCGCCGGTTCACTAAAAAATTTCTGATCATCCTTAATTTATTGGTAGTGGCTTTTTTTTTAGTTGGCTGCTACAGTGAATTATTTTTTTCCGCCTGGTGGCCGGTTGGCTTTTTAACCTTATCCTTATTTTATTTACTGGTGGTTTTGCTGCTGTTTTTTTTATTCTGGTTATTTATAAAGCCAGTGTGGACCTTTATTTTTATAGTGACGGTGGCGCTCACCTTTAATCATATCAGAAACATAATCCCCTTCAGGTTTTCCTCGATGTTTAACATGCAAAAACAGGCCACCGATCTGCGTGTAATGAGCTGGAACGTGGCGCAGTTTGATATTATGAAATTTAAAGCTGCCCCTGGCACTTACAACGAAATGATCAGCCTTATCAATGAATTTAAGCCAGATATTGCATGCTTTCAGGAAATGGTGAGCGGCGATACATTGGCTGATTTAAATACAGCTTATTATCGTAAATACAGTTTTTACTCCATCTTCGATTTTGCCCATAAACTGAATCTGCCCCAATATTTTTATAGCTATAATTACAAAGAAAATTTTTTGGACCAGCAGCATTTTGGCATAATCATCTTTTCAAAATACCCCATCATAAATAAACAAACCATCAGCAATTTCCCTCACGATTACAGTTCAATTTTTCAATATGCAGACATTGTAAAGGACGGTGATACGATCCGTGTTTTCAATTGCCACTTACAGTCGTTAAGGTTTAGCCCTACCAATTTAAAATACATTAAAAACCCTTCTATCAAAACAGATACAGACATTGAAAAATCAAAAAACCTGCTCACGAAATTTAAAAAGGGTTTTTTAAAGAGGCAGCTTCAGGCCGACCAGGTGAGGGCTGAAATTGATAAGAGCCCCCACCCGGTAATTATTTGCGGTGATTTTAATGATGTACCTAACTCATATCCGTACGAAACTATCGGAGACGGCTTCCAGGATGCCTTTGTAAAAAAAGGCGCTGGTCTCGGAAGAACCTTCAGCGGAATTTCGCCTACTTTGCGGATCGACAATATCTTCGTTGACAAAAGATTCAGGGTAAATCAATTTACCCGTGTGCAAAAAAAGCTGAGTGATCATTTTCCAATTATTACCGATGTGAGTCTTTTACCTGATTAATTGAAAGCCCTATATTTGCAGGCAGTATGATTTCAAGTATCCCCACATATCTTTTTCTTTTCTGTTGATGCTTAGCAGCAGGCGTATCATCGCTTTATTACACAAACAAATATTGATAAAACCAGTTAAGTAAAACATCACATGCCTTTAAAAGTCTATAATTCTTATACCCGTCAAAAGGAAATTTTTACACCTATCACTCCCGGTCATGTAGGCATGTACGTTTGCGGGCCCACCGTAAGTGGAGAAAGCCACTTGGGGCATGCAAGGCCATACATTACTTTCGATTTTGTGTACCGGTACTTAACACACAAAGGCAATAAAGTGCGCTATGTTCGCAATATCACCGATGCCGGCCATTTTGAAGAAGAGGGCAAGGTGGCAGAAGATAAGGTAACAAAAAAAGCTTTGCTTGAAAAGCTGGAACCAATGGAACTGGTACAGAAATATACCAACTTATTTCATTGGGCGATGTTGCAGTTCAATAATATCGAGCCAGCCATTGAGCCAACAGCCACTGGCCATATTGTAGAGCAGCTCAATATGATTGAGAAAATTATTGCTGAAGGGTATGCTTATGAAGTAAACGGTTCGGTTTATTTTGATGTAAAAAAATATGCCGCTACGCATGACTATGGAAAGTTGAGCGGAAGAATAATTGATGACCTGCTGGAAACCACCAGGGAGCTGGACGGGCAGGAAGAAAAAAGGGATAAGGCTGATTTCGCTTTATGGAAATCAGCAGCGCCGGAACATATTATGCGCTGGAGAAGCCCATGGGGTGAAGGGTACCCCGGCTGGCATATTGAATGCTCCGCAATGGCCACTAAATACCTGGGTGCTGAATTTGATATTCATGGTGGCGGTATGGACCTGCAGTTTCCCCATCATGAAAGTGAAATAGCGCAGAGTACTATCTGCAACCATCATACGCCGGCAAGGTACTGGATACACAATAATATGATAACGGTAAATGGCCGTAAGATGGGTAAAAGCTACAACAACCAGATAAAGCTAACGGAGATGTTCAGCGGTAATCACCCATTGCTCACCCAGCCATTTGAGCCGATGACGATTCGTTTTTTCATTTTACAAAGCCACTACCGCAGCCCGATCGATTTCAGCAGCGAGGCTTTGCAGGCAAGCGAAAAAGCGTTCAGGCGTTTGTGGGAGGCTTACGAAATCTTAAAAAAATTGCCGGCATCCGATGGCCAGCAAGCTACTGATGCCGTTCTTGATGAAAAAATAATAAAGCTTGTAAATGAGTTGGAAGATTTTATGGATGATGATTTCAGTACGGCAAAAGTATTGGCAAATATGTTTGATCTGGCACCCATCATTAACTCCATTAAAGATGGTCATATTGCTCCAACGGCTATTTCAACAGCTACTTTACGGTTATTAAAAGATGCTTTCAAAATTTATATTGAAGATATTTTAGGCCTAAAAAATCCAACGGCCAACGATCACGGTGCGCTGGATGGTGTGATGCAATTGCTGATAGATATCCGTAAAGAAGCAAAGGCAAAAAAAGATTATGCCACTTCAGATAAAATCAGGAACCAACTGCTTAGCCTTGGCATTGCATTAAAAGATGAGAAGGATGGCAATATGAGTTGGGGAAATGCGTAATGCGTTAATGGTTTATTAATTTCGATTTTTTACAGGCTATTGGTTATATCCAGTCCAGGCTATTGAACAAAATACGATGCTCAAATATGTCCATAACAGGACAAACAAAATATGAATTGTTGTTTCAAATGTCTTCCCTTTCCAAAGTTCTGAGGAGAAACCTAAAAACTGTATCATTAATCTAATACCCCAAAAAGTACCCAAACCCATACAAACCTTCTTTCCTAATTCAGTTCCAACAAGTTCCTTTGATGAAAAGAAACAAATAAGGCCCATAAGGAATACAACCAATGCCACAAAAAATGTATGAACATACATCATTTGTCTATTAATCAAACTCAATGAGTTCAATTCTTTCGCCCAATTGAAATGCCTGGGAAAACCGATGTGCACAATGGCCAAAAGCACTAAAATAAACCCAATTATTCTAAGATGTAACTCCATTTTTTGTAAGGGTAAATGTTGAAATAAATGGTGTGCATTTTTTTTCTTTTTTTATTAACAACCCGGCGGAACGAAAAGTATTAAGCCAGTCTGACTTTGAAAAAAAATGCAGGAAACCAATATTATAAGCCAAAAAATTTGAAACATCTCTCAAATGTTCGGTTACAATTATTTGACCTGCTGGTTTTATAATCCTTTTTAATTCTCTAAAAAAAACAAGTCGCTCTTGTGCATTCCTTATTTCGTGTGCCGCAAAAATTATAAATATCCGATCTGCAGAATGATCGGCCAGTGCCAAATGATCAGTCGTTACTGCTTTAGTATTTGGAAAAGGTGGATAGACTTTTTTTGCTCTTTTAATTGAAACTTCCGTGTGATATGCTGGATCGTAAAAATCAAGTACAGTAAGGTCCGAAGTTGGAAACTTGTCATGAAGTAACATACTGGTTTCGTCAAAGCCTGCATTGATGTTTACGATTTGACTTTTTTCATCTGTCTTGAAATCATCTACCCATCTTAGGTTATAAAGACCCGATAAATCATAAACATAGTATGAAATGAGGAGGGAAACGAAAGACGGTAAACTGATTAATAAACCTAAAACGAATATATAGTACCTAAATGTTGTAGAGAGGAAGGTTGAAAGGAACATAAAGAAAACTGAAACCGCAAGCGACACAATATAAAAATGCCAATTGAAACGCATGATATTCCAAACTCCTTGTAAGGGCCCTCTTTTTTGCATCATTTTTCAATTTTACCTTTTTTCCAAAAGTATGGTATGTCTTTAATAATAAAAGCATTGGCTAATACCGCGCCTTCTAAATTTAACGAAGTTAAAAACGAAATATTTTGCGCAATTACCTGTACAGGAGCAGGTGCCCAGTTTTGCCTGACGCCTTCAATTATCAGTACTGCTTTACTCTTGGCGTTGTAGGTAAAAGTAAAAGGTAAAGGACCGGCGAATCTCCTTGCATCTTTCCAATTAATAAATGGTGAACCTTCAGGTAATAGGATATCCTCTTCTGAATTTTCAATCACTATTTTGAAGTTAGATTTAGTGGATGTTATTTCTGTAGCTCCATTTCTTTCAGTTTGTGTGATGTCAGTTGTCGTATAATTGTAGTGTGTAAAAAGATTGCCCAAATACTGCATTGTCCTTTTATTTGTTTCCGACTTGAGGATGTACAATCCTCTTAGCCTTTTTCCTTTCTTGCTGGTGTAGTTAACAAATATTCGATACCCAATCAAAAAGAAGTCGTTGCCAAAAATTTCCGGAAATCCTTTTGGCCTTAGGCCTCTTGTCTGTACCATAGCCATTGCTACAAATGCCCACTTATCATTAAAGGTGTCCAGGTTTAAACATTCTGGAATGAGTTTCTGTAATTGCTCTTTGGGAAATGCAAAAGTCAAAACAAGTGAACTTTCAAAAAAAGCCTCTACGGCAAAAGGATGGTTTTTTAAAAATGAAAGCATATTAGTTTTGCGTCCTCAATTTACTGTTTAAAAAAGACTCATTAAAACACACAACAAGTAAAAAAATAGAGGCAAATAAAGCATTGGCCCTGCCCCAAAGTAACAACTCCGGCACAAGAATAAATTCAAGTGCGTTCATAGTTACAACTATAATAATTTGCGTGATTGCGTTGCACCTTGTGTATATTCTGCTTAAAGACCAAATGCCTATAATAATTTCTGCACAACCTATAGCTATTGTCAGAAGACGTGAATTTCCACTCCCTAAAATTTTTGAAACAATTTGTTGATGCCTTGGTACGAGGTTTAGCACTTTACAACATAATCCGTTTATAAGCCAAACAGAAGCAATACAATAAGTTAATATTTTATGAATTGCTTTCTCAGTCATCTATGTAGTCGTCCCTCAAAAAGTCGATTTTGCTTTTAGGGCAATAAAATTCCAGTAAGCTGCTGCAATATATCTGCAGATGAGTAACCAGCGTCTGATTGCCTCTGTACACCAGAGGATCATCGCTCGTTTAAAATTCATTGCTGCGGCAGATAATATTACATTCATATTGTCTCCGCTAATTCCTTTAAGATAGTTGCGGCATAGCCGATAGTCTTGTTTTAGGTGGCCGATTATCGGCTCGATGGCTGCTCTTCTGCTATGGCTTTTCCGGGTGGCCGCACTGATATGCTTGTTTGGTTTGGGTACATGGATTGTTGTGCCCTTGTATTGCTTTACTCCTCTGTATCCTCTATCTACAAATGCATCTTTGGCTTGCTTGCCATTGAGTCGTTCAAACTGTTCTAAAACCTCCGGGATTGTCTTTGAATCATGTAAGGTTTGGGTAAAATTAAGCGCTCCCATTATAACGCCTGTGTGCTGGTTAACAATGATTGAAACTTTACTGCCAAATTCAAATTTCTTGTGTTCCTTTCCTTTTGAATAACATTTTACATCGGGTTCATGCAGACTGTAAATTTTATCACTGTCTCCTCGTTTTTGGGACAATATCCTTTGATATAATTTTAAGGCGGACAGATAGAGACCAAGTCTTTCCAGTGGCAGCTTTCGGGCAAGTTCTCTTACTAATCTTCCTGCTATGATCTGTATTTTCTTTCCTGCCTTTCTTGCTGCTTTGGCACCATGTTTAGTTCCTTTAAAACGTTGTAAGTTCTTTAGTTTTTTAACCGTTTGAGTGTAGGATTGACGCAGGTTTATCGATTCTTTATTAGCAATATTCCAACATTTTACTATAATTTTTTTGTACAACTTATCGTCCGTTGGATAGGTGATGTTTTTTTCCTGGACTGTAGTATCAATACTTACCAGCTCCGCTTCATCATTGTCCTTTGGAGGTTTGTTTATCCGAATACTTTCCTGCAAAATCAATTCTACTCCTGGCTCTCCAATGCGTTGACGAAAAGCTACCAGTTCAGTGGGTACACAAGGGCTGGATGGTTGAAAATGTTGCTCCCCACTAACATATTGATAATAGATATTCTCTGACCATTGCTCTATTAAATTTTCGTCACTGAGATTACGCAAAGATTTTATTATCAGCAGCGAGACCATCAGGCGGATGGGCTTGGCTGGTGCGCCCATTTTTTCACTATAATGCTTCTTAAAAGCATCTTCAAAAAAAGACCAGTTTACTTTATTGGCTAATAAATACAAGGGGTGTTTTTGATCAAGCTGGTCAGCCAAACCATTAAATAATCCAATCTGCAGACTTGTTTTTTTGGTAGATAACATACATAAATCTGCAAGGTTTTTAGCTATTTTGCAAATATCCCGCAGATTTTAAATGCACGGTCTTTTAATGCAACCTCGCGCAATGGGCTTTAGCGACTTTTTGAGGGACGACTAA
>JBDSAA010000067.1:0-4775 GCA_039922375.1 Ferruginibacter sp.
AAAGATTTTATTGCTGATAAAGGATATGATTCACAATTTGGAGCAAGGCCATTGCACAGGGCTATTCAGAAATACCTTGAAGATCCTCTTGCGGAAGAAATACTAAATATGCAGGTAAAAGAAGGAGATACGCTGATAGCAGATCTTGATGCGGCTAAAGAAAAAATTCAATTCAGTTTAAAGATTGAAGAAGAAAAAGAAGAAGCTGCTCCTAAAGCTTAAATAGTTTTAAAATAGAATTTTAGCCATCCATTAATATGGGTGGCTTTTTATATTTCAGCTTATCTGTTATCCTTTTTTTAAGCTGGATTTAACTGTAGTTTTCTTTTGAGAGATGAATTATTTGATTGACTTTTGTGCTGATGAAAGATAACAGTATCATAACGATTGACGGTTGGTCGGCGTGTGGCAAAAGTACATTAGCGAAACAGTTGGCAAAAGAATTAGGGTATGTGTACATCGATAGCGGTGCTATGTATCGTGCCATAACATTGTATTTCTTACGGAACCACATTGACTGGACCGATAGCAATGAAGTAACAGAAGCTTTGAAAAGCATATACATTGAATTTCATTTTAACCATAAATCCCAGCAGTCGGAAATTTTTCTTAATGATGAAAATGTGGAATATTTGATCAGAGACCTTGTAATTGCTGAAAAGGTAAGTGATGTTGCAGCCATCCGGGAAGTGAGAGCTTTTGCAGTGGCCCAGCAGCAAAAAATGGGGGAGAAGAAAAGTATTGTAATGGATGGAAGGGATATTGGTACAACCGTTTTTCCCACTGCTGAAATTAAACTATTTATGACGGCTGACAGTTGTACCAGGGTTGAAAGGAGATTTAAAGAACTGTTTGAAAAGAATCCCAACATCACCATTGAGGAAGTAAAAAGTAACCTGGAAATGCGTGATTATATCGACTCTCACAGGGAAGTAAGCCCGTTACGAAAAGCTGATGATGCTGTAATACTTGATAATACAAATCTTACAATGGAGGAGCAACTGGCTTTTGCTTTAAAGCTGGTAAACCAATAAGTCTTCAACGATACGCAAAAAGTTTACACTTTTTAGAAAGGTGTAAACTTTATACACTACCTCCTTTATACACTACGTAATAAAAGCTGCCTGCTGGTATGCAGTAGAGAAGGGCGACGCAACGATGCTTATTGAAATGCTGAAGCCGGGACAAAAATTTTTTTTTAACTGCTGTGTGGATAGAAAAAATATCAATGTAACATTCAGCCGCTCAATTAACCGGGATGTGCAATACCAGGATGGAATTTGTTTTATGCACTTCCACATCAATCAGGGCGTTTATGGATTTAAGGTGTTTAACCAGGTCGTGGCGGTGGAGCATTTGATGAAGCTGCTGCATATTGCAGAATGAATTCTGAAATTGCATTGTAAATAATAAATTGTTTTTGGAGAGGCCGATCTGTATATCGCAATGTTTTGTGCCGCATTGTACCAGGTTTTTAATTCCCTCTTTAAACACCAGCAATGCTTCATGACGCAGCTTCATATTTAGTGCCAGCTCAGCAACTTTTTTATCAACTCTCAATTCGATCTTAACGCCATGGCTGTTTTGCAATTCATCTATATATTCCTTCATCCTCTCCACGGTTTTTTTCATCGAATCATTTTCCGGCGAAAGGCTCCACAGCATGTCTTCCAGGGCAAGTATCATGTTGTTACTTTTGCTGTGTATCTGCTCAATATATTCTTTTGATTTCTGTGGTTCCTTATCTGCCTTTATGCGGGCCATCTCACTCAATATATTAATGTTGTTTAACGCCATGTTCACTTCATCCGCCAGGTTCCTGCCAATATCGCTGCGCATTTTTTGAATGGCTGCCTTGCGTTGCATTCTTTCCTTATCGTACCTGTAAAACAATATACCTAATCCCAATGCTATTAAAATATACAGCCACCACGACTTCCAGAAAGGCGTACTAATGGCAATGGTAAATTGAGTGATATTTTTACTGGGTACGCCGTCCGCATTCTGACACCTTACTTTAAACGTATACTTGCCAGGTGACAAATGGCTATAGTCAGCCTGCAGGTTGTTTCCACATTTTACCCAGTCTTTGTTAACACCTTCCATCATGTAGTAATAGGTCAATTTGTTTTGCTGAAGATATCTGAGTGAAGCAAAATATATAATGACGGAATTGTCATGGTAATTGAGATTAACTTTTTTTAGTGCAAGCAGTGAATCTGTTTGCAGTGACCGGTTATTTACAGTGAAGCCCGTTATTTGCACATCCGGCGGAACTGTTTTCATTTTAAAGTCGGCTGGGTTAAACGCTGTGTAGTCGTTGCCGGCTCCAAACAATATGTACCCATTTGATAACCGAATGGCAGCTGAAATATTAAAATTATCATTGGCTATTCCATCACTCCGGTCAAAGTAGGAAAATGTCTTCTGCTGCAGGTTCACCCTGCAAACACCCATGATGAGGGCAAGCCAGAGTTCACCATCATTGTCCCTTTCAATGGCGCTTATATTTTCCGACGGTAAGCCTTCCATCAAGGTAACGTAATGGAAGCTGTCAGTTTTTGTATTTAATATATTTAACCCACCGGATGCAAAAATCATGGTGGTATCGTCGTATTGGAATGCATCGCTTGCTGCTTTGTTAAGCAGCCGTTTTCCCTGGGTTCCTTTGTCTGTATAGTGGCGAAGCACTGCACTTTTTTCAGTGTCAATTTTATATACACCATCCGTGAGGGTACAAACCCATAAAATTCCCTTTTTATCAAGGTATAATTTCTCTATCATTGTTTTTGGAATGGCGGATAACCTGGTGAAACCATTTTCAATATTTCCCAGTGTGCTATCCTTTACCCATTTAAAAACGCCCAGGTTATTTGAGCCAAGCCACATATTGCCTTTCTTGTCTTCCACCACCTGCCGGATGGTTTTGTTTTGAAAAATTGCCGGTTGAAATTGTTTGGCTGATTTAGATGCAGGGTTGTAAACGATTAAATGGCCATCCTCCAGGCCCATCCATACCGTTCCATCTGTTCGTTTACACATATCCCAGGCGGTGAGCAAATTTTTTTCGGGCAATCCTTTTATTTTTATGGGGATATGTTTAAAGTTCGTGTCGCACCGGAACAAGCCATCGCTCCATGCGCTATAAAGAAAAGTCTTGTCTTCCTCTTCTACAAAGCTTAGCACACCGCCATTGCCCGGCAGGTTAGTTACGAGGTTGGGGTGATCAAAACTTTTGAATAACTGTGCTGATGGATTGAATTGGTAAATACCATTGTTGTGCGTGCATGCCCATAAATTATTTTCCCTGTCCTGGAAAACACAATTGATTCGATCGTTCAACACCGTTTTTTTCAACTCAACATCGATGCCCGTATTTAGAAATGCCTTCGTCTTCTCATCAAACAGTGCAAGTATTCCTGTTCCGTAAAGCCATATACTACCGTTGAAATGCTCGAGAAAAGTCCTTGGCTCATGGTAATAATTAAAGGCCGGCTTAAGGCTGATCCCTGGTAACAGTAAGGCTTGTTGACGATTGTCGAAGCAATATACCCTGGGACCTTCTTTAGAAGGCCAGGTACAAAACCAAAGCCGTTGCTTCGAATCGGTGAATAAGGAGTACATGTCTTTCAGCTCCTTAAAAGATTCAATGGCGGGTTCTTTATCAATGTTATGATTGCGATAATTTAAGTGTTTGGTGGAGCGGTTATAAACAGCCAGCCCGCTGTCAGAACTCATCCAATATTTTTTTGTTGCGGGCTCAATATTAAAGCCGGTTATTTTCCAGCCAGGTGGCGTTGGAAATAAATGAGGGGCTTCAGCAAATTCGTTTGCCGATTGATCATAGATGGTGAGCATATAATGACTAAACGCAAGAAACAAGTTGCCCTCCGCATCCTCCGTTATCTCCCTTTCAGCGGTTAAGATCTTATCGTCCGGCACCCGAATCTTTGTTTCGGTGAAAATGAATTTTTTGGTGTCAAATTTCCCTATTTTACCATTGTCAAAAATCACCCAAAGGTTTTTCTTTTTGTCAACATATAAAAAGGTGATGTGGTTATGAGCGATGCTCCTGCTGTCAGCAGGATTGTGATGAAATGTAATAAAACGGATACCATCATACCGTTGCAAACCGTTTAGGGTTCCGATCCATAAGTATCCCTCATGATCCTGCACGATACTATTGACATGGTTGCTGGCAAGGCCGCTCTTGGCGGTAATATTGGAAAAAAGATAATGCTGCCGCAATTGTGCCTGGATATGGTTTGCCAGGAAAGAAAACCACATGTATAAAATAATACGAGGCAACAGATGATTTTTGATTAATATATCAAATGTAAGGAACGGCTGCAAGAAATAACGATGCCACCGCAAAAATCATTGTTTTGATGTGGGAACTGGCGATACAGGAACAGGCCGAAGCCCGTTCCTGCCAATACCAATAGTTTACTTATTCTGATCAACCATATTTCTTTGTATGCCCCATTCCAATCCACGCAGTTCCGCTAACCCTCGTAATCTGCCAATGCCACTATAGCCAGGGTTGGTTTTTTTTCTAAGGTCATCCAGCATCTGGTGGCCATGATCGGGGCGCATGGCGATACCGGTGTTTCGGGCCAGCATAACTTTTACGAGTTCGTTTACTACTCCGTACATATTCACGTCGCCTTCCAGGTGGTTATCTTCATAAAAATCCCCGGCTTCATTTCTCCTGGTACTGCGCAGGTGTACGAAGTTGATACGGCTGGCAAACTCCTTTACCATTTCAGGCAAAT
>JBDSAA010000068.1:0-3365 GCA_039922375.1 Ferruginibacter sp.
TATCTGCTCCACCTGCAATGGTGCCCGTTCTCTCCAGTTTAGCGTGCCATAACTCTGCCAAACGGTAATCCAAAGAACACCAGGTTTTGGTGCAAAATTTTGACAACCCTTTTGACAGAAAGTACTCTGCTACAGGGCATCTTACACAATCAAAACCTACTACATTGTTTGCTGTCTGAACATCCTGCCATTCATAGGATGGACTGTTAAAAGGAAATGCCCTGAATAATTTAGTCGTTTTCAGCAAGTGATTATCAATATCCCGATTACCCCATCCGGCCAACCACCAGGAGAACCGACCCATTTTAACATAAACTTTCCAGGCAATATCATAAAAGACACGGGTTGCCGTTTCTTCATGTAGACCTCTTGCGGTTAATTCCTGGTAAAAGGCAGTTGACATGGCTGCAAGGTGAACCATAACAGAACCACCCAAAGTGGGCATAGCAGGAACCTCGTGTTTTAACATTTGATATCTTAGCCAGTAACCGGAAAGTATTTGTCTTATTGTCTCAGCATCATAAAGATAAATGAGTTGTTTTCTCGCCGCCTTTGCAGCCTGCACTTTAAACCAGTATAATAAAATATTTTTCATCGCTTTATTTTTTAGAAGGAGCTGTCAGTTTTTTTATTGATTTTTCTATTTTATCAATGTCATCATTCATTTTGTTTTAAATGATTTCCAATTCGCCTTTCGTTCTACTTTGTAATCACTCAATAATTTTTTTAAGGGCGATAGTTCCTTATAGTGACCTGATGATTCTTTTTTAGAATCATCTTTTAATTTTGCTTTGAGTATCTTTTTTTAAGTTTTAACTATTTACATTAAATGGAAGTAACAAACATAAGACAGCAGTAATACTTACTAAATCATTTGTAAAATTTACTTTCGCTCCTGGTATTCTTCATTTGTAATATCAGCGTGGCTAAACAGTCTATTCAAAATATCAAGCGGAGCATCTTTCTTTTTTATTTTTGCAATTGAATTAACCCCATAACAAGATGTAAGATGAATATCTTTAAGCTGGTAATTGTTACACTTTTATGTAAATAAGTTATATAATTCACGGGTTTATAAGTTGTTCTTTCACTGTTATTTCAGTTGAGTGCAAAAGGGCTAAAAACCTCTATAGCTGATTGATTTTTCCCTACTCTTTTATTTTAATTGTTGATCATAAATAGGCATTGCAATATTTTTTCATCCCACTATTGTCCAATATTCAATCGCTGGTTACGCAATGCCTATCAAAGGCTCTAAATACACGTCCTGTATAGTGTTTAATAGATGAACGCCGTCCTTTAAAGGTTTTTGAAATGCTTTTCTTCCGGATATTAACCCGGTGCCACCAGCACGTTTATTAATGATAGCCGTAATTACAGCCTGTTTCAAATCTGCTTCACCTGTTGAAGCGCCGCCGGAATTGATTAGTCCTGCCCTCCCCATATAACAATTCAAAACCTGGTAACGGCATAAATCAATAGGATGGTCCGATGATAAATTGGTGTACATACGCTCATCCAATTTACCATAACTGCTGTTGCCGGTATTTAACGCCTTGAAACCACCATTGATTTCAGGTAATTTTTGCTTGATGATATCCGCTTGTATCGTTACCCCCAAATAATTGGCCTGGCCGGTAAGATCGGCTGAAACATGATAATCTTTGCCCTCTTTTTTAAATCCTTCATTTCGCAAATAGCACCATAAAATAGTTGCCATTCCTAAATTATGCGCTTCCTCAAAAGCGCGGGCCACTTCTGTAATTTGCCTGTCAGATTCGGGTGATCCAAAATAAATGGTTGCGCCTACCGCGGTGGCCCCAAGATTCCAAGCATCACGTACTGAACCAAACATGATTTGGTCATGCTTATTGGGATAGGTAAGTAATTCATTGTGATTGAGTTTAACGATGAATGGAATTTTGTGCGCATACTTTCGGGCAATAATTGCCAACCCGCCAAAGGTGGTGGCAACTGCGTTACAACCGCCTTCCATCGCCAACTTAATAATATTTTCCGGGTCAAAATAAATGGGATTGCTTGCAAATGAAGCGCCGGCGCTGTGTTCAATCCCCTGGTCGATGGGCAGTATGGATAAATATCCGGTGTCTGCCAGCCTGCCATGGTTAAAGATCTTATCGAGGCTGCAGAGTGTGGGAATATTCCTGTTGCTCAATGCATATACTTTATCTATAAAATCAGGAGAGGGGATATGCAATAACTCTTTTGAAACCGTCAAACATTGATGCGTTAAAAGATTTTCATTTTCAGTTTCAATCAATTTTAATATTTCTTCGTAAGTCATGTGAATGATTTTAAATGTTATTCAATGGCATGCTATTTTCTGAGAAAAGTTTTGCTGCAATCTCTTATGATAGACTTTATTACAAGCTACATTTTCATTCCCGCCATCGGGTCAGCACCCTTCTTAAATATATATTCACTGTTGATCAGGTAAGCGCCGGTAATTACAATTACATCACCTTCCTTTAGACCAGACTTTATTTCTATCCTTTCGCCGGTTTCCATACCCACTTCAACCATTCTGTTTTTAAAAGTATTCTTTACGGTTTGTACCCATACGGTTGCGCCTTTACCATCCCGGATTACAGCATCAATGGGCAATGACAGCATATTGTGTTGACGGTTTTTTAAAATTACGTAGGCTGGCATTCCGGGTTTTAACTGGTTGCCGGGATTGGGTATGCTTACCCTTATCAAATTTATCCTGGTATCCGTATTGATCTCCGGATTTACAAATGCTATTTTGCCTGTTACTTTTTTTCCGGGAATATCCGGTATCTGCACTTCTGCAATTCCGGTTCTGTCAATTTGTGATAGTTGTGAAGAATATACCTGTGCTTCAGCCCACACAGTAGATAAATCTGCCAGCCGCATTACTGTGCTGCCTTCCATGGTATAGTCACCTTCTTTTAATTCAAGCATGGTGATGTATCCACTTGCATTACTATAGAATGTAGTAGTGGGACCTGTTTTTTTTGTTCTTACAAGTTCCTCTATTTGCGCATTACTCATGCCCCAAAGCAGCAATTTATATTTTGCACTTTGCATGATTTGGTTAAAATCTATGATGGAATTATCAAGCGTTTCTTTTCTTTCCAATGCCAATATCAGTTCTTGTTTGGCATTATTTAATTCTTCGCTGTATAAATCAAAAAGCCGGTCACTTTTTTTTACATAATCTCCCAGGTTTTTGAAATATAATTTTTCAATTCTCCCCATCACCCTTGCACTAATGGAAGTAGTTTTCATCTGGTCTATATTTAATGTAGCGGTTAAAACAATTTTATCTCCCAGCATGCTGCTGTTAATAGTATCCGTATGGATATTCCCCAATTGTATTT
>JBDSAA010000069.1:0-55390 GCA_039922375.1 Ferruginibacter sp.
CTGTTGAACGGAGCGTCGCCAATGAAGCTTCATCAGGGTTATTCTGCCGGTTAAATAAATAATCTTGTACAATCATCGGCTGGGTTATTTAATCCCGTGTCAAAGCGGCTATTGAAAAAGAATTATATTGTGTTATGGATTTTCAAAAAGATATACGGCTGGCAGTTTTAATAGATGCAGACAATGTGCCTTACAGCAATGTAAAGGGCGTAATGGAGGAGATCGCTAAATATGGTACGCCTACTTTTAAAAGAATATACGGTGACTGGACAAGGCCTACTGTATCGGGATGGAAAAATGTGCTGCTGGAAAATGCGATCACGCCTATTCAGCAATACAGCTATACGCAGGGAAAAAACAGCAGCGACAGTGCACTGATCATTGATGCGATGGATATTTTATACTCCGGAAAAGTGGATGGCTTCTGCATTATTTCGAGCGACAGTGATTTTACAAGATTGGCTACCCGGCTTCGGGAGGCAGGCATGAAGGTATTTGGCATTGGCCAAAAGAAAACGCCCAATCCTTTTATTGTAGCCTGCGATAAATTTATTTACATGGAGATCATCGCTGTGCCTGAGGTAGAAGAAACTGTATCGGCAAAAACTAAAGCAAAAACTAAAGCTGCACACCATCCACCACCGCCCCATTCGGTTGATAAGCTGAACAAAGAAACACTTCACTTAATAGCTACCACCATTGATGATCTTGGAGATGAAAATGGCTGGGCCTTTTTAGGAGAAGTAGGTAGTTTGTTGCTGAAGAAACAACCCAACTTTGACCCACGTAATTATGGTTTTTCGAAATTGACTCCGCTGGTGGTTTCGCTGCCGCAATTTGAAATTGACAAGCGTGATAAGGGAGGAACCAAATTAGTGTATATCAGAAACAAAGAAATGGTGAATCCGTGAATTCGTGAATGGTGAAAGTATCGAAGCTTAGCACTTACCTATTCATATTGCCCGTTGACCATTCACCATGCCCGTTCACGATTTCAGCAGTATTTGCATGCAGCTCCTCAGGCTGTCTTGCCAATCTGGAATTGCTACATTAAATGTTTGCCGAATTTTAGTGGTATCCATAACGGAGTAGTGTGGCCGCTTTGCTGGTGTGGGGTACTGCGAAGCTGGTATTGGGTTTACTGTACATTTACTATTGGACAGTTCTTTAATTGCCACCGCAAACTGGTGCCATGTAATGGCGCCTTTATTGGAATAATTAAATATGGTGGAGCTGTTGAACTTTTTACCTGATTGAATGATCTGCATTATAGCTGCTGCCAAGTCGGCTGCATAGGTTGGACATCCTTGCTGGTCGCTTACCACATTGATGGACGTCCTTTCATTCATTAAGCGCAGCATTGTCTTCACAAAATTATTTCCAAAAGATGAATAGACCCATGAAGTACGGACGATAATTGAATGTGGATTATTTTGTATCGCCAGTTCTTCCCCTTTTAGTTTAGAAGCGCCATATAAATTGACCGGTTTAACCGGATCATCTTCTTTGTAAGGTAAACTTGCAGTGCCGTCAAATACGTAATCTGTAGAAATGTGAATGAGTTGTGCATTGTGTTCTTTACAAACCCGGGCTAAATTGCCTACTGCTGTTGAATTGATGCGGTAAGCTAATTCTGCTTCTGTTTCTGCTTTATCAACAGCGGTATAGGCTGCACAATTAACACAGTAATCAATGGAGTGGTTGACAAAAAAGATATTTACTGCTTCATCATCATCGATGGCCAGCGCTTCTTTTGTAACAAATAAAAAATTGTATAAAGGGTGTGCAGCCGATATTACCTGCATTTCGTTGCCTAGCTGGCCATTGGCACCGGTTACCAGGATTGTCTTTTTTTCTATCACTATTAACCAGGTTAAAAAATAAAATTACTGTTACAGTCGCCGATCTCCGGCTGAACCAGGTCTTTATCCGAAACAACTGCTTTATCGGCAGGTATCTGCCAGTCGATGGCAAGTGTTGGATCGTTGTATAAAAGGCCGCCTTCGCTTTGCTTATTATAAAATTCATCACATTTATACAATACCTCCGATGTTTCGCTTAATACTGAATATCCATGGGCAAAACCTTTTGGCACCAGTAATTGCTTTTTGTTCTCTGCGCTCAGTTCAAGTGCGTATACTTGTCCGTGGGTGGGAGAACCTTTTCTGATGTCAACCACTACATCCAGAATATTGCCACTGAGTACCCGTATCAATTTTGTTTGAGCGTATGGAGCCAATTGAAAATGCAACCCGCGTATCACACCATAGGTTGATTTGGCCTGGTTATCCTGAATAAATTTTATATCTACGCCTTCAGCAGAAAATGTTTTTTCATTATAGCTTTCAAAAAAATAGCCACGACTATCTTCAAATACTTTTGGCTCAAAAACAAGTAAGCCGGGAAATGCTGTTTTTATAAAGGGCATAATTAAAATTAATAAGTGATGATTGCTGGCAGCAGCGCCGAAATTAGAATTTTATGAGCGAAAAAAAATATTTCCAATGAATGGGAGCTTAAACACCAAATCATTTTCAGCTAGCCATTTTCGCTTTTAAAAAATTCAATCGTGGCAGTTAACCCGTCTTTAAACTTTTTCTCCGGCTGATATTGTAATAAATTTTTAGCAAGTGAAATGTCGGCAAGTGAATTTCTAATGTCTCCCGCCCTTGGAGTACGGTAAGTAGCTGCGAAATCACTTTGTAAGAATTGTTTACAAGCCTCAAATAAATAATTCACAGAGAAGTTTTCTCCTGTTGCAACATTGTAAACCTTATTAATGGCGTCTGGGTTTTCTGTCAACATTCCTTTTATATTTACCTGCACTGCATTATCCACAAATGTAAAATCCCTGGTTTGTTCTCCATCGCCATTAATATATACCGGTGTTTGCTTCATTATTCCTTTTACGAATAATGGAATCACGGCCGCATAGGGCCCCTCAGGGTCCTGCCTTGGGCCAAAAATATTGAAATAACGAAAACCCATCAATCTCAAGCCGTATACATCTGCAAATACCTGGGCATACAGTTCATTCGTTTTTTTTGTGGCAGCATAAGGCGACAGGCACTTGCCCACCCTGCTTTCGAGTTTTGGCAATGTTGGCTCATCACCGTACACTGATGACGATGATGCATAGACGAATTGACTGATACCATTGTCAACGGCAGCCTTTAGCATATTAATAAAGCCACCTACGTTTACCTCGTTAAAATACACGGGTTCTTTGATTGAACGTGGAACAGAACCCAATGCTGCCTGGTGGCTTACATAATGAATGCCTATACAAGCCGCATTGCAGGTTGCTGCATTCCTGATATCGCCTTCCATGAATTCAAATGCGGGGTATTTGCGTAGGAGTGCAAGATTTTTTTCAAACCCATTTACCATATTATCCAACACCCGCACTTTGCCGGCGCCATTTTTTAGCAGGTATTCGCCGATATGGCTGCCGATAAATCCGGCGCCACCTGTTATTAAAAAATTACTTTGAGATAAGTCTTTTGTATGAAACGTCATGGTTAATGGTGAATCGTCAATGGTCAATGGTGAATGCAATTGGCAAAAAGAACTTCACATTTTCACATTGCCTCCTTTTCACATTTATCAAAGGCTCCAATAATACCTGCTATTAATCTTGCCACGAAATATGCCCTTTAGATCAGCAATCATTGCTGTCGGTTTTGTGATGCTTTGAAAATAAGCATCGCCTAATTCTTTATATTCATTGTGAGGAACTGCGATCAAAACAGCATCATAGTCTTTTGCCAGCACAGGCGAAAGGGAAAAACCATATTCATGTGTTAACTGATCGTTGCTGGCAAGTGGATCTGTTATATCTACATTTAATGAAAAAGATTTCAATTCATTCACCACATCAGCCACTTTGCTATTGCGGATATCGCTTACATTTTCTTTAAATGTTGCGCCCATCACAAGCACTTTTGCATCTTTCACACTGGCATTGTTTTTAATAATATGCTGCAAAAGTTTTTTTGCAATATAGCTTGCCATCCCATCATTAATAACTCTCCCAGCTAAAATAACCTGGCTATCATACCCTAATTCCCTCGATTTGTAAGTAAGGTAGTAAGGATCTACTCCTATACAGTGCCCGCCAACCAGGCCGGGCTTAAAGTTTAAAAAATTCCATTTTGTAGCTGCTGCTTCCAATACTTCGTAGGTATTTAGTCCCATCCTGTCGAAGATTATTGAGAATTCGTTCATTAAAGCAATGTTCAGGTCACGCTGGGTATTTTCTATTACTTTAGCCGCTTCAGCTACTTTTATACCTGAGACTTTGTGAACTCCTGCCAACACTACCAGTTCATATACTTTAGCAATTACATCAAGGCTCTTAGCGTCGCTACCACTTACAACTTTTATAATTTTTGACAAGCTATGCTCAGTGTCTCCGGGATTGATCCTTTCCGGTGAATAGCCAATTTTAAAATTTAAAATGTTTTTTAACCCAGACAGTTTTTCAATGATTGGTAAGCAATCTTCTTCGGTACAACCAGGGTAGACCGTGCTTTCAAAAACAACATAATCCCCTTCCTTTATCACTTTGCCAATGGTTTTGCATGCTGCATGCAAATAGTTAAGGTCTGGGGTGTTATGCTCGTCCACCGGGGTGGGAACGGTTACTATAAAAAAATTAGCAGATTTTAAAACGTCAAGGTCATCGGTAAATTCAATATCGCAGCCGTCAAATGATTTAGTTTCAAGTTCCTGGCTAGGATCAATGCAAAGTCGCATCATTTCCAACCTTTTTGTATTGATATCAAAGCCGATCACCCGAATTTTTTTTGCAAATTCCAACGCTATCGGCAAGCCCACATAGCCCAACCCTATAACAGCAAGCTTTCTTTTTTTATTTATCAGATCCTCGTACATCTTCATTAATATAACTATCCCGCTGAAAATTTTGCTATATATTCTTTAACATGCCGCCACCATCAAACCTATGCGGTTCTTGTAGCTTTAACAAATTCCTTCGGCAGTTTATAAAGCTCTTCCTGTGGCAGTGATTTAAAATAGTCGTATGTTACTTTCAGCCCTTCTGCCCTGTTCACCGTTGGCTGCCACCCGAGTAATTCTTTAGCCTTGGTAATATCTGGCTGGCGTTGTTTCGGGTCATCTGTTGGCAAAGGCTTGTATATAATTTTTTGGCTGGTGCCTGTTAGCTTTATTATTTCTTCGGCAAAATCTTTCAATGAAATTTCATCGGGATTCCCAATATTTACCGGTTGTGCATAATCGCTCATCAGCAGGCGATAGATTCCTTCTACCAGGTCAGCCACGTAACAAAAACTTCTTGTTTGGCTGCCATCTCCAAATACAGTTAAATCTTCACCGCGTAAAGCCTGGCCTATAAATGCGGGTAATGCACGCCCGTCATTTAGCCGCATCCTTGGGCCATAGGTATTAAATATCCTTATGATCCTGGTTTCTACCTGATGAAAAGTATGGTATGCCATGGTGATGGCTTCCTGGAAACGCTTGGCTTCATCATATACGCCTCTTGGCCCCACCGGATTTACATTGCCCCAATACTCCTCATTCTGCGGATGTACGACGGGATCGCCGTATACCTCGCTCGTACTTGCCACCAATATTCTCGCCTTTTTAGAAAGTGCGAGACCGAGACAATTATGTGTACCCAGCGAACCCACTTTCAATGTTTGGATAGGGATCTTTAAATAATCAATAGGGCTCGCAGGCGATGCAAAATGTAAAATATAATCAAGCTCACCAGGTACATGAATAAATTTAGAAACATCATGGTGATAAAACTCAAAGTTTTCCAACTTAAAAAGATGCTCGATATTTTTAAGGTCGCCCGTAATTAAATTGTCCATGCCAATTACATGGTAGCCTTCTTTAATAAAACGGTCACAAAGATGAGATCCTAAAAATCCGGCTGCGCCCGTTATCAATATTCTTTTATTTGCCATAGTATCATGTATGTCTGATCTTTTGATGTATGATGTCTTTAGGTAGTCGGTCAATCTTTAACAGCGATCCGAATTATTTATTTTAAAACGTCTATAATTGGACGATGATGGTCACTAATACCGAAGCCTGATTTGTTAGTTTTGAATCTTCATTTTACAATGCCGTGACGATCTAAACGCAGTTGTTTTCAAATCAGACATCGAAAAATCAGACATCAGACATTTTTTGTATTGCCCTTCTGCCAATGCTTACATAATGATAACCCATGTCTTCCATTTGTTTCAAATCGAACAAATTCCGCCCGTCAAAAATCGCCTTGTTTTTTAATAAAGACGTTATTTTTTTAAAGTCCGGTGTTCTGAATTCGCTCCATTCTGTCGCAATAACCAACGCATCTGCATCCTGCAATGCATCATACTGGCTCTCAACAAAGGTTATTTTATCACCTATTACCTGTCTTACATTATTCATTGCTTCCGGATCGAACGTAGATACAGTGGCACCAGCCGCCAATAATTCTTCGATGATATACAAAGCGGGTGCTTCCCTGATATCATCTGTGTTAGGTTTAAATGCCAGGCCCCACAATGCGATCTTTTTCCCTTGCAGGTCATTATTAAAATACGCTTTGATCTTAGGGATCAGGTGAAGTTTTTGTTTTTCATTCACTTCCATCACAGCATCCAGAATTTTAAAATTATAATTTACTTCTGTAGATGATTTGGCCAATGCCTGTACATCTTTTGGAAAGCAACTTCCACCATAACCAATGCCCGGAAATAAAAAGCGTCTGCCAATACGGTCATCACTTCCTATTCCTTTGCGTACCATGTCCACATCAGCTCCCAGCAGTTCGCAGAGCTGGGCAATTTCATTCATAAATGTAATTTTTGTAGCCAGAAAAGAGTTGGCTGCATATTTTGTAAGCTCGGCACTTTTTTCATCCATAAAAATCACCGGATTACCCTGGCGAACAAACGGTGCATACAGGTCGCTCAAGATTTTTTTTGCCCTTTCTGATGAGGTGCCGATTACTACCCTATCTGGTTTCATAAAATCATCTACTGCTACACCTTCCCTTAAAAATTCAGGATTGCTAACTACATCGAAGGTTCCTGCCACGCCACCATTATCCATCAAAGCCTTTTCTACTTTTGCTGCGGTTCCAACAGGCACAGTACTTTTATCAATAATTATTTTATAATCGCCGTCTTTTATCAGCGCTCCCAAGTCTTTTGCTACGCCTAATATGTATTTTAAATCAGCACTCCCATCTTCTCCCGGCGGTGTGGGCAACGCAAGAAAAATTACCTGCGCACCTTCTATTCCGTCAACAAGTGAAGTTGTAAATTGCAAACGATTTTCTTTCTGATTCCTCAAAAATATTTTTTCGAGGCCGGGTTCGTAAATAGTAATTTGGCCACCTGATAATTTATCTACTTTGGCTTTATCAATGTCGACACAAATAACTTCATTGCCTGTTTCTGCAAAACATGTTCCTGTTACTAATCCTACATATCCTGTTCCGATTACAGCTATTTTCATTCTTGTTAATTTAAGTTTATATAATCTATTACATTTGAAATAATAAAGTCCTGTTGTTCTTCGTCCAGCTCTGTGTGAATCGGCAAAGAGATCACGCTGCCCGATAACTTATCCGTTACAGGCAAATTAAAACTATTCCCTCCAAGAGAATCGAACATTTTTTGCCGATGGCAGGGTACCGGGTAATATATCATAGATGGTATGCCTTTATCAGCCAGGTATTTGTTTAAACCATCTCTTACATTATTCTCAGTGGTTACCTCATTTAATGTAAGCGTGTATTGATGAAATACATGATTGCAATAAGGCGCTCTGTATGGCACGTTTATTTTTGCGTTATTGGAAAAGGCTGCGTCATAATAATCTGCGGCTTTTCTACGGGCAGCATTGTATTCATCCAGGTGCTTCAATTTAATATTAAGAATGGCTGCCTGTACTGTATCCAATCTTGAATTACATCCCACTAATTCATGATAATACTTTTTGCTTTGTCCATGAGAGGCGACCATTTTTAATTTTTGTACTAACGAATCATCATTGGTGAATATTGCTCCCCCGTCTCCATAAGCACCCAGATTTTTCGACGGATAAAATGAAGTACATCCAATATGTCCAATACCCCCTGTTTTTTTTACTGTGCCATCGCTGAACGTATAATCACACCCAATTGCCTGGGCATTATCTTCTATCACAAATAAATTATGCTTGTGGGCGATCAGCATTATTTTTTCCATATCCGTGGCATGGCCGTAAAGATGTACAGGTATTATTGCCCTGGTCTTTGGAGTAATGGCTTTTTTCAGCGCTGCCGGATCCATGCAAAACGTATGTGGGTCCACTTCTACAAAAACCGGTTGAAGTTTTAATAACGCTGCCGCTTCTACGGTAGCAATATAAGTGAAGGATGGTGTAATTACCTCATCGCCGGGCTGCAAATCAAGGGCCATCAAGGCTATCTGCAATGCATCTGTTCCATTGGCGCAGGGTATTACGTGTTTTACACCGTTGTATGTTGCAAGATTTTGAGCAAAATCGGCCACGGCACTGCCTCCTATAAATTGGGAGCTTTCCAATACTGCTAACACAGCTTCATTCACTTCGTCCTTAATTTTATGGTACTGTGTTTTAGTATCCACCATTTGCAGAGGCCTCATATATTCTTTTTTTTACGATGGCAAAGATATGATTTCAGGCCTAAGTACCAAGTTTGCAATCCTATGATAACGGATGCTTATACTTCAATCTTATTGAGATGGATCAATTAATCGCTGTTCTAATCGGCCCGTATTAAAAGATTAAAAATTTGCTGGTAGATTTGTCAAAAATAACAATGGGCATTTTTTTTTACAACTTACTTATTAGCTTATACGCCATCGCCTTTAAAATTGCTGCCATTTTCAATATGAAAGCCAGGCTTGGATTGCAGGGTAGGAAAAATATATTTATAAAAATAGCGTCATCCATTGGAACAGGTAAGCAACAACTTATTTGGATGCATTGCGCCAGTCTGGGAGAATTTGAACAGGGACGACCTGTATTGGAATCTTTAAAAAACAGGTATCCTGGCAGTACCATCGTGCTTACTTTCTTTTCAGCATCCGGGTATGAAGCGATGAAAAATTATGAAGGTGCTGATCACGTCTTTTATTTACCAATGGACAGCCCTCTCAATGCAAAACAAATGGTAGACATTTTAAACCCATCGCTGGTATTATGGGTAAAGTATGAGTTTTGGTATCATTATTTGCACGAACTAAAAGCCAGCAATGTACCTACATTATTGATATCAGGCATCTTCAGAGCAAGTCATCCCTTTTTTAAATGGTATGGCGGCATTTGGAGGGAAATGCTGAAATGTTTCACTCATATTTTTGTGCAAAATGAAAGTTCTTCAAACTTACTCGCCACAATCGGCTTTAATAAAAATGTGGTTGTTACCGGCGATACAAGATTTGACCGGGTAATTGAAATAGCTGAAAATTTTGAGGCGATACCTTTGGTCGAAAAATTTTGCGGCGGCAATAAAGTTATTGTTGCAGGCAGCACCTGGGAAGATGATGAGGCTGAGCTAATTCACTACGTAAGAAAGAACCCCCAAATAAAATTTATAATAGCACCTCACGAAGTCACTGCAGAAAATTTAAGAGATGTAAAAAAGGAATTTGATAATTCTATCTTTTATTCAGCGTTGATAACTGGCCAATACGCAACAGGCAACCCGGATACTAAAGGTGATGAACTAATATCAGCCAATGTACTCATCATTGACAATGTGGGAATGCTTTCACGTCTTTATTATTATGCAGACATCACTTACGTAGGGGGAGGGTTTGGCGCCGATGGTGTTCACAACGTGCTGGAAGCGGCAGTGTATGGCAAGCCTGTTATCTTCGGACCTGAATTTGAAAAATATTCAGAGGCAATTGGCCTGGAAGAAAGTGGCGCAGGAATTTCTATTGAAAACGCCCTGGAACTGGAAACAATTTTAGAGGAATTATGGGGAAATGACTCACTGTTGGCCGACAAAGGAAAGGCTGCTAAAGATTTCGTGTATTCAAATGCGGGCGCCAGTAACAAAATAATTCAATTTATTCAGGAGAAACGCCTCTTGACCAGTTGATCAAATTGCTTAACTGTTTCGTTGTCATCTGTCCAACCCAATTTGGTTTTTAGTTCCCTTCTAATCCAATATTCTGCCTCGGGGAAAATAGAGAACCCGTTAATCGTTTTAATACTTCTCTCGTACATCGCTTCGTCACCCCTAAACAGGTCATTGATATATAAAAAACGGTCATTAATACCAATCGCTTTTTTTAAGTCTTTAACAGGCAGCGCTGTTAATTTTTCGCTAATCTCAACTTTCTTTTCTTTCAACCTGTCATTCACCGAAGAAGCTTTTTCAGCCGTTTCATTTATTTCCCTGTTATTTGGCTGATGCGTTAATGTGGGAATATCATCTTCTTCCGGCTCAAACAATAGGTGTGGTTTTTTGGTACCCATTTGCCGCATTGCGGTGGCATTGCGTTTTATTTCTTCCAGTTCCGCGACTACTTCTTCTTCATTCACCTGCAAAACCTCAATTATTTTTTCCTCTTCCACAGGCTTTTCAATTGTTGTTTCGACAGCAAGAGGAGGCGTTATTGTTTGTAAGGGCATGGAAACAATTACAGATTGCTTTACCGCAGCCGGATCATTAGTCTGAATATGCACGAGTTCATGCTGAAGCATTTGCACCGTTAATAAAAGCTGCTCAGCCGATGCAGCACTGCTAAATTGTTGTTGCAATTTTTGCAAAAGTGTTTCCACTCTTTCCATAAAAACACGATTAAGTATGATTCATTTACAAATCAGAAAGAATATTGTTTTGACCCAGTGATTCAAAACCATAATCTTTGCAATTATTGCAATAAAGTTACTAACTGAATTTTATAAAAAACACATAAATGTTTATTGAACCAAGTATATCAGGCGAAAGGCGTGGATGGATTGAAGTAATATGTGGCAGTATGTTTAGCGGCAAAACAGAAGAACTGATACGCAGGTTGAAAAGAGTAAAAATTGCCAATTTAAAAGTCGAGATATTTAAGCCAGCGATTGATGTGCGGTATGATGAGATGAAAATTGTAAGCCACGATACAAATTTTATCCAAAGCACGGCGGTAGATAGTTCCCAAACGATACTTTTGCTGGCCCAGGATGCCGATGTGGTAGGTATAGATGAGGCCCAGTTTTTTGACGCAGAAATCCCGAATGTGTGCGAACAGCTTGCAATATGCGGTAAACGAGTAATTGTGGCAGGGCTGGATATGGATTATACCGGAAAGCCATTTGGCCAGATGCCTTACTTGCTGGCTGTAGCTGACTACATTACAAAACTGCATGCGATATGTGTAAAGTGCGGCAATATCGCCAATATCAGTTACAGGAAATCAGCAGACGCAGGGCAGATACTGATTGGTGAAAAAGATATATATGAACCAAGGTGCCGGTATTGCAACAGCAATAAAGATGTCTGATTTTTTGATGTAGGATGCCTGATGTGGGATGTCTAATGTAGGATGTCTGATGTCTGATTTAAGACGGAGTATTTGAATTTTATATTGCTTTGGATTAATCGCTACTATTAAAAATAAACGAAGCCTCTTCGCACGAAGAAATCAGAAATCAAAAAAATCAGACATCAGACATTTTGTAAACCTTCTTCATGACAAAAACCATTTTAGCCTTACTCAAAAAAGACCTGTTGCTCGAACTACGCCAGCAGCATAGCTTTTATGGTATTTTGTTGTACGTGGCTTCCACCATTTTTGTGTTACGTCTTTCTATCAGTAATCCTGAAGGCGAAACATGGAACGGCTTATTCTGGATCATTCAATTGTTTGTTTGTGTAAATGCTGTAGCCAAAAGTTTTTTGCAGGAAAGCCGCAGCCGCATGTTGTATTTTTATTCTATTGCGGGAGCAAAAGAATTTATCATTGCAAAACTCATCTATAATATCATTTTGATGTTGCTAATGAGCTTGCTGAGCCTGGGATTATTTTTTGTATTATTAAGAAACCCATTATCCAACACGTTATGGTTTACAGGCATTGTTTGCCTTGGGGGCATAAGCCTGAGCCTTGTGTTTACTTTGCTTGCGGCCATTGCTGCTAAGGCTCAGCAAAATGCAGCGTTAATGGCCATCCTTGGCTTCCCTCTGATTATCCCACAATTATTATTACTGGTCAGGCTTTCCAAATCGGCCTTTGGTGAAGTGTTTAGAGAAGGAGCGATTCTGCAGCTATCTTTATTAATTGTTGGATTGGATATTATGGTAATAGCACTCTCCATAATCCTCTTTCCATTTTTATGGAAAGACTGATGAAGATTATTCGTTAATGATGCTTGCTTTCAAGTTGCCAATTGCAGAAATTTAGAATTTGCATCAAGTTTCTTTCACCTAAATTTGCATCCACATTATTATTTTAAATGCGAAAAAGTTGGTGGAAAATATTGTCGGCGGTATTATTGGTTTATACATTTACCGCTGGTTTCCTGATAAAAGTGCCTGACATTGGTAATCTGAAGGAAACCATCCGTAACCTTTTCTTTCACGTGCCCATGTGGTTTGGGCAAATCGTACTCCTTACTATTTCCCTTGTTTATTCTATTCTTTTTCTGCGTAAGCCCGATCTGCGGTATGATATTTATGCAGTTTCTTTTGCCAAAACAGGCATTTTGATGGGCGTGCTTGGATTGGTAACCGGCGCCATATGGGCAACTTACACCTGGGGCGAACCCTGGAGCAATGACCCCAAACAAATAGGTGTGGCCATTGCTTTATTGATCTATTTCGCCTACCTGGTACTGCGTAATGCAATACCCGATATTGATAAATGTGCCAAGGTAAGTGCCGTGTACAACATCTTCGCTTACTTTATTTATTTGCCGCTCATCATGATCTTGCCAAGATTGGTAGAATCATTGCACCCAGGCGGCAAAGGCGTAGAAGGCAACCCGGGCCTCAATGGAGCCGATCTTGATCCTGCTATGCGAATGGTTTTCTGGCCGGCAGTAATTGGATGGACGTTGATAGGCATTTGGATCAGTACACTCAACATACGGTTGTATTTAATCAGGGATAAAAATTTAATTAATGCGAAATAACCTTTGCTATTTACTGTTGTTCATAGTTAGCTCTTTCACCACCAATGCCGTGTATGCACAAAGCAATGAAGTTGCTGAAAGTGGTATGCGAAGCAATGGAAAAATTTATGTGGTGATGGCAATTTGTATCACCATTCTCGCAGGCCTCTTTTTATACCTTGTAAGTATCGACAGAAAAATTAGCCGTATAGAAGACAAACAATAAGGGGGTGAATGGTGAAAGGTTAATGGTCAATGGAATATTAGGTTATTATTTTTTGTCCGGGCAGGGAGGCTTTGGGCATCATCGTTGCCACGCTCGGTTCAAATTCATACCATTGGGCAACTTTAATTACGTAACAGGGACACGAAACCTTAAATTGAATTTGAATACTGATACGGGGAAGGTGTCATTTACCTGAGAGAAAACACTCCAAAATTGGGTAGGACTGAAACGGCCGGCAAAAAAATAATATGATTCGATTGATTCATTGAATATTGAATATTGAATGTTGAATGTTGAAAATTGAGTATTGAATATTGAGTATTGAGTATTTGAGTACTAAAATTTAAATAAACTACATCGATTGCCCATTCACGATTCACCATTCACCTAAATAGCTTCTTGCCAGTTGCTATATCTATAGTTACGATTGCTTAATTAAAATCAAATTTATGTCAGTACAAAACCCGTACAGTTTTTTTGCAAGTGTAGAAAAAAGTTTCGACAAAGCCGCCCGGTTTACAAAATGGGATGTCGGTATTTTGGAACAGATCAAAGCCTGTAACAGCGTTTATAGAATGCGTTTCCCAATAAAGAGAGATGATGGCACTATCGAAGTAATGGAAGCCTACCGTGTTCAGCACAGCCAGCATAAATCCCCCTGCAAAGGCGGTATCCGGTTTAGCGAAGAAGTAAACCAGGATGAAGTAATGGCTTTGGCAGCTTTGATGACTTATAAATGTGCCATCGTAAATGTTCCCTTTGGCGGCGCTAAAGGTGGGATCAAAATTAATCCCCGAAAATACTCTGCCTACGAGCTGGAAAAAATCACCCGGCGCTATACTTCTGAACTTGTAAAGAAAAATTTTATAGGCCCCGGCATTGATGTACCTGCTCCTGATTATGGCACAGGTGAAAGGGAAATGGCATGGATCGTTGATACCTACCAGTCGTTGAAACCAGGTGAAATAGATGCCGCCGGATGTGTAACAGGCAAGCCGATTACGCAGGGTGGCGTACGTGGCCGAAAAGAGGCCACAGGCTTAGGCGTTTTCTTTGGTATACGGGAAGTATGTAATATGCCAGATATCATGCAAAAACTTGGAATGACAGTGGGTGTAGAAGGAAAAACGGTGGTCGTCCAGGGTTTAGGAAACGTGGGCTATCATACGGCGAAATTTTTTAGGGAACATGGGGCTAAAGTGATAGGGCTTGCTGAATTTGAAGGTGCCATTTATAGTGCAGATGGATTAAATGAAGAAGCCGTTTTTCAACACAGGCTCAAAACAGGTTCTATTTTAAATTTTCCCGGAGCAACCAACCTTACGATCAATACCGATGCGCTGGAGCTGGAATGCGATATCCTGATCCCCGCTGCATTGGAAAACGTTATCAATATTGATAATGCCCAAAGGGTAAAAGCAAAAATTATAGGGGAGGCAGCAAACGGTCCTTGTACACCGGAGGCGGATGAAATATTTATACAGAAAGGCATCTTGTGTATACCGGATATGTACCTCAATGCCGGGGGCGTTACAGTAAGTTATTTCGAGTGGCTGAAAAACTTGAGCCATGTACGGTATGGCCGCATGGAGAAACGCTTTAGTGAAAACATGAACAGCCGCATACTGGGGCAGATTGAAGAATTGAGTGGGAAGACTGTGAGTGAAAAAGAAAGGCTGTTTATAATGCATGGCGCAGAAGAAGTAGACCTGGTTCATAGTGGCCTGGAGGAAACAATGATCACCGCCACACGGGAGATCATGCATATTTGGCTTAGCAGTCCTGAAATACCTGATATGCGTACTGCCGCTTATGTAAGTGCGATTAACAAAGTAGCTACCAGCTATGTTGAACTGGGGATATTTCCATAACTAACCTCGCTCTCATAACCTTACTAAAAAATCCCATGTAGTATGGGATTTTTTAGTAAGGTTATGTTGGCAAAATCAGCAGATCTTATCGTCAATATATTTTTACTTTGAATAGCTTAAACTGCAATCAAACTTACCATCGGCCGCTCCTAATTCTTCTGCGGCAGCATTACTGAGCCGGACAACTAATCCTGTGTTTTGTTTTATGTCCGGTATGGTGTCCAACACTTTTGCATAAACGCTTTTGCCTGTGGATTTGTTGGTGATTTTTACAATGGTGCCTGGTGATGATGTATTGTGAAGGCAATAATATTTTCCATCTTCCCAGCCACTCGTACTTTTAAAAATGGCGGCCTCGCCTGTCTCACCAGTTATATCTTTATTGCGTATTTGCTTTTCATAGTCAGCTTTAAAAACGCCTCCGTTAAAACTCTTTGCCGTGGTGGGAACAATGATCTTTTTTACTGGTTCAGCTTCTTTCACTACCTCTGCCACCGGTTCTTTTTTCACTTCGGCCACGGGGGGCTTTTCTTTTACCACAGGTTTTTCAGCTGGCGCTGTGTCGCTGGGTGCAACGGGCTTTGGTGTTTCCTTTGTTACAACAGTACTGCTTGCATTATTAACCTCCTTGATAACCTTTTCAGCAGGCTTAGTGGTTGCCATATTAGCCAACGGAGATAACTCTTTTTTTACTTTCAGGTAACCAACGATCAAGGCAGTGCCATTGCTTACAGCATCGGCTTTTAAATTATTCCATTGTTTGATCGTTTCTAACGGTACCTTATTATAATTAACACTGATGCGGTACAGGCCTTCTTTGCCTTCTACAATGTGGTATACTGGTATCAAGGCTTCATCAGAGGCGGCATTGCCGGTTTGCAAAAAATTAGCTGCTGATAAAGGTATTTTTATTTTCTGCCCGAGGCCTAAGCCAGCTTCCATCACCAGGTTATTGAATGGCGCTACTTCTTTGGGACTGATATTGTAAATACGGCCAATGCTATAATAATTTTCCTTTGGGGCTACTGTATGGCTTACATATAAATTAGGGGCAACGCCTTCAATTACGAGTGCTTTATTTTGTGCCATCACAAAAAATGGAACGGAGAATAATATAATCAATAGACGCTTCATACACGGAAATTTTTTCATCGCAAAGATGGGAAATTTTGTTGGTTAGTGAAACTATAATAACAAGGCAGGAGTTTAGTTTAACTTATTTTTTTTGTACCTGTTAAAGAATTTTTTCATGTGGCATTCAAATGTTATGCAGGCAATGCAGCACTGTTTTTAGGAACACTGGTTTAAGCCTTCTACGTGGATAAATGTGGCACAATGGTATGCTGCACAAGGGAGTGACACAACAATGCTTAATTGAAAACCTCACGCTCGTGCAAAAAGACATTACCCGCATTATTGAAACTTAATCATGATTCTTATTTATTGAGAATCCGCCATTCTTTCGGGTAATAATTATTTACACGGTTGGGCAAAGCTTTTATCCAGCCGAGCGGTAATTGCTTATAGGTTATCAAAGCCCATCCTTTGATTCCCGCTTCCAACTTTATCTCCTGCCTTCGCAAATATTGCAAGGCAGTTTCTTTATCCACTTCAATGGAGGGAACGGCAGCACTGATAATGTTGCTAATAGCAAGTTCATGCGCTGGAATCAACTCATCCCGTATGATAGTACCCAACTTTATCCCTGCTTTTTTTATGTACAGGGCAGATTGTATTTCACCTAAAAAAGCTTCAAGATGGATAGGTATCCCAATTACATCTTCGTGTTGTTTTATGAAGAAGAAACCTGCATGATTTTTTAGCCATGGCTTCAGCACTTCAATTTCCTTTGCAGATAATTTTATCGATTTATGCTTTGCTTTTCTTTCATCGGGAACATCATCACCTGGTGGCATTTTTTTGAACCCGGCAATGTAAAAACCTTCGCCTTTCAGTTGATCAGGATAAAAGCGATAGCCATAAGCGTGGGTTTCCAAAGCGGTCGTTTCAACAATATTCCATTCGGCTTTTAATTGAAAACGAATACTGGTGAGTCCGTGATCTTTTATAAGCCAGTCACCAATTTCTTCATCCTCTTGGATTGAATAAGAACAGGTGGAATAGATTAATGTGCCGCCATCTTTTAGTGCCGGTAATATATCAGCAAGTATGCGTTGCTGCCGCTGGCCGCATAGCTCTACATTTTGTTCACTCCATTCGCTGATAGCATTTAGATCCTTTCTAAATAAGCCACTGCCGCTGCAGGGAGCATCCACTATTATTATATCAAAGAAACCCGACAGTCTTTGAAAATCTTTTGGGTCATTATTGGTGACGATTGCATTGCATGCGCCCCACTTGGTTATATTTTCTGCTAAAACAGTTACCCTGGTTTTGATCACTTCGTTGCTGATCAATAAGCTTTCATCTGAAATTACCGATTGAATTAAAGTAGATTTTCCGCCAGGGGCAGCGCATAGGTCTAACACCTTTACACTTTTACTAACATCTATTGATTGCTTCAATGCTTCTTCTAAAAACATGCTGCTTGCTTCCTGAACATAATAAGCGCCGCCATGGAAAAGCGGGTCGGAAGTAAAGGAGGGCCGGGATGGAAGATAATAGCCATCGGTAGACCATGGTACTAATGATGACACCGCAACTCCAGAATTATCGTCGGTAAAGAAGGTCTTTTCCGATGTTGATAGTTTGGCACTATTTAATCTTATGGAGGTTATTCGCTCACCGGATTGGTGTACATTTTCAAAAGCTTCTTTTTGGAAACCCTTTACATGCAGGAGAGAATTGATAAGTGCCGGTGGAATATTCAAAATGTCTGAACCGTGATTATGCTGATTAATATGATTTGCATGATTTTGATTGGCCGAACGGTTTCACGATCCTGCGCCTTTATTTGTCGGAACCAGGATTTTTTTGATTAAGTGATTTTCATGATTTTGACTGGCCCTATTGTTTTAGGATCTTTCGCCATCAATTATCAACCATCAACTTTACACCGTCTTTAGCTCGGCACATATATCCTGCAATACCTTTTTTGCATCGCCGAACAACATGCTTGTTTTGGGTTGAAAAAACAGGTCATTTTCTATTCCGGCATAGCCCGGCTTCATGCTTCGCTTATTTACTATGACCGTTTTGGCCAGTTCCACTTCGAGGATTGGCATTCCGTAGATAGGTGATGCCGGATCTTTTTTTGCTGCAGGGTTCACTACGTCATTGGCACCCAATATCAGCACTACGTCACAGGTTTTGAATTCATCATTGGCCTGCTCCATTTCCAGTAATTTTTCATAGTTCACATCTGCTTCTGCCAGCAATACATTCATGTGGCCAGGCATGCGGCCTGCTACCGGGTGAATAGCATATTTAACTTCAACGCCTTTTTCTTCAAGTATTTTTTCCAATTCATGGCAAATATGTTGTGCCTGTGCTACGGCTAAACCATAGCCTGGGACGATCATTACTTTATTGGCAAAATTCATCACCATGGCAGCATCGCTCAAACTAATTTCTTTGTATGCGCCATGATGTGTTGATTGAATTCCTGCAGCCGCTGCTTCTCCTCCCCATGAGCCAATGATCACATTCAGTAAACTTCGGTTCATCGCCTTACACATCAAAATAGTGAGCAACGTACCTGCTGCCCCCACCAATATACCACCGGTTAGCATAGCCTGGTTATCGTACATAAAGCCGGCACATGCTGCAGCTACCCCGGTAAATGAATTGAGCAGGGAAATTACTACCGGCATATCAGCACCGCCTATCGGTAAAACAAATAAAACGCCATACAATAATGACAATACCAGTATGCCATAAAACAAATAAATATGAAAAGAGGCTACACCCCAGGAGGTTGACAAAGCGTAAGCTGTCTCATCACTTGTAATAGGTGTCTTGAAAATAAATAAAGCCACTGCACAAACCAATATTAGTAAGAAGACCATATTCAGGTTGCGCTGTCCTTTGAAGGTGGTATCTTTTATAATGCCTCTTAATTTGCCCCAGGCAATAATACTGCCTGCAAAAGAAATACTACCAATGACCAATCCTGCAACAATTGCAATAACTGAAACGGTGGTTAGCTCCTCTGTTAAAGATATAACGCCGTCAACAGCGGGAGAGGCGGTATGGAGGTAATGATTGAATTCGATGAGTGAGATCAACATTGCACAGGCGCCACCCATGCCATTAAAAAGACTGACCATTTCGGGCATTGCAGTCATCTGTATTTTTTTGGCAGAAATAAACCCGAGTACCGCACCAATGGTTAGCGCTGCAAAGATTAAAAGGACGTTACTCAAATGAACTTTGTTGCCATCCACTTCATGTTCAAATAAAAAGATGGTGCCAAAAATACCGATCGCCATCCCGGCAGCAGCCAGCAGGTTTCCCCTGCGTGCACTCTCCGGATGAGACAACATTTTAAGCCCCAAAATAAAAGTAACCGAAGCGATAAGATAACAGATCGTAAGTATATGAATTCCCATGTTATAAATTTGAGCCCAACCCCAATAGGTTCTTACGGGTAAATTATTATTCGTTGAAAAGGTTAATCGTTTTTTATTAAATGAACGTCAGGTAAAACGGTTGCTGCTTTATCCGGCTTTGGTGGAAGACGGCTTTTTCTTTTTAAACATTTCCAACATTCTGTCTGTCACCACAAAACCGCCCACTACATTCAGCGTACCCAGCACTACGGCAAAGAACCCTAAGATTAGAGCAGGATAATTGTCCGTTTGTGCCTGGCCCATTACTATAATAGCGCCTATCACTACTACTCCGTGAATGGCATTGGCTCCACTCATCAACGGCGTATGCAATACGCTGGGTACTCGTCCTATCACTTCTATACCCAGGAAAATAGAAAGGATAACGATGTATATAATTTCAATATGGTTGCTGAAAAAATCTAGAATAGATTGCATAAGTTATTATTTGGATTTTTGTCATTCTTTACTTTGCCAATTGCCCGTTAACCACAAGGGACACACGCTCATTGGTGATCTGTCCTTCATGAACGATGCAAGTACCTTTTATCAGGTCATCGTCAAAATTTAAATTCAGTTTGCCTTCTTTATCGATCATTAGTTGTAAAAAATTAAGGATATTTTTTCCATATAATTTACTGGCATCACTCGGCATTCCTGCAGGCAACCTTGAATCGCCAACAATGCTCACGCCATTATGAATGATCGTTTCTTCATTGATCGTTAATTCGGTATTACCACCTGTAGCCGCCGCAAGGTCAATAATCACTGAACCATTCTTCATGGCCTCTATCATAGCAGTTGTAATTAATATGGGCGCTTTTTTTCCAGGGATCTGTGCAGTAGTAATAATGATATCTGCTTTGGCAACGCTTTCTGCAATTTTTGCTTTTTGGCGTTGCATAAAATCTTCGCTTTGCTCTACCGCATAGCCGCCTGCTTTGCTGGCATCTGCAGCACCTTCCACCTCAATAAATTTACCACCGAGGCTCATTACTTCTTCCTTTACTGCAGGCCTGGTGTCAAATACTTCTACCACCGCTCCAAGCCTCCTGCCTGTTGCAATGGCTTGCAGGCCCGCTACGCCTGCACCAAGTATCAATATTTTTGCCGGAGGAATACTACCCGCTGCTGTCATAAACATCGGAAAATATTTAGGAAACAGGTTTGCTGCTGTGAGCACCGCTTTATAGCCAGCAATATTGGCCTGGCTACTTAGTACATCCATCGTTTGCGCCCGTGTGGTACGTGGAAGCATATCAATACTGAAAACAGTCACATTATTTTTTGCAAAAGCCTGTACTAAGCTCACATTAAATAATGGCTGAAAAATTCCGAGTATTATTTTGGATCCTAATAAGCCGATCTCAGGAATGAGTGGTTCGTTGATGGTGAGAACGATGTCGGCGGACTTAAGTATTTCATCCCGGCCAGCTATTTGGGCACCCGCTGTTACATATTTTTCATTATTGGCAAATGCCGTTACACCGGCATTATTTTCAACAATTACATTTACATTCCATTTTTTTAGGATCAATATATGTTCAGGTAAAAGGGACACCCGGGTTTCGGGAACTGGTTCTTTTAAAACGCCAATAGTCATAAGGGAAATAATTGGCGCAAAGGTAGCCGAAAATCAGAATCGTATGGTAAAATGTTGTTTGACTTTAAAGTCGGGATTAATAAAAACAAGGCCCAGGAAAAAGAGATCGATGGTGAGGGTAACAGCTTCGTTTTGTTGAATACTGGCCCAGGCAGCTTCCATATCTGCACTCCAGTGTATGTCGTCAAATATAAGAATGGTTGAGGTGGTAGAATGATTTAATAACTGTTGAAAATACTGTAGCGTAGGTTCTTTGCGATGATTCCCATCTATAAAAGCAAAGTCTGCTTTTTCAATTTTTGAAAAAAGCAAAGGCAGTGTTTTAGCAAAATCACCTTTTATAATTTCTATGTTTTTTAGTTGCAATGCGTTAAGAGTTTCCTGTGCAATGGCAGCAATACTGGTGGCCCCTTCACAGGTATATAATTTTGCGTTGCTGCTCCCGCTGGACAGATAGGAGCTGGTAATGCCCAAAGATGTTCCCAATTCTATAATGGTCGCAGGCTTGTAGTACTGCACCATCCTGAATAATAACTGGGCATATTTTTTAGGCTTTAAAGACGAGTTTGCAATATCCTTTACTACCCGGCTATTTGTTTTGATCACAGTAGAACCTGCACCAAAATCTTCTACTTCAATCAATGTATTATCTTCCTTAAGTTGTTGCCGCTGGCGCTCAATTTTATTATAGCAGTCATATTGCTTTTTATCCCTCAATACATTTTTTATGAAATCAAAAACAAACGGCGAATGTATACCATGGCCTTTTCCGCTGGAGGCGGTAAGAAAATAATGGAGGTATTTTTTTGCTAGCTGAAAATGGTTATACAAGGAAAGGCAAAAATTAAAAATGAAGAATCAAAATGAAAAAAATGCATCAACACATAATGTCAATTCGTGTAATTCGTGTGTTTTATAATTCGTGTAAAAGCTGTTATCATTATTTTTTCTTCCACAACTGGAAAGAGTATGGATAGGCGTGTTTTTCATCTGCAGGGAAATCTTCATTTGAAACCAACGCCCATTTATCTTCATCGATCTCTGGGAAAAAAGCATCTCCTTCCAGCGTAGCATGGACTCTTGTTATGTAAATGCTATCGGCTATAGGCACGGATTGAGCGAAAATTTCGCCACCCCCAATAATAAAAATTTGCTTTGCATTTGTTTCATAGCCTTTAGCAATGGCATCGTCCAGGCTTCCTGCGGTAGTAACGCCATCTGCTTTCCAACCAGGATTGCGGGTGATCACTATATTTGTTCTACCAGGCAAGGGCTTGTTCAGGGCCTCATAGGTTTTACGTCCCATGATGGTTGGAAAACCCCAGGTGGTATTTTTGAAAAACTTAAGATCATTTGGTAAATGCCAGATCAATTGATTGTCTTTACCAATAACGTTGTTGGTGGATGCGGCAACAACCAGGGCAGCGCCCCCGCCCCCCAATGGGGAATTCTGTGCACTTAGTATATCAGTAGTTCCATTCATCATTGTAATATTTTACCCTTTAAATGCAATTGTATCTTCGAAAATGCAATACTCCTCCAACGCCATTCTAAAAAAGTCCCCTTGGGTGATTTAGTGGGCGTTCTTAAACCGCTACCGGCGCTTTGATGGCGGGATGGCATTGATAATTTATCAATTCAAAATCTTCAAATTTGAAATCAAAAATATCTTTTACGGCGGGGTTAATTTTCATTTGTGGCAATGGAAAAGGTGATCTGCTTAATTGCAAGTCAGCCTGCTCAAAATGATTGTTGTACAAATGCACATCGCCGAAAGAGTGAATAAAATCTCCAGGATCCATATCACAAACCTGTGCGATCATCAACGTAAACAAAGCGTATGAAGCAATATTAAAAGGCACTCCTAAAAAAACATCGGCAGACCGCTGGTACAACTGACAGCTTAATTTTCTCCGGCCACCCGGCGTGCCGGGGGGCTGCGTGTAAAACTGGAACAAACAATGACAAGGCATCAGTTTCATCTTTGGTAAGTCGGCCACGTTCCATGCGCTTATGATCAAACGCCTGCTATCCGGATTATTTTTTAGCTGATCGATAAGCTCGCTTACCTGGTCAACTTCTACCGCACCTGCGCCTTCCCAACTGCGCCATTGCTTCCCGTACACCGGACCGAGATCGCCATTTTCATCTGCCCATTCATCCCATATTTTTACATTATGTTCTTTTAAATAAGCGATGTTGGTATCACCTTTTAAAAACCAGAGCAATTCATAAATAATGCTTTTTATATGACATTTTTTTGTTGTTACCAGTGGAAATCCATTGCTTAGATCGAAACGGATCTGATGCCCAAATACACTTCGGGTACCGGTACCGGTGCGGTCGCTTTTATCACTCCCCGTGTCAATAATATGCTTAAGAAGTTGAAGATATTGCTGCATGGGCTGCAAGTTAAGTCCCTAAATTATAACGGTGATAAAGAATCACCTCTTTTTAATAACAAATACCAACGTAAAATGTGAATTGATTATACGAATTTTGAAATCCCCCATAGTTACGATGATAAAATAATCATATGAAAATTATAATAAGAAGAGCTAAAAAAGAAGATTGCACACGAATGATGGAGCTGGTGGAGGAGTTGGCAATTTATGAGAAAGAGCCCGATGCTGTAATTGTCAATTTCGATCATTTTGTAGAAAGCGGCTTTGGAGATAACCCGGTGTGGTGGGCATTTGTAGCCGAAGTTAATGGAACGGTCGAGGGCTTTGCGCTTTATTATATCAGGTACAGTACATGGAAAGGGCAAAGGATGTATCTCGAAGATTTACTGGTGACAGAAAAACTACGTGGCATGGGCGTGGGCAAATTATTATTTGATAAATTGATTGAAGAAGCGAAAGAAAAGAAATTTACCGGGGTTGCATGGCAGGTGCTGGAATGGAATGAGCCCGCAATTAATTTCTACAAAAAATTACCCCAAGTGAGCTTTGATAATGGCTGGGTCAATTGCAGTATGGAGCTTCCATAATTTTTTATTTGTTTACCACAGCTTATATTTATGTGATCATTTACCCTTCTGGTTTTTAATAAATTAAAATACGACGTATGCCCTTTAGCCTTGCCAAAATAAATGACTTTTTCTTTGTAAGTATTATTGCTATGCTGGCTGTCACTTTTGTCTCCTGCCAAAGAGAAATAAGTGGCCAATTGGATACGCCGTCACCACCAGATCTCCTAACAAAAATTACATCTTCTGTTTCCGGTTTTGTTATTGACGAAAATGATTTGGCTGTTAATGGCGCTACAGTAAATATGGGGGGCATTGGCACCCTTACTGATAAATATGGCTTCTTCGAGATAAAGAATGTGCAGGTAACCAAAGATGCTGCTGTTGTAACTGTTACCCAGCCAGCTTATTTTAAGAGCATCAAAACCTATATCGCCACAGAAGGCAAAAGTGCCTTTTTCAGGATAAAGTTGTTACCTAAAAACAAAGCTGGCAATATTGATGCAGCAGCCGGTGGCAATGTAACACTTTCCAATGGCTTGAACATTTCTGTGCCGGCCAATGCCGTTATTAATGCTACCACCAAGGCGGCATATACGGGACAGGTAAGTGTTTTGGCACATTGGATCAGCCCCTTGGGAAAAGAACTCAATCTTATTATGCCCGGCGATTTAAGAGGGCTGGATACTTCAGGCAATTTAAAGTTGCTAACTACCTACGGTATGGCAGCAATAGAGTTAACTGGAAACGGCGGTGAACTATTACAAATAGGAAATGGCAAAAAAGCTACGATTACCATTCCATTGCATCCATCTTTATCCGCTAGTGCCCCTGCTACTATACCCTTATGGTACTTTGATGAAACAAAAGGCTTATGGAAAGAAGAAGGCACTGCTGTAAAATCCGGTAATAGTTATATAGGTGCGGTAAGCCATTTCTCATTTTGGAATTACGATGTGCCTTCCAATTTCGTAAAATTTAACTGCACAATTACCAATGCAAAAGGCGTACCCATACAAAACGTACTGGTAAAAGTATCTGTGGTTAGCAATCGGGAAAGAACAGGTTTCGGCTATACGGATTCTGCGGGTTATACTGGTGGCGCAGTACCCAATAATGCACAATTGTTGCTTGAGGTATTTAGTGAAGCCAACTGTTCCAATGCCTTATTCTCACAAAACTTTACTACCACAACTGCAAATGTGGCCTTGGGCAATATTAAAGTGGCCAATGCAAGTATTGCTGAAATTACAGGAAACATAGTGGATTGCAGTAATGCCCCCATTTCAAACGGTTTTGTAATAATGGCTAAGACCGGAACAAATTATCGATACCAGGTAGACAAAACCGGCGCATTTAGTTTCGCTACCCCACTTTGTTCGGGCAATACAGATGTAACATTCAGCGCTGAAGATTATACGGCCTTGCAGGGAGGCAGTGCTACTTTGTTTAAGCTTGTACAAGGAGTTAATTTTGTAGGGTCATTAAATGCCTGTGGCGTATCGATTCTGGAATACATTAACTATACTATCAACGGCACCAGTTATTTCATGGCGGCGCCCGATGTAGCTCAATCTTCTGGTAACCCGCCTTACATCAATGTGAAAGGGTATTCAAATACAAATTCGGCTGCCATCTATTTTGCAAATCCGGCCATGGCTGTAGGAACCACCGGAAGTTTGTCCTATTTTAATACACGTCAAATAACTGATTCTACAAGAATACTTACTCCCATCAATGTAATGGTAACTGAGTACGGTGCAATTGGGCAATTTTTGGCTGGCAATTTTACCGGAATCCTTACTGGTGCACCCCCAGCCAATTTACCCTATAATGTAACCTGCAGGTTTAGGGTGAGGCGAACACAATAGCTCATTCAGCACATTTGCAATGGCTTCCTGGAGTTCCGGGAAGCCATTCGGATTTTTCCGGAGGTTATGTCCTCCCAAAGCCTGACTGCTTATTTTGATGTGCACCGTGATGGATATAGTTTAATAAGATAGTAATAACGGGAGAATTTGCATACCCTTTTTTTAAATAAGCCTTCTGGTAAAATATTTTTCAAATCCTCACTTCACTTACTTTTGCAATCAAACCACATAAATTATTTCTTATGGCAGAAAAAATAACAATGGCCCCTGACGGCAAGCTGGCAGTTCCGAATAAGCCCACAATTCCTTTTATTGAAGGTGACGGCATTGGGCCGGATATTTGGAAAGCCAGTGTACGTGTATTTGACGCTGCTGTCGAGAAGGCTTACAAAGGCGAAAAAAAAATTGAGTGGAAAAAAGTGTTGGCAGGTGAAGAAGCTTTTAAACAAACAGGTAGCTGGATGCCGGAAGCTACGATGGATGCTTTTAAAGAATATTTACTTTCCATAAAGGGGCCTTTAACTACCCCCGTTGGTGGAGGGATAAGAAGTTTGAATGTTGCCTTGCGGCAAGAGCTGGACTTATACGTTTGCCTGCGCCCAGTAAAATATTTTGAAGGCGTGCCCTCTCCTATGTGGCAACCAGAGAAAGTGAATATGGTGATATTCAGGGAAAATACAGAAGATATTTATGCCGGCATTGAATACATGACTGGCACACACGAAGCACAAAAACTGCTTGATTTTTTGATCACGGAAATGGGTGTAACCAATATCCGTTTCCCTGAAACAACTTCACTCGGTATAAAGCCCGTGAGCAAGGAGGGAAGTGAGCGCCTGATAAGAAGTGCGATAAAGCATGCGATTGAAAATAAACTGCCATCTGTAACCATTGTACACAAAGGAAATATCATGAAGTACACAGAAGGTGCTTTTAAAAACTGGGGGTACGAATTAGCAGAACGTGAATTTGGGGGTAATGTTTACACATGGAACCAATGGGAACGCACTAAAAAAGAAAGTGGCGAAGCCGTTGCCAATGAAGAAATGAAACTATGCGCCATAGGTGGTAAAGTAATTATCAAAGATGCCATTGCTGATAATTTTTTACAACAGGCATTGCTGGCACCCCAGGATTACTCCGTAATTGCAACGCTTAATCTAAATGGGGATTATATCAGTGATGCATTGGCAGCACAGGTAGGGGGCATTGGTATTGCGCCCGGCGCAAATATTAATTACCTGACAGGCCATGCGGTATTTGAAGCTACGCATGGTACCGCTCCAAGGTTTGCCAATACAAATACCATGAATCCCTCATCGGTTATTTTAAGCGGTGTATTGATGCTGGAATATATGGGCTGGAGGGATGCAGCAGAATTGATCACTATCTCAGTTGGCAAAACTATCCGCAACAAAACAGTTACCATCGATTTTTATAATTTAATGAAGGAAGGCACTTTATTAAAGACAAGTGAGTTTGCGGATGAGATCATAAAAAATCTATGACAACGTTTCCGTAAATCGTCGGGATAGGATATATTGAATAGTTTACATTTGCAAAAAAAAATAGATTTCAATGAACAAGATTAAAGTAGCAAACCCGGTTGTAGAACTGGACGGTGATGAGATGACAAGGATCATCTGGAAGTTTATCAAAGACAAATTGATCGTTCCTTACCTGGAACTGGATATCAAATATTACGATCTGGGGATGGAGTACCGGGACGAAACAAATGACCAGGTAACCATAGATGCCGCCAACGCTATTAAAGAGTTTGGCGTCGGTATCAAGTGCGCTACGATTACACCTGATGAAGCAAGAGTAAAAGAATTTAGCCTGAAACAAATGTGGAAAAGCCCCAATGGGACCATCCGTAATATTTTGGATGGCACCGTATTCCGGGAGCCCATCGTTATGCAAAATGTACCACGCCTTGTAACCAACTGGACTGCTCCAATAATCGTAGGGCGTCATGCCTTCGGCGATCAATACCGTGCTACCGATACAGTTATCAAAGGAAAGGGTAAATTGACAATGACATTTACGCCGGAAGGTGGAGGCGAGCCACAAACTTTTGAAGTGTATAATTTTAAGGGGGATGGTGTAGCAATGAGCATGTACAACACCGATGAAAGTATCATGGGATTTGCAAGGAGCTGTTTCAATATGGCGCTTAGCAAAAAATGGCCCTTGTACTTGTCTACAAAAAACACCATTTTGAAAAAGTATGATGGCCGATTTAAGGACATTTTTGAAGATATTTTTCAGGCAGAATTTAAAGCAGCCTACCAGGAAGCTGGCATTACTTACGAGCATCGCTTAATTGATGATATGGTTGCAAGCGCTTTAAAATGGAATGGCAATTTTGTATGGGCTTGTAAAAATTACGATGGTGATGTACAGAGTGATACTGTAGCACAAGGCTTCGGTAGTTTAGGACTTATGACTTCAGTATTGATAACGCCGGACGGCAGCACTATGGAAGCGGAAGCTGCACACGGCACCGTAACCCGCCACTACAGGGATCACCAGGCAGGCAAGCCAACTTCTACGAATCCAATCGCTTCCATTTTTGCATGGACAAGAGGATTGGCTTTCCGCGGTAAGTTAGATAACAACCAACCATTGATTGATTTTTGCCTGGCGCTGGAAGCTGTTTGTATCGAAACAGTTGAAAGCGGAAAAATGACCAAGGATCTTGCTGTTTGTATTCATGGCAACAAAGTAAGCCATGGTGCACATTATTTATATACAGAAGAATTCCTGGATGCAATTGATGAAAATCTTAAAAAGAAAATGAACATTAATTAGGTAATACAGGATAGCTAACCAGAAACTATTAATCATTTACTTTCTGAGTTCTATACTGTTTGCTCAACATTTTTTGCATACAAAAAGAGGCTGTCTCATAAGCATGAGCAGCCTCTTTTTCGTTTGATTATTTCTGAAATGTTGCTTTATTTAGTGAAGCAGATTTTTTATTATCAAACAAAATAAATTTTGTTTGATAATAATATTAACAGGTGGAACATAGGCATATATTTAGTTATATAATAGCCAGCCGATTTTCGTTTTCTATTAAAATGATGAGGTTTCACAAAAAGAGAATACTTTTATACAGAACAATAAATCAATTCAATGAAAAACTTTTACACTGCAATCTGCATATTTATTTTAATGCAGCTATCAGCATCCGCACAAAACATAACAGTAACGGCTACAGCTGGGCCCCTGCTAACAAGCTCTTATCCTACGTTAAAAGCTGCATTTGATGGTATTAATAATGGAAGCCACCAAGGCATTATTAATATCAGGATAGTCAACAACACAGCAGAAAATGCCAACTGCTTATTAGACTCATCAGGTAATGCTACCAGTTCAAACTACACGTCCATCCTCATCAGGCCCGCTGATACTGCTACAGTTATCAAAACTATTTCAATGTCGCTTACAGATACTACCCTTTTGACATTACAAGGTGCAGATAACCTTTCGGTTGATGGCCGCCCTTTGGGTTTAGGCGCTAATATTTTTCTTACGCTTTCCAATAACGTCAACGGGGCCTTGTCAAATACAGTTGTACTAAAGGACGGCGCAAGTTCCAATCAATTCAGGTTTTGCAACATTACTAACGTTGCTAACAGCACACTTACACCCGTGACAGTGCGCATACTTACAGGCCGTAATTCAAACAATATCTTTTCAAGAAGCGTAATATCTGGTGGTTATATTGGCCTTCTGCTAAATGGCGATGATGCTGCGCCAAACGATAATATTTCCCTTTTATATTCTCAGATAATAAATCAGAAGGCTTCAGCCATCAGGCTCGGTTCAGGCGTTGGTAATGTCACACTTGATTCGAATCGGATATTTAATACAATCGCCAGTTCAACCAGTGTGTTTCAGGCATTATTTATTAATAATATCAATCCGGCTGCAACAGTAAACTTTACAAGGAACCGGGTATTTAACCTCAATATGTCGGCTAGCAATATCTTACAAGGTGTAGTTTTCCTTCCCAGTACTGCAAGCGGCACTTTGATTGCAAAGAACAACAGCATCCAGCTAGGCAGCACTACTTATCCAAATCCTTCCAGTACTATTGTGAGGGCCTTTTATTTTGGAAGTAATACCCCTGCAACAGTAATAGCGGAGTCCAATACTTTCAGGATTGGCGGCACCCACACCACAGATAACGGCCAGCCAACTTCTGTATGTATATTAAAGTCCAATTCTTCTGCTGGTTCGTCTTATACCTGCATCAATAATCTTGGCATAAATACAAGAACGGGTGCATCCAACCAACATGTGGGTAGCTTTATCAGCACCCCCACAACCGGAACAAATACTGTTGATTATAATACCTATTATGGGGGGCCTGCACAAACCGTTGCATTTATGAGCAGTTTGTATAGCGACCTTACACTTTATAAAACAGATGCAGCACCTTTGGAACAGCATAGTTCATTTGGATTACTGGATTTTGTTGATGATATAAATCCTGATTTGCTTACACCAAGCTCCAATAATACCGCAGCCTTACTTACAGGAACGCCTACCACCGTAACCACTGATATTTATGGCACAATAAGAAGCCTTACTGCTCCCTACAGAGGTGCTTATGAAGGTGCACCACTCGCCCCCTTGCCTGTGCACCTTGTATCATTTGTAGCCGAGATTAAAAATAACAATGTTGGATTGACATGGAAAACCCATTCGGAAATCAACAACCGTGGATTTGATATTGAAAGATCTGTTGATGGAAGCGTGTTCAATAAGGTTGCTTATGTTACAGCCAACCATTCCGGCACAATTACCAATACTTACATCTACACAGACACAGATGCATTTACCAAAGCTTCGTCCGCAATACTATTTTACAGGTTAAAACAACTGGATAATAATGGCAGCTTTAAGTATTCGAATGTAGAAGTTGTAAATAGCAGTAAAAACCAATTGAAGCATATCTCTATCTATCCTAACCCGGTATTGAGTACGCTTCAGGTAACCATCAATAGTAAGGTAACAGGGAATGCTTCTTTACAAATAATTGATGCCAGTGGAAAGACACTAACAAGTGCTGCAAGATCATTGGTAGCGGGAACAAACAACCTGTTGTTGACAGAAACAGCCCACCTGCAAACAGGTGCTTATTTTCTTAAAATAACCGTGGGGGAGAAAACTACTGTAATGAGGTTATTAAAGATTAATTAAACCACTAAAAAGGATACTTTCTCAGGAGCCACCCAGCAAAGGGTGGCTTTTTTTTGAGCATCCTTTATAAATCAAAATTATAGTAACCAGGTCACCTTTATACTTCCAGGGAAACAAAGATGTAAATACCAAAGCATGTAGCATGATGTGATTAAAGCACGAAAAAGAGCTCCGGGGCTACGCCATTACTGATATCATTGTAAGTGCAATTTCTCCCAACTGTTGATCTCCTTCAATTTGTACTGAATGTTTTATCTCTTGGGGTCTTATACTTTTTGAAAATAGTTTCCATGCGATACCTGCATCTATGATCACCTCGCTTACCGGCTTCGCCTGGTTTGCATTGTCTAAAATCCATTTGCCACCTTCAGCTATTATATTCCAGTGGCCACCGATACCTGATGGAATGGTGATCCTTACCAAAGTTCCATCTGTTGCTTCCACGTTCCGGTATGTATGCGGCAAAGCCAGCATGAAAATATCAATAAAAGGATAGTACAATTCTCTAGTCATTATTTCCTTGTCGTTTAACACATCCCGTACTTGCTGCTGGTGCAGCCATTTTTCTGTGTACTCCCTTGCGATATGCATCCAGTTTAAACTTTCTTTCTCACCGGCCCAATCAACGGCAAATGGTGATTTACCGAACGGGTCCAGCGAAGCATAATATTCATTGTACCGATATCCGGTAGCCTGGTGCAAATTAATGAGGATGGCAGGGCTTACCCGCTTCATAGCTTTTACCCAGTCAGCATTTAAGCAATTTAAATAATCAATCAGATTAATGGAGGTTTTTTTACCAAGGCTTTCACCAAAATAATTATCCCTCAACATAGAAAGTACCCGCACATTGCCATCCAGTAAATGGGCCACTATATCTTTGATAGTCCAAGACTTTGCTATTGTTGGCTTTTGCCAATCCTCCGGATTTAATGAAGTTAGTAACGACATTAATTTCTTTTCGAGCACAGGCAGTAATTGCACCACATTAATTGGTGGCTTTCTTTTATCTGTTATCATATTGCTGGATGATTATTTGAGCGGTTACTTTTCTATTTTGGCTACCCTTATCAATATAGGAAATTGTATTTTTTTAGTTGTTCCTTTCGGCCATATTTTTTCGAGTTCGGCCCTAATAAAATCAACAGGGTTTTTGTTGTTGGCCTTTACATAATGTTGCACTGCCGACCATGTTTTAAAGTAGCCTGTTATCTCTTCTAAATCCCACTCTAAGATATTTATTAATTGAGGGGCTTTTATGTCTTTAAATGGAAAGGGAATGGTTTGATAACCTTCATCAATATATCTCCTCTCCTTATCCCAGTGTAGGCCAATGGTGTTTTTATAAAAGTCATCAATTATCCAATCCGTTTCTTCATCAACCATTAAAAGCCCATAACCAATGATGGCGAGTATTCCATCCGATTTGGCCGTTCTGTTTGCTTCTTTATAAAAATTATTAAAGTCGAACCAGTGGATTGCCTGTGCAACAACGATCAAATCAAAACTGTTATCTTCAAATGATGTGTACTCTGCCCGTTCTACGCAGTAAAATATGTTATCTCTTTGAACTGCGTTTTTAATTTGCTCTTCACTCAGATCTGTAGCATATACTTTCTCAAAAAAATTTGATAGTTCCATTGCTACCTGTCCATTGCCTGTGCCGCAATCCCAGGCCGACTGTTTTTCGTTAACAAGAGAAATTAAAAAGGAGTACAGCTCAGGTGGATAGGCAGGCCGGTATCTTGCATATATTTCTGACTGATCACTGAAATTATCTTTGGCTTCTTTCATAAAAATAAATTTATGAGTAGATACAGTTTTAATGGGAAATGTATTTTCCCCAAATACACACGGCTTAATCAACGATCAAATAAGATTATTCAACTTAGCATACTGTAGCAGCATGATTGTTTTTCCATCTTTAATTTCACCGGTTCCCATCATCTTCATCGCTTCCTCAAAACTGATCTCTAGTACTTCAATATTTTCCTGTTCATGGTCTATCCCACCACCCTCATTTATCTTCATTCCCTGATCGTATTCGGCTACAAAAAAATACAATATCTCCGTAACAGATCCTGGAGACATATACGCTTCAAATATTTTACGCTCGTGAGAAACTTTAAAACCGGTTTCTTCCTCGGTTTCCCGCCGGATACAATCTTCAGGATTATCATCATCAAGCAATCCTGCACAAGCTTCTATCAACATCCCTGAAGCGTTGCCATTCACAAAACTTGGCAACCGGAATTGTCGGGTAAGTATCACCTTTTTCTGTTGGACATTATACAATAAAATGGTTGCCCCATTGCCTCTGTCGTACACTTCCCGGCTTTGAACCTCACGGCTGCCATTGTCTTTTTCAAATTCGTAGGTAATTTTTTTTAGCTTATACCAATTGCTAGAGAGTATCTCTGTATCCAGTATTTTAACTTTCTCATTTACCATTATCTTCTTTTTTGTAAAATTTATTTAACCATAGTTTCAAAACAATTATGCTTGCAAAAGCCAGGATTCCTTATTGCTATTTAATATTTGCAGTACGGTTCCATACAATACCTCCGTACCCAATGCAAGGTCTTCATACGAAGCATATTCCAACGGGTTATGGCTGATGCCATCTTTGCATCGGATGAAGATCATCCCATAATCGCAGGCGTAAGATAAAGCCAGTGCATCATGGAAGGGCCCACTCATTAATTCGGGGGCATCCAATCCTTCAGCCTTGCATTGGGCGTGAATGATATCCTTTATCCAGTTGGCGCAATAGCGTGGCTCACTGTTAGTGTCTTCCGTAATCTCGTAAGTAAGCGAATGCTTTTGAGTGATGGATTCAATCTGCACACGCAATTGCTTTTCATACCGGTTTCGTCTTTCCAAATCAATATCTCTCAGGTCTATCGTAAACGTTACTTCCTCCGGAATAATGTTGCGGGAAGCAGGAAACACATTTATTGTACCAACAGTACCAACAGTGGGCGCACCCGGAACCTGCGTAGCAACCTGGTTGACTGCAACAATTATTTCAGCAGCACCCACCAGTGCATCTTTTCGGATTGCCATCGGCACTGATCCTGTGTGCCCCGCCATGCCTTTGAGCTTAACCGTTAGCCAAAGCGGGCCGGAGATGCCGGACACAACGCCAATGGGATGATTGGCCATATCTAAAATGGGGCCCTGCTCAATATGCAATTCAAGAAAACAAAAAATACTGCCCGGAGCATATTCCGATTCTTTAAATTTCAAAGGGTCGCAACCAAAATCTTTTAATGCCTGCTCCCTAGTGATGCCATCCTTATCGGTTCTTTGTAGTTCGCCTGGTTCCAGTTTTCCTAAAATTCCCCTTGAACCAAACAGCCCTTTATTAAAACGCCAGCCCTCCTCATCTGCAAATGAAACCACCTCAATACTTCTCGCCGGAACGATCTCGTTCCCGGTAAGAGTGGCCACCGCTTCAATGGAACATAATACACCAGCTACGCCATCAAAGCGGCCGCCATAAGGTTGGGAATCCAAATGAGAACCCATCATTAAAACAGGTAGTGCAGGGTCTGTGCCCTCCAGCCTTCCAATGAGATTGCCAAAATTGTCAATGCGGGTTTTCATACCTGCTTCCTGCATCCAGGATGCTGCTAAATCAAAGCCATACTTTTCCAATGGTGTCAATGTTGGCCTGCAGGTACCAGTCTCGCCAATCTTTCCTATTTCGCTCATGGCTTCAAAATGTTCTCGAAGCCGGGTGGGGTTTATTGTCATTTAATTTAATTGAAACGTTTATTTAAAACTGCTGATCCTGGTTGATGAAGATATAAAAGGTTGCCAATCTTACCAAGCGGGAGAATAATATTAGAAGGGAGAAAAGCAATGGCCAGCCAAAGGATTTAAGCAGTAGCTTTTTTGTTTCATTTGTAACGAAACCTTAAATAAGCGCACGGTACATTGACCGGCATATAATTAATTCCATACTGGTGCATTAATAAAATCATCACAACTTTTGAAATGGCTATTTCATCCCTATGCATTTGTGGAAGCAGGCCCATCATTGCATAACTAATGGGATTAACCGAAGGAATTAATGTTTCCCATTCGTAGCCTTTTCCCCAAATAACGCCTTTCACGGTAATGCCTAAATCAGCAGATTCAGACAGCAGGTAGTTGAGCATATCCATTGAATTATTTTGGTTTTGATTTACGGTATGAAAGACCGGCGTTTGTCCGCCAAAACCGAATTCGTCTATGCCTGCCCGTTCATTTACACCAGCGCCATACCGCACCAATATCTTTGCGCACGCAACATGATTATACTCGGCACAAATATGAATGAGTGAAACAGCCTGCATGGGTGTGTAAGCACAAGGGAGAGAATATTTGGAGGTAACAACTTCCGGGTTTTGTTGAATATAATTTTCCAGCGATCCGGGTTCATCCAACAGTACTGACAGCAGCGCAATATCTTCAAACGCCAACCCATATTCTACAAATGCTTTTACGCAATCTTTAAAACGGGGTGACCGGGTGTACATGTTGATCATCGTGTTGAACAACGGTTCACCCTTGAATTCAATATTGGGAGAAATACCGGTGGAGAAATAATGTTTGATACCTTCCACTGAATGATACTCAATTTCAGCAACAAGCTCTTCTAAATTATCCATTGCTTATCATTTTTAGCATAGAAAAAATTTTTCTATGGCAAGGTTTTAATTGTATCGTACAGCAGTTGTACAAAAGCTTTTCTGTCCAAATCATACACCACCTCTGTATTAGGTTGAATTTTTAATAAGTTATAAAAATCAACAACTGTGGCACCAGTTGTTAATTCCCCCGATACTTCAACATCTACATGGCATTGTTTAGATTGAAACATCGCCGGGTTCATTAGCCACGCTATTGTACAGGGATCATGCAATGCAGCACCGCCGCCTAATTCAGGCCGGTGCTTTCTGTAAAAAACCGAAAAGAAGTCTACCAGTTCCGCAACCACACGCCCGGATTTGTTGCCGGTAAGCCTGAACAGTTCGATGTCCTCTTGAAAAAAAAGTGCCTTATGCGTAACTTCCAATCCACACATTACAATTGGAATGCCTGAGTTAAAAACAATTGAAGCAGCTTCCGGATCTACATAAATATTAAACTCAGCAACCGGCGTATAATTTCCCCTGCTCATGCTGCCACCCATCAACACAATTTTTTCAATGCGGGATTTGAGCGATGGGAATAATAGTATAAACCCTGCAATATTGGTAAGCGGTCCGGTAACAACGATTGTTATTTTTTGCTTGCTGGCTTCTACGATTCGTCCAATGGCATGAGTGGCAGAACCCTCCTCCGGCTCAAAACCAGGCAAGGGTAAATCAGTGCCGTCAAGACCGGTTTTTCCATGCACATAATCTGCTATGATCAAGTCACGGAAGAGTGGTTTTTCACTTCCCCTGTAAACCGGTGGTTGTTCGCCAATCAAGGTTAATATGCTCAAAGCATTGCGCAGCGTATTGTCCAACGTTTGATTACCGGCTGATATGGTCACCGCTTTTATATCAAATATTTTACTTCCGAAAGCCAGCATCAGCATAATCGCATCATCATGCCCCGGGTCACAATCAATAATTAACGGTGTGCGTGTACCCATAAGCTTAAGTTTTAAAATTTAATGCCCCGGAAACTAAAATGGATGTGGCTGGATTTTTTGTCCGGGCCAGGAAGCTATGCTGTGCATTCTTGCATCGCCCTCTTTTGCCGCATACCAGTGGGCATCTTTTTCACCCAGCGTCAGGATGGAAGGCTTTTAGTTCGGCGGATTTGGATTGCTCTTGTCCGAATACGTTAGCCACTTTACAGGCCGGCCAACTGTCTCATTTCTTCTAACAATTGGGTTATTCACAACCCGTAATAAAAGTTCCCCAACTATCAAATGTACAAGAGGGCGATGCAAGGATGTTGCTATGAAATACTATCGCCCGGACAACAAATCTTAATGATCATTCAATGGCAGGCCGAGCCGCTGGTAATCTTTCCAGTTCAGGTATTCCGGTGCTACCCTATGCTCTTCCATGGTGATGCAATCTATAACAGGGCACATCAACTGGCAAAGGTTGCAGCCCACACATTCCTCTTCTTTAACCGTGTAAGTATTGTAAGGTTTGCCATATTCAAGATTTATCGACTGGTGCGATCCATCTTCGCAGGCAATGTAGCAAAGGCCGCAGTGAATACATTTATCCTGGTTGATCTTTGCAATATGATGGTAGTTGATATCGAGGTCTTCCCAATTCGTAATTTTTTCTACCGACTTACCAATAAAATCATAAATAGTATGATACCCTTTTTCATCCATCCAGTTATTCAGTCCTTCGCACATGTCTTCGATGATCCTGAAGCCATGCTTCATTGCGGCCGTGCATACCTGAACGTTAGACGAACCGAGCAGCATAAATTCTACGGCATCCCTCCAGGTACTAACGCCACCAATACCCGAAACGGGAACCCTGGCAGTAGTTGGATCCTGTGAAATAGTGGTCAGCATTTTTAAAGCAATTGGTTTTACTGCCGGGCCGCAATACCCTCCGAAAACTGATTTACCTGCTACATAAGGATTGGGTACCAGCGTGTCGAGGTTGATGCCTGTTACTGACTGAATGGTGTTGATCAATGATAACCCATTGGTACCTGCTTCCACGCATGCCTTACCCGTTGGTACGGGGGAGTGTACATTGGGCGTGAGCTTGGTGATGACCGGTATGGTTGCTTTTTCCATTACCCATCCTACCACCATCCGAGCAATTTCAGGGTCTTGTCCTACCGTTGCACCCATGCCTCGTTCTGTCATCCCATGCGGACAACCGAAGTTTAATTCCAACCCATGTGCACCGGTGTCTTCCACTTTTTTTATTAGTTCGTGCCAGCTTTCCCGGTCATTGTCCGCCATCAGCGAAACAATCATTGCCCTGTCGGGAAACAATTGAAGGCACTCTTTTATTTCTCTCAAATTAATGTCGAGTGGCCGGTCACTGATAAGTTCAATATTATTAAATCCCATCACCCGGGTGCCATTAAAATTGACGGCGGAATAACGGGAGGAAACATTCTTGACCTGGGAGCCAAGTGTTTTCCAAACCACACCGCCCCAGCCAGCCTCAAAGGCACGAAGCACATTGATCTTTTTATCAGTAGGAGGGGCACTGGCCAGCCAATAAGGATTGGGAGATTTAATGCCGAGGAAATTTGCTGATATGTCTGCCATTGTTTTTTTTGTTTATATGCCTTGTAATACTATTGCCACGAATGCATGAATTAATACAAATAAAAATGTTTGAACCCGATATTGTTAGGAATAAAAAAAAATTACGGGTTATTGTTTATTGACTTTGTTATTAATAAAGTATACGTTGATACTCTAACTTGCCTCTGGCAAAATTTACTAACAACGCCAATTTGCATTTAGACACTTTTAAATAATTAATGCACAACGAAACATGTTCCTCTGTCAATGATTTTACGCATTTAAGTTCAAGAATTATTTTATCATATACCACGAAGTCTGCAAAATATCGGCGTTCTAATAGGTTGTCTTTGTAATAAACCAGGTATTCCTTTTCTCTTTCATACAAAATATCGAAGGCGTTGAATTCAAGCTGCAAAGCATCCTTATATACAATTTCAGAAAAGCCATGCCCCAACTCATTATGTACCTCCATGCACTTACCAATAATAGCATAGGATTCTTCTTTATATATAATTTCACTCATAAAGTTTTTACAGTTCAATTAAGAAGAAAAAATAATTAGTTTTCATTCGTGCATTCGTGGCAAAAAAAATTATATGCCGGATAAAAATCCCATAATCCCCTTCGCCCCATCCTTTCCAGCCTGCACCGCATCTACCACTTCCTTGCCGCCATTCACTGCATCACCGCCGGCAAAAACACCCTTGATATTTGTTTCGCAATTTGATTGCAACACTATCTTTCCACTTCTGTTTTCAATCGCACTCTTTTGTACTAATTCTTGAAAAGGCATTTGCCCTGCCGCCTTGATCACCATATCTACTTCCAGTGTGAATGTTTGGCCGGTATCAACCGGTGACCGGCGACCGCTTGCATCAGGTTCACCCAATTGCATTGTGCTGCATACCAACGCTTTTACTTTGCCATTTTCCCCAATCACTTCTTTTGGCGCAGCCAGCCAAATTATATTACAGCCGTCTAATTTGGCAATATCCAACTCTACCTGCGTGCAGGGCTTCTCATTTTCCGTTCTTCTATATACCAGCGTAACTTCCTTTGCACCCAACCTTTTTGCCTGTGTGGCCGCATCAATTGCCGTCATACCCATTCCTATTACGACTACCTTGTCTCCTACCGTTACATTTTCAAATCCTTTGTCCCTGATATCATAAATAAAAGTGAGTGCGTCCGCAACGCCTTCCAGTTGCTCACCGGGTATATCCAGCCTTCTGGCTAAGCCTACGCCAATGCCCAGGTACACCGCATCATAGTTTTGCTGCAGTTCTGCAAGTGAAATATTCTTCCCCAACTCCTGGTTGTATTTGATCTCAATTCCCCCGATGCCGGTGATATAATCCACTTCATCCTGGCAAAACTGTGGGGTTACTTTATAGGCCGCAATACCGTATGTCATTAGGCCGCCACCTTTACTTTCCATTTCATAAATAGTAACCTCTACCCCTTCACGGCTAAGGGCATGCGCACAACTTAATCCTGCAGGTCCGGCACCAACAACGGCTACCTTTTTTCCTGTAGATTCTTTTCGCTGAAATAATTGCCAATTGTTCGCCATCGCTATTTCGGTACTGTAGCGTTGCAGCTTTGCAATGGGTATTGGTTCTTCCTCCATTAAATTAAATACGCAAGCGCCCTCGCACAGTTTTTCTACAGGGCATACCTTGCTGCAACCTGCTCCCATTATATTGCTTTTGAAAATAGTGTGCGCCGACCCTTTAATATTTCCTGTAGAAATTTGCTTGATAAACTTGGGCACATCAATACTGGTTGGACAGCTTTTCATGCAAGGAGCATCATAACAAAATAGACAGCGGTTAGCTTCCACCAATGCTGCATCAGCTGTTTCAAAGGGTGGATGTATATCACTGAAATTTTGCTGGTATTGCTCAGGGGTTAATTTATTATTTGTAATAGCCATAAAAACTTTTGAACTTATCCCTTAACGGAAAAATGAGTACTAATATAATTAATGGTAACTCTTTGACAATTTATTCTCTACAAATTAATCCCTTGCAGGGGATGGGGGTGGTATTATAACTCAACAATTTTTCCATAAGATTCGGGCCGCCGGTCCCTGAAAAATTGCCAGGTACTTCTTACTTCTTCAATCATGTCGAGGTCAAAATCTGCAATCAATAATTCATCCTTGTCTTCGCTTGCCTGCGCAAAAATTTGTCCACGGGGGTCAACAAAATAACTGCTGCCATAAAATTTGCCCAGGTTCCATGGCGCTTCAAAACCTACCCGGTTAATGCAACCCATAAAATAACCATTGGCCACCGCATGCGCCGGCTGTTCCAGTTTCCATAAGTGCTGGGATTGCCCCACTGTAGTGGCGGAGGGATTATAAACGATCTCTGCACCATTCAATCCGAGGCACCTGGCACCGTCGGGAAAGTGGCGGTCGTAGCATATATACACGCCCACTTTTGCATACTTCGTTTGAAAAACCGGGTAACCCAAATTGCCGGGCTTAAAGAAAAACTTTTCCCAAAAACCCCCGGTATGGGGTATGTGATTTTTTCGGTACTTGCCGAGGTAAGTACCGTCAGCATCAATCACTGCGGCTGTGTTGTACAAAACGCCAGCCTGTTCCTTTTCGTACAGCGGCACAATGATTACCATGTTGTATTTTTTGGCATACTCAGCCATCCGTTCTGTAGTAGGGCCCGGAACTGTTTCAGCAGATGCATACCATTTAGCATCCTGCCCCGGACAAAAATAAGGGGTGTTAAAAATCTCCTGTAAACACAAAATCTGTACGCCTTTTCTTCCGGCTTCCTCAATCAGCGAAATATGTTTTTGAACCATCGCTTCCTTGATCTCTTCAATAGTCCCCTCGCCTTCTGTTTTGGGCAGGCTCATTTGTATCAGTCCCGATTTAATGATTCTTGGCATGTAAAAAATTTTGTGGTTTTTATTATTTTGTATTTATTCGTGCATTCGTGGCAAAATCTAAATGATCGCTTTCACCTTTTCCCTTTTTATATATTTCCCATTCCCTTTTTCTACCAAACATTTCCCTTCGTCAATCACTACCTTACCCCGCAATAAAACGGTCTTGCATTTTCCAGTTAACTGCCGTCCTTCGTAAGCTGAATAATCTGTGTTCATGTGATGAGTGGCGGCGCTAATGGTATACTGGTGATTGGGATCAAATAACACCAGGTCGGCATCCGAACCCGGCGCAATACAACCTTTGCGTGGATGCATTCCAAATATTTTTGCAGGGTTGGTACTCAGCACCTCCACAAATTTGTTGAGGGTAATTTTTCCTTTGAGCACACCTTCGCTGTATAATAATTCAACCCGGTGTTCAATAGCCGGATGACCGTTGGGTATCTTTGAAAAATCATCTTTCCCCATTAATTTTTGTGCCCATTTAAAAGGGCAATGGTCCGTCGCTACCACCTGTATCAACCCCTGGTTAATCCCTGCCCATAAAGCGGCCTGGTCTTTTTTTTCTCTTAAGGGCGGGCTCATTACCCATTTGGCACCCTCAAAATCATTCTCATACAAGGATGCATCGAGCAATAAATATTGGATACAGGTCTCGGCAAAAACCTTTTGATTGTTCCGGTTATTATTTCTCACAGCATTCAATGCGCCTTCGCATGTCATGTGGACAATGTAGCCGGGGCAGCCGGTATATCCTGCAATGCCCGCAAACCTTTCAGAGGCTTCGGCCTCAGTAACTTCCGGCTGTGATAAATAATGATAGACCGGTGCCAGCTTTCCGTCGGCCCTGTGTTTGGCAATTAAAAAATCAATCATATCGCCATTGGTTGCATGAACGGTAACCATTCCGCCCCGTTCCTTCACTTCGTTCATCAGGCCCACCATTTGTTTATCATCAATCATCAGCGCCCCTTTATACGCCATAAATATTTTGAACGAAGTGATTCCTTCTTCTTCCACCATATGGATTATTTCTTTGCAGGTGGCTTCGTTAAAATCTGTCACCGCCATATGAAAACCATAGTCGCCGATTGCGTTGCCACTGGCCCTGCCACTCCACGCATTGTAAGCTTCGTATAACGAATGCCCCTGGGATTGTAAAATAAAATCGATCACCGTGGTGGTGCCTCCGTGCAGTGCTGCCCTTGTGCCGGTTTCATAATTGTCGCTGGAAAAAGTACCCATAAAAGGCATTTCCAAATGCACATGCGGATCGATCGCTCCCGGAAAAACCAGTAGCCCGCCTGCATCAATGGTGGTATCAGCTCCCACGGATAAATTTGTTCCAATAGAACTGATGGTTTCGCCTTCAATAAAAATATCCCCCACATAATTATCCGAAGCCGTAATGATATTGCCGTTCTTAATTAAAATGCTCATAATTATTATTTTCAAGCCACGATTGATAAAATGCAAATACTAATTTAACGTGTTTTGATTTAGTATTTATCCTTTCTGCAATTACATTTAAAATTTTCGCAATTTTTTTGTTGACCAGCAGAAGTATTTCAATTTAGCATCGTTGCCACGCTCGATTCAAGGGCATATCATTGGGCAACTTTAATTGCGTTTTGTTCTTCCATTTTGAAAAGAAATATTCAGTTGAGGGGCGTACCTACGGCACGCAAAAAAATTATTGCTATTTCTACAAGTGGACGCTCCTAAGGAGCGAAACATATTCCTTCTACAAACGCGAAACCGGAAAGGAAAACCTTCCGTAAATAACATGGAATTTTGCTCCAGAGGAGCAACCTCTTTGTAGGAAAAATAACAACAAGTGCATCTGCTCCAGCGGAGCAGCCTCTTTCGTACGGCTGCGTTACCGATTACATCTCTCCCATAATGCAATTTTCTTTGTATAAAAAGCGACTGCCACCACCCAACCATATCATGAAAGAACAAGGCAGACTTAAACCTGAGCAAATAACTTATTGGGCTTCCCCTTTCGCCTCAACTCCTTTTATTCCTTTTCATCATTAACCAATAACTCAATCCGCTTACAAAAAAACCAACAAACCAGGCATAGCTGTATAAATGAATGATCCATCCTGGCATGGAAGTTTCGCCAACCAATTTTACCTGTACCAAAAAGCCGGGCACATTGGGTAAAATACCCAACAACAATGCAATGATGGCAATGGAATTAAAACCATTTTTGAAACTATAGTTGCCTTTCGGTTTATACAGTTCACCCAACTCTAATTGTTGTTTACGGATAAAATAATAATCAACAATCATGATACCGCCGATAGGCCCCAGCAAGCTTGAATAGCCTACCAGCCATGTAAAAATATAACCGCTTGGGTCTGCGATCAGTTTCCATGGAAAAATGAGTATGCCAATGATACCAGTAATATACCCACCTGTTCTAAAATTAATTTTCCTGGGTGCCAGGTGTGCAAAGTCATTCGCCGGACTCACAATATTTGCAGCAATATTGGTAGCCAGGGTTGAGATGGCAACGGCGATCATTGCTATGCTCACCAGCAATTTGCTTTCAAATTTTCCGGCCAATACCAGCGGGTCCCAAATGGTGGTGCCGTAAATAATAGTGGTGGCTGAAGTAACCACCACTCCTATAAAAGAGAACAATGTCATAGACGTTGGCAATGCGATCGTCTGGCCTGTTATCTGGGCCTTTTGGCTTTTAGCATACCTTGTAAAGTCGGGTATGTTTAAAGACAGTGTTGCCCAAAAACCAACCATGCCAGTCAATGCCGGGAAGAAGAAATGAAAAAAGTCGCCGGTGGTTTTAAATTTTGAGGGCTGCTCTAAGATAGGGCCTAAACCATGTCCTGCATTGATGGCCCAAAACAACAAAGCCAGGGCAGCAAATGGTAAAAAGAAGGCTTTAAAAACGAGCAGCTTTTTTATACTGTCCACGCCCAGGTACACAACATACATATTTAATAACCAGAATAAAAAAAAGCAAATAGCCGGTCCTGTTTGTAGACCCCATGATGTTGGAAAAACCTGCGGCAGCGTATCCAGTGAAGGAACCCATAAATGAAACATTTGAAACAAGGCAAATCCGCCGATCCATGTTTGAATGCCAAACCATCCGCAGGCCACAATGGCTCGGAGAACTGCGGGTATATTCGCACCAATGGTACCAAAACTTGCCCTCGCAAAAACCGGGAAAGGAATACCATACTTGGCGCCGGCATGGCCATTTAAAATCATCGGGATAAGTACAACTGTATTGCCAATAAAAATAGTGAGTATCGCCTGCCACCAGTTCATACCGCCTTCAATTAATGAACTTGCCAGCATGTAAGTAGGAATACAAAGACTCATACTGATCCATAAAGCTGCGTAGTTCCAGGTACCCCAGCTTCTTTTGGATGCTGGCACCGGCGCCAGGTCATTACTGTATAAAGGGGATGCTTGTAATTCTTCGGTCAGGAGATTTTCACTGTGCATTGGCTGGTTTGGGGGGGTAAAAACAATGTGCTAATGTGCTGATGTGCTAATATGCTAATATGCTAATGAAAGCGGGCAATTGGTAATGGAATTTAGCGATAAACAATACTCAAATTATTATCATTGCGCATTCACCATTCACCATTCACCTTGCGCATTCACCATCACCATTCACCACTATCAGTTTGCATATTCATCCGCAAGGGAAATAGCTTCGCTTATAATGGCCAGTCCTTCGTCGATTTGCTCTCTAGTAACACACAAGGGCGGCGCAATAAAAATATAACTCCAGCGCACAAAAGTGTACATGCCCAGTTCTTTGATCTTTGCAGCTACCTTGTTCATGATCACCATCTCGTCTGGCTTGGCGTTGAAGGACGCCATTGGCTCTTTGGTGGTTCGATTTTTAACCAATTCAATACAGCCTAATAAACCAGTATTTCTATAATCGCCGATGGAAGGATGTTTTTGTTTTAATAATTCAACCTGTTCATTTATATATTCACCCATTTGTACGGCATTCTCAATGAGGTGATCATCTTCATAAATTTTAAGCGTTTCCAATGCTGCTGCACATGCAACGGGATGTGCTGAATAGGTGAGCCCTAAAGCAAGCACGGTATCATCATACCGTGCGGCAATTTTATCACTCACCATCAAACAGCCAAAAGGCAGATAACCGCAGGTAAGCCCTTTGGCCATTGCGATCATGTCGGGTATAATCCCATGATTCTGAAAGCCAAACCATTGACCGGTTCTGCCAAAGCCACTCATTACTTCATCCATAATTAAGAGGATGCCGTGCCGGTTACATATCTCTCTAACTCCTTTTAAATAACCGGGTGGATATTGAAGGCAACCAGATGAACCGGATTCTCCTTCAAGCAAAATGGCTGCGATATTGGCGGGGCCTTCATAAGCGATCATTCTCTCCAGTTGTTCAATGCAATCCTTTAATAAATTATCTTCTCCATACGCATAACGGTAAGCGTAGGGCAAATCAAAATGAACAAAATTAGGTGCCTGCTGGGCATCAGCGGGTAACCTGCGTGGATCTCCACTGGCTGCCATTGCACCATAAGATGACCCGTGATAGGATTGGTAGCGGGTTAATATTTTATGTCTTCCGGTAGACATGCGGGCCAGCTTAATCGCATTTTCCATGGAGGTAGCACCGCATAAAGTGAAGAACGCTTTGTTTAAATCCCCAGGGCATATTTCGGCTAATTTTTTCCCGAGCTCTCCTCTTACCTTGGTAACGCAGGCAGGTGTTACATAACTAATCTCCTGCATCTGCCTGACCACGGCCTCCGTTATACGCTGATCGCCGTGGCCAATGTTAACATTCATTAATCCGCTCGAAAAATCAATGTATCGTTTGTCATCATAATCGTAGAGGTAAACGCCTTTGCCATATTTTACTGCGATGGGGTCTATTCCTTTTTGTTTGCTCCAGGAAAAGAGCGTGTAGTCAAGATTGTTTTGGACAATGCTATCCCCTTCATCCGAAGAAAGGCTTTTGGATTCTGCTGGCTTGGGTATTGCTTTCGTTTGTTCCATGATGATCGTTTTAAAATAGCAATTAGATATTAAGTCCGCTGGAATAAATAGGAAGATTTCCCTTTTCATTTCCGGCACTGCATTGCTGTAAATAAATTTTATTAATAAAAAAGATCTCTTTTAAATTGATATGCCTGAATTTTCCGCGTCTATAAAAGTTCAATATGGGTATGCGGTACAAGAGAGTGACACAACTATGCTGCTATGGAAATCTATTGCTCGTTAACAAATTTTTAAAGCAAAACAACAACAATAAAGAACTGTCTCAAATTTGCCCCCGGTTTTTAACTCATCCAGTTTACTCCTGCTTCTGCATTCCATTTGGTCGTGCTCTTTTTCAATTTGGTCCAAAATTCTATGGAACTTTTTCCCGTGATATCGCCCACGCCGAATTTACTTTCGTTCCATCCGCCGAAAGAGAAAGGCTCTCTTGGTACGGGTACTCCTACGTTTACGCCGATCATACCAGCGCTTGCCCTCTCGATAATATATCTTGCCATAGCGCCGTTTTGTGTAAATACGCTGGCGGCATTGCCATAAGGATTGGCGTTTTCAATAGCCAGTGCTTCATCCACCGTGCGGGTACGCATGATGGAAATTACGGGGCCAAAAATCTCTTCGGTGGCAACCGACATTTGCTGTGTTACATGATCAATAACGGTTGGGCCTACATACGTTCCGTTTTCTTTACCATCTACTGTTACATTTCTTCCATCCACCAATATTTTTGCACCTTGCTCCTCTGCTTCAGTAATATATTTTTCAATTCGCTGCTGCGAAGCCTTGTTGATTACTGCGCCGAGATTTTCTCCAGGTACTATCTTTCGTGCTTCATCACAAATTTTATCGATGATGCTATCTATGTTTCCTACGCCGATCATAGCACCCGCCGCCATGCACCGCTGTCCCGCACAACCACTCATGGACGCCACCACATTTTGCGCCGTCATACCGGGGATGGCATCCGGCAAAACCATCAAATGATTTTTGGCGCCGCCCAATGCCAAACAGCGTTTGTACGTAGAAGTTGCCCTTTGATAAACCAGCTTTGCAACCTTGGTAGAGCCAACAAAAGAAACTGCTTCAATATCCGGATGATCACAAATCGCATTTACAATTTCTACATCTCCATGAACCACATTAAAAACACCATCGGGCAAACCCGCTTCTTTTAGTAACAGGGCTAACCTGCCGCTGCTTAACGGTACTTTTTCAGATGGCTTTAATATCATGCAATTGCCCAAGGCGATTGCGTTGGGTATGGTCCAGTTGGGTACCATACTAGGAAAATTAAACGGCACGATGGAGGCTACCACTCCTAAAGCAACGTGTTCTGTTCTGCATTCAACACCGCGGCTCACTTCTAATACTTCGCCGGTTACCAGTTGTGGCAACGAGCAGGCAAACTCTGTCAGCTCAATACTTTTTTCGATTTCTGCAACTGACTCACCGTATGTTTTGCCATTTTCTTCGCTGCACAATTCAGCTAATTCTTTCAGGTTTTTTTCCAGCAAATATTTATACCGGAAAAACACCTGGACCCTTTCCTTAATGGGTGTTTTGCTCCATGCCGGAAAAGCTTTTTTAGCAGCAGCCACTGCAGTATCCAAATCTGTTGATACCGACATCGGTACTGTAGACAATAGGTCTCCGTTGATGGGCGAAATGATTTCTATTTTATTTTGAGAAGAAGCATTTACAAATACTCCATTAATAAAATTCTGCACGGGCTGGTATTTCATACTAATGTTAATTTGTCAAAAATTAGGGAAATTATTTGAGATTGAATTGATAAAATTAATTCAATTGGCATCACCATTTATTATTACTGAGTTGTGATTTTTACAAATCCCTATGGAAAAATATAGTTATTGCACAAAAAAAGGTGTCAAGGTTAAGAACTAACCCTGACACCATGCTCAATGATTGGCTATTATAATTTTATTGGCTGTCTTTTACAATTTGTGCGCTAATTTTTTGCCCATCTTCAAAGACTACAATTACTGAATAAATACCCGCACTTAATCCAGACATATTTAATGGATAAATTGTATTTACCTGGGTGACAGACAACTGCTTAGCGCTAACAAGCATTCCCGAAGCATTGTATAATGATATAGACAGTTTATTGCTTTTACCGTTTGTAGTAATGCTCAGGTTCGCAATATCCTTTACTGGATTTGGATATACTTTGATTTCGTTGCTTTTAGAAAACTTGGGGTTCGCTACGTTGCCAACACCTGGCGTACTGATCGAATCTATTACGGTAGTTACAGCTATACCACTGCTTGCGGCTGGCCGGGAAGCAAATTGATTGTTGTCGTTAATCCTGTATAATACTGTTGCAGGTATAGTTTGCTTTAAAATGCCCATGCCTTCATAACTCACGTTAAAAATTTGATCCCCGGCCTGCTCAAAGAATAGTCCGCTGATGACATGTTTTCCTGCCTCTAATCCAATGGTACCGGATTTTTCAGTCAGGTTATGTAAGCCATCATTTGCCACTACTAAAACGCCATCAATATATAAATTACTTCCATCATCAGAGGATGTATAAAAAGTATACCCTCCATCCACAGGCACATTAATAAACCCGCTAAAGCTAAAGCCAAACTGGTCCAACCTGTTGGCAGGAGATAAATCAAAGTTACCTATGGTGCCAGTCTTCACCGGATTGAGTGACGAAAATTGAGGTAAGGAATTCCAGTTTCCTTCATAATATTTGTAATCCAGGCCATTTGCTGTATTTGCGGGATAAACTGCTGGAAGTAAATTGAGTGCCCCCAATTGATTTGAAGTTACAACATTGCCCACCCTTACATTATCGTTTTGAATCCGGTATAGTGCCGATGCAGGTATAGCTTGCTTTAAAATGCCCATACCCTGATAGCTTACGTTGAAAACCTCATCACCTTCCTGCTCAAAGAATAGTCCACTGATAGCATGCTTGCCAGCTTGCAATCCAATAATCCCTGATCTTTCTGTTGAACTATGCAGGCCATCATTTGCCACTACTAAAACACCATCGATATATAAATTGCTTCCATCATCAGACGATGTATAAAAAGTGTATTGGCCATCTGAAGGCACATCAATAAAGCCCGTAAAGCTAAAGCCGAACTGATCTCCCCTGTTGGCAGGAGATAAATCAAAATTGTTCACAGTACCAGTCTTAATTGGATTGAGGGAAGAAAATTGAGGCAAAGAACTCCAGCTACCTTCATAGTAACTATAGTCTAACCCATTTACCGTACCGGCAGGATTGACTGCGGGAAGTAAATTAAGTGCTGCAGCCTGATCGTATGTTTTGTCAATAACGGGGATTGTGTTATTTTGAATTCTGTATAACTTAGATGAAGGAATTCGTTGTTTGGATATACCCATGCCTTCATACCTTACTTCGAAAATCTCGTCACTTTCCTGCTCAAAGAATAGACCGGTGATGGCATGCTTCCCAGCCTGCAATCCGATGGTTCCTGACCTTTCGGTTAAGCTATGTAAGCCATCATTTGCCACTACCAGAACGCCGTCAATATATAAACTACTTCCATCATCAGAGGATGTATAAAAAGTATATTGTCCATCTGAAGGCACATCAATGAAGCCCGTGAAACTAAACCCGAATTGATCGCCCCTGTTAGCTGGAGACAAATCAAAATTGTTCACATTACCAGTCTTAATTGGATTGAGTGTAGAAAATGGAGGTAAAGAGTTCCAACTTCCTTCATAATAATTGTAGTCCAGCCCATTTACTGTATTTGCGGGGTTTACAGCGGGCAGTAAAATAGCGCCCGTGTTATTTGACGTCGATCCAGCTATTACTGATACGGCCACCATATCCTTCGCGGTAGCACCATTATTATCAGTGACTGTCAGCTCGTATTGATACACACCCTGGGTTAATCCGTTTATGGTTGTAGAAGGCGAATTGGGAGTAGAGATAGAGCCCGTGCCGGGACCGGAAACCTTTGTCCAGGAATAACTTGCTATCGTTCCATCGGCGTCTGTTCCACTACCATTTAAGCTACCGCTGGTAGCGGGTAAGGTAATATTTATATCTGAACCAGCGTTTGCTACGGGAGCCTGGTTGGGCGAGGATATAGATGAGTAGTCCTTATAAAATTTCAGGCCATACAAATCAACTGTAGCATTATAAATAGGTAGGTTGAAAGCTTTATTTGTGAATCTTAACCGTAAAGTTTTGGGTTTACGCCAATTGCCTGTGGGATCTGAAATAGTGGTAGTAACGGGAGCATAGTTGCCGTATTCAAAAGTTACTGCCCCATTAACGATACTGATGCTAAATGGCAGAAGGCTATTCATAGCATCGGCTATAGTAGTGCCAGTTGCCGTTGCCAAATTCACTGCATTAGCTTTGATAAACGATGTAGTTATTGGGTAAGCAGACCTGTTGATGATGGGATAAAAAGTTGTGAGCACTTTATCTGCATCATCTAATATTTCAAAGTATTGCTGTACTGCAGCGTTTACATCGTTTGGAATATTGCCGGGATAAGCAATCGACCCGGTTATTTTCCATGAATTAGTTACATTGTTGTTACCTAAATCACGGTTTACTGTATTTGTTATATTGGTTTGGTTAACAAATTCAATCTGAATATCATTTTTATCCAGTTTATCATAGGAGTATTTAGATGTGACCACCTGCCACGCTGAAACAAACGGGATATTATAATTTATTAAAGGGCTTCTTGTCCAACCAGCAGTATTATCTACGAGAGGAGCGTCAAAAGGTAGTCCCGCCATTAGATCCACATAATCGACCGGGGGTGTAGCCTGTGTTGGGTAAGGAATTGAAATAACCTGTTCTGTAATTGTATTTAAGCCGGTTATCTTCCACCTATGTACGCCCGAGTGATCGCTCTCATCACCGTGCCACAAGTATAAATCCCCATTTGCATCTTTCACAACAACAGGGGTCAACGCATTTCCAGCCATCATCGCGGCGGCATGGTTACCAAATCCCACATCTGGCCTGGTAGTCCCAAATTGTCCGATCGCCAGTCCATTATCATAATAGTGATTGTATTTATTTGTCTGACTGTTTTTCCAGAATTCTCCATGGTAAGAGGTTATGATATTACGGTCAATAAAATTTACGTTTCCGCCAGCGAAATTATTTACGCCATTTCCGGCGTCAAAATATCCAGCGTTCGGATATTCACCACGATAATTTCTGTGCGTTGATTTTTCTGTCTGAAACAAATAAGTATTGTTGGCTCCTTTTTCCATCAATCCCAGATGATTGCCTGTAGTATAAGTACCGCGGAGACTGTCAGCAATAATATTAGGATTAAATAAAACTACTTTATTTGTGGAAGAGAATATCTGGCTATTAGGAAATTCTGCCGGGCTCCCATTTATATTATCATGGTAAGCCATAGCTAAAATTTGTGGAGTAAGGCTCCACACAGGATTTCCTATACCGTCAAATCCTGTAAGCGGGAATCTTTTATAAGTAATCGTCGTTAAGGTATTGGACATATCCTGCATTGACCCATCATTGCATAATATTTTTGAGGCCGGTATTACCATACCCGTAAATCTCATCGTGCCGGAAGGCATTAATTCCACCAGTTCGCACTCTCTGTCCACCACCTTTATCAAGGCATAGGTCCGCCCATTACTTAAGGTTGTTTGATTTCTAAGTAATGAAAAATCATCATAAGTTTTTGTAACATTGGCCCCCCAGTTTTTTACGAGTGTCCATCCGGTAGAACCTGTTAAGTTTTGCACGGAATAATCAACTTCAAACTCAAGGTACCCCGCAAAAACTCTTTTGATATTATTTTTGTCGACCGAGGTGCTATATGTGGCGCCTAACGACATAATTCTGTCGATATAGGTTTGGTTACTACCATAATGCTGAACGCGGTAGTTTCCCGGATCATTCACCCAAAAACTTCCATTTGGCTCATAGGCAATAAAAGAAAGTTTGCGCCCCCGGAGATCATTTAAATAAAATTTATCATTTGTAACGGTTGCATCAGTAGTATAGCCCCCTGCATTTCCCATTATACTTGTAACAGCGCCAGTGTAATTATTGAAGAATTTAACCTGTTGGCTTGTGCCCGCATCAGCCACAGTGATCAGGTTTCCATCTGCTGATACCTGGGTAGCCATGGGTTCCACGAGGCCTGATAAAGTAAGCACTGCGGCACTCAAAGTTCCATTGGCATTCACTGAATATTTTGACACTGTATTGGCACCTGTAACCATCCACAGGTTATCACTTCTGTCTACGCACAATGCTCTTGCATTGGTGTAAGAGAGAATTTGTACTAATGCACCTGTAGTTTTATTTAAAACTTGTAGTTGATGTATGCCAGATCTGGCTACAAACAAAAAGTTACCTGTTTTTTGCACCGCCAAACCCGAGATCAAAGAATTTGACTGGTCAAGCCTGGCTATTGTTTTTGAATAAGTTTTGGCATGAGTGACAGCATAAGATGTTCCGGCTAAAAAATTTGTTTCCTGATCATCAGAAACTTTTGTACCATACACAAATGTATTGGATGATGAAAAGGCATCAAATGCACCCCAGTATACGTTTATCCCATCTGTAGCTACGTAGTTATTGTCGGCGGTTCCCGTAGTTGCATCATAAAAATTTATTTTTTCCTGTGGCTTTGATATTAGAAACTTCCCGATACTGGGAGAACCCTCACTATATCCGTTACAGAAATAACCATAGTTGTCACTAAATGCAAGGCCACGCATACAAAAGTAATATCCTCTATGCTTGCTTGGGCCTGTCATGTTCGTGGAGGAATTTCCAATGGTACCCTGCCATTCGTAATTAACGTTATTACTAAGTACTTTTATTTTATAAGTTGCGCTAGGTGAAGCGATTTTTACTCCGTTATCATCCTTACCATCCCATTGCCTTGTATAAGTACCCTTTTTGTATTTTTCGTTATTCCATAGAGTCCTCACTAAAAAACTGTCATTTTGATAAACACCAGCGCTTGTAGTAGCTGATGAAGCAAGTGTAAAAGTGAAGTTGCCATCCTGAGAAAAGGCACAGTAGCAGATGAGTAGGGGGAATATAATTATACTCCTTACCAGCAGGTTTTTCTTGATCATGTGTAATTGTAGGTTTTGATTTTATTGTTTATTTACGTGATGTGTTCTTGTAGGGAAGAACACACCAGTCGTTTAAATTTGAAACGTGCACATTTTCATTGTTTAAATATTAATTAGAAATCATTTTGGGCAGGAAATGTTCACAAGTGCATTCTACTTATACAGTATTCAGGCCCCTTATTAACGATGACAATTTTCCTTATTAACATGATAATTACAATTTAACATGTTCTAATTGCAGGCACATGTTTGAATCGTTCCAGATTAAGGAAAGTTTACAAAGAGTAACATGAAATGCAGACTATGGGGTAGTATTTATTGATATGGAAAATTCATCTTATTGAACATCATCAACCACCACAAAACTATTACTGCTGTCCAAACGGGTACGCCACTTCACCCATTTTGACCAAGGCATCGCATAGAATCAAATATTGAAATAAAAAATTTGTTTAAAATTGTAGAATTTTAACAAGAATTATACCAACTACCCTTTTTTTGTAGCTAATGATAAAGTTTATTTCCATTTTGCGACAGGTGTCTATTATTACGGTGACTAGTAAATAGGTGGCTAAACATTAATCAGGGGATATTAGCGGGAAACCTATTGATAATATATGGTGGATAGACACTACACTGAAGCATCCAGTCGCAGCGGTAGCATACAACAAAGGGTGACATGCCAATTATGACATGTCACCCTTTGTTGTGTTTTTTTTATTGTTTGTTACTGCTTGATCACTTTTGAACTAATCACACTTCCATCTTCAAATCGCAACGTGATGATATAAAAACCTTTTGAAAGATTAGATACATTTAATTTTATCAGGGCCTTATTATCTGATGTGAGAAGCTCAGTAGTTTTTACAATCCTGCCTCGCAGGTCTGTCACAGATATTGACAGCTTAGCGCTGCTGTTAATAGCGGTAATACTCAAGTTCGCAACATCTTCTACAGGGTTTGGATATACCTTTAAACTATTTGAACTATTATTTGAAAGTCTTGGACTTGACACCGTTATTGTCATAGTATCTGTTCCAATTCCACCCTTATCGTCAATTACTGCAAACTCGATAAAATATATTCCCTGGAACAAATTTTCGATTTTAGTCTTGTTTGAAGCCACATTTTGGAATGCATATCCTGCGGGGCCACTAATTACCCTCCACCTGTAAGATACAATCGTGCCATCGGGATCAGAACCAGCGCCTTTTAGGGAAACAATGTTTGTCGGCAACACTATGCTTACATCAGCACCAGCGTTGGCTATGGGTAATTTATTTAAAATTATGGCGCTATTTACCGTCACTTGTACTGTGTCTTTACCTGTTGCACCATTATTATCTGTCACTGTTAACTCAAAGGAATAAACACCTTGTACCAGATTATTAATTGCAGTGGTGGCACTATTGGCCGTGGCGATTGTGCCTGATGCAGGACCCGCAATTTTTACCCATGCATAACCCGTAATTGTCCCGTCTATATCCGTACCGCTGCCGCTAAGGCTGGTGCTGTTGGCCGGGAAGGTGATCGTTTTATCTGTACCGGCATTTGCCGTAGGAGCCTGGTTGATTGCACCATTTACTATTACCTGCACGGTGTCTTTTGCCTTCGCACCATTATTATCTGTTACTGTCAACTCATAGTTGTAAACGCCCTGGGTAAGATTATTAATTGCTGTGGTAGCAGTGTTTGCTGTGG
>JBDSAA010000070.1:0-7595 GCA_039922375.1 Ferruginibacter sp.
AGTCAAACACAACGATTGTAAAACACCATACAAAAATGCTAAAGTTGAATTATGGCATTGCGACAATCAAGCAAAATATGATAATACATCAAATGAATTTCGTTTTAGGGGTACGACATATTCAGACGACAAAGGAAATTATTCTTTCAATACTATTGTACCTGTTCCTTATGGGAGTGGAAATGATATTAGACCGGCACATTTTCATTTGATGATTACAGCGGAAGGCTACCAGCCGTTAGTGACACAATTATATTTTGCAGGGGATAAAAATATTGCTAAAGATCCTGCTGCATCTTCGCCAACATCGAAAAGAAGAATACTAAAAGTTCAAAGTTTAAGTGACGGCAAAAAAAAAATAGTTTATGATATAAGTATGTCTCTTAAGTTGGCGGCAGAAGCAGTAGTTATTGATAAATTAATAGGAGTTTACACGAATATCAAAGCCCCAAAAAACAAAAAGGAACTCTTCAAAAAAGATAATGACTTATGGCTAAAAAATGAAATTTTTGGAGAGAATTATAGATACATTGGAAACAATACTTTTGAATGTCCGGGAGAACCTGCTGGAAGTTATGCTTCGTTACAATTTGAATTATTGCCCTCAGACGATATTAAATTAACAATAAAAGATGTGTGGGGTTCGACAGTAAATCCTGTTGCGGTATATTTAAAAGACAAATAAGATTATCATGTTAATATCATAATTGCGAAAGCACATGCCGTTAACATTTAGTCGTATAGCCGACAAGCCCCCAAATTTAAAATCTCTTAAAATAAACGCAAAAGCCCCGAACCATCAGGGATCGGGGCTTTTGGCTATACGCTGTTCAGCAACACCGGGGCTTAGGTGGTTTTGTAGAATTTATACGCAACCCACCTGTTGACTTCAAACGTTTCTTTCGCCGGGCGGGAGGGAAGCAAGCACGTTGCGTCCGTGAATGCAAAGCGCAGTCAATTTGCATTTTAACCAATGGCAGGCAAACAGTAAGCGGTATAGGCGCAACGTCACCGGCCCTGCACATAGCCGTTAGGTAGATGGTGCTGGGAAGAAGGCATTTCTGAAATAACGAAAATTGGCCTTACGAAGGTTTTTACATTGAAGACGGCTTTCGCTGGAATGGTTTAATGGATTGACAGTTAGGCCAGCTATTTTTTCAAGCGTGCGGAATTTGAAAGACATTCGACTATATTTGAGTTGCTTGCAATAGTAACAGACCCTATAAATTATGAGTTACGATTTATATTTCTACAAGTCAAAAAGGACGACTCTTTCCGAGGAACAGATAGCAAACTATTTGACAGAGAATTTAGTTCCTAAAAATGAAAATGGTAATCAATGGTTTTACGAAAACCAGGACACAGAAGTCTATTATTCATTTGACCAGAACGAGATCGAAGACGACCCTGAAAGTAAAGAACTGTATGAAAGTTTTCATGACTTTGACAATACGCATTTCTCTTTCAACTTAAATTTTATGCGACCGTGTTTTTTCGGGTTAGAAGCATTTCAATTTGTTGAGAAATTCATGAAGGACTTAAATTTATCAGTTTTCAATCCACAATCGGCTTCAGAAAGTCCGTATATACCAACGAAAGAAGAGTTATTTGAGAATTGGGATAAAACAAATTTGTGGTCAAGTGTTGACCACTTTGACAAACTGCAATCTTGCTTTATACCAACAGACAAATCAAACGCAATATGGAATTACAATTTTAACAGAAGTCGTTTGCAAAATGAATTAGGCGAACAATACTTCGTTCCAAAAGTATTTTTCTTTAAGACAAAGCAAACAAACGAAGTTGTTACAGTCACAAGTTGGACGGAACATATTCCAAATCTAATTCCACCAGCTGACTATTTTCTATTGACAAGGCAATACAAAAAACTCTTTAGAACAATTAAAGACAACATTTTAGTTTCAAGACAGACTATTGAAAATAATTTTAGTTCAGACTTTGACGAATTTGAATTTCCAGACTGCAAAATCATTCATCCGAATAATGCAGCCAGAATAAAAGATAAGTTCAATTCAATAAAGCCAGAACAAACACTTGCCGATTTTGCTGAAAGGTTACCGATGGAAAACTTGTACAATGCCAAACCTGACTAAAACTACTGCAGGCAACATTTAGTCGTATAGCCGACAAGCCCCCAAAATTAAAATCGCTTAAAGTAAAACGCAAAAGCCCCAAACCATTCGGGATCGGGGCTTTTGGCTATACGCTGTTCAGCAACATCGGGGCTAATGTGGTTTTGTATAATTTATACGTAGCCCACCTGTTGACTTTAAACGTTTCTTTCGCCGGGCCGGGAGGGAAGCAAGGACCTTGCGTATTCCAGAAGGAAAGAAAAACAATTCGCTTATATAAAAAAATATCGCTCCGTAGTACGCAACGCCCCTTGCCAACACATAATGCTCGGGAGGAGACGTTGCTGCGAAGGGAGCAATAGGATAAAGTTGTTGCATTGATTAAAAAAGCAGCCTGGCATAAATGCGACAATTTTAAATGCACCCGTAAAATAGCACCTTGATGCTGAAAATGATTAATTTTATGCTATTCCTTCGATGGACTACATACGTACCCCGGAAAATAATAAACGTATTCTCTTAGTAAATGGCGATATTCAAATCTATATCCGGCAAACGTCTTTTAAAACGTTTGCTTGTAATCGCCGGAATAATTTGTATAATACCCTTATTGCTGCATTTGTGGTTTGTTAATAATGCACGTTCTGTTTTAAAAAACTATATTTCTGAACAATCCGGTGGTAAAATTAAATTTGAACTTTCCCAATTAGATTTAAACCTTTGGACAAACACTTTACAGGTACATAAGGCAGATCTGGTAAGCACCGATAGTTTAAACGAACCCATCACCTACCATGTTACGTTTAACAGGCTCTCGCTTAAAGTAGCTTCGGTGTGGCCGTTGTTGTTTCAGAAAAAACTGTTGCTCGATTCCATTAAACTCTATGGGCCGGTAATCCATGTTATTCAGTGGCGAAAAGACAGTGCACAGGTATTGGTAAAAGATGAATTATCCATTCCGCAGGAAATGGGTAAGATGTATAAATCCCTGATTTCCGCCTTAAATGAGTTTGGTATAAGGCGCATCGTAATAGATAATGCTTCAATCAGCCTTATCAATAAAATAAATCCGGATTCAGCACCAGTTACTGTTTCTAAGATCTTTCTCGACCTTGCACGTTTCCCGACAAGGATAGAAAAAAAAGACATTTATTTAAAAAAAGACCAGGCAGTCGATTTAAAAATTTCTGATCAAAACATAACGCTTCCCGGCGGCAGGCACCGCCTTTCATTTAAAGCATTCCATTTGCAACTCTTCAGGGGAAGGATTGATTTGGATAGTTGCACCATTACAGCCATTGGCACCGACAGTTTGAAAAGCAATTACAGGATATTTTTTAAAACGCTATCGCTTACCGGGGTGGATTATGTAGCCATGTCGGTTAAAAATGTAATAAAGGCAGATACCGTTTTTTGTGAGAATCCATATTTTGATTTTAACCTATACCCCACCGATGCTGCTAAAAAGAAAACTGAAATACCCGATGCAAAAAAAATAATAAGTGACCTGGCCGGCAACCTTGATCTTGCATTTGTAGGGGTAAAGAATGCGGGTGTTCATTTTAATATTTTTGGCAAAACAAAGGGATCGTTCTTTAATTCTAATAAAGATAATTTTGAAATTCAGGGTTTCCGGCTTAACCCTGATTCAACAGAACCTTTTTCCATTGGCCGCTTTGATATGACGTTGAGGGACTACCGGTTGTACAATGAAGACAGCTCTTCTACCATGAGTTTTGATAGTCTTAACTTTTTAAACCGCAGGATAGTATTGAACAATTTTGCCTTGCTCAGCCAACCCGGCAGGTACAAACCTGGCAGGTATCTCAACCGCGACAATGTTGACATTAAGGTTCCCTATTTTGAAATTTCCGAGCTCAATTGGTATGAATTGTTCTTTAATCAAGCCATGGTTGCAAAAGGAGCGGTTTTAAAAAATCCCATTATAAATTATATTCCGGGTAAGGCATTACGCAGCGGTAAAAAAGTAAACATGTTTACTGCATTACAAAACATTGATAGCCTGGTGGCGCTTGATAATGTAACGGTGATAGACGGGGCGGTAAACATGCAGTTAGGTCGGGCCACCTCATTCAATGTTCAAAATATTGATTTTAAAATACTAAGTAATAAATTATTACGGTCAATCAATAAAGAGGGTGTGCGCAATTCGATTGAACAACTTTCATTTTCAAATGCCGTGCTAAGGTCCAAAGATATTACTGCGAGGTTACACAATGTGCGCCTTACCGGTAACAACCTTATGTATGCTGATAAAGTGGTAATAACAGGAAGTGGTAATAAAATTGCTGCCACTGTTAATGGTGTTTATATCAATAATTTACAATTGGATGATAATGCCGATGCCATTGAAGTGGACGGCATCAGGTGGAAAAACGCCGATTTAAAATTGCAGGCATTGGCGGCAGGAAACCCCGGTAGCAATGGCAACTCCAGCAGCATTCATTTAAAAAAAATAGATGGGAACAATACTCAATTTTATTACGATAACGGGCCAATGCACATCTCCACTTTTGTGCAAACAATCAACGCTTCCTCACTATTAAAAGGAAAAGGCCTGTTGCAAGTGAAGGGGTTTATAATGTCTGGGAATAACCTTGTTGTAAACAGTAACCAGTTAAAAATAAATGCGGGAGCCTACAACCTTTCGGGCAGTGATCCTTCTTCGCTTTCCGGCGTTGAGGTGCAGCAGGTAAAAGGCAGAGATTCATTGACTATCCGTTCTCCATTGGTTAATTATACCGCCAGCCTCAACGACTTGTTTGCAAATAACATTCACCTTACCAATGTATCTGCCACAGATCCCGTTATTATATTAAATAAATGGGATACAGCCGCGGCAGTAATTGATACCACAACCAGGCAATCCCCGATTCGTATTGATAAATTAACAGCTATTAGACCTGCTATTACCATCTTCACCTACCTAAACGATTCTGTTTCTATACTCAATATTCCTGCATCTGACAAAAGCCTTGTGCAAGCATCAGACATATTGCTAAACCGGGAAGGCATGCAAATAGGATCATTACTTATAAATACAACATCCGCCACTTATGTAAAGCCATCAGGACAAATTTTAGGCGTTGAGCAAGGCAAAATAGACATGGATCTGTCCAATATCCTTTTAAGCAAAAAAGATGGCAAAATGACCTGGAGTGGTTCTATTAATAACCTGCTGCTCGAAAACGCAAAAGGGCTTGGAATGGGAAAAACAAAAAACAATTTGAGGTTTCAACAGGCTTCTATTGGCAATCTCAATTTATCTTCCGGTTACCTGCCGGATTTCGATAAGTTGATGAAAGGGAATGTTTCGGCATGGCTTCGTATCCCGCACGGTGAGTTTGTTGATAGTAATTCCACTTTTAAATGGTACAATGCTAACTATACAAACAGCAGTAAAATACTTACGCTTGATTCATTTGTTTACCATCCTACACAACCCCTCGATTCAGTTTTGGCACATGCCCCGTACCAGTTAGATTACATCACCGTTAAAACAGGCGCTATTAACATAAATGGGCTGGACCTGGTACAATATGAAAAGGATAAATCGATTATTGCCAATATTATTAAAATTACCAACCCTGTTTTAACGGTTTATCGTGATAAAAAACCGCCGTCATCCTCTTCTAGTAAGCCAGCTCCCCTACCGGTAAATATGATAAAAAATATTGCTCTTCCGCTTTCGGTTAAAAGCATTCAACTGGAAAACGGTTTCATCACTTATGGTGAAAAAAGCAAAAAGTCACGTAAAACAGGCAACCTGTTCTTTACCAATATAAGCGGCGGATTGGACAATATTAAAAACAGTGATCTATTAAGTGATGATTCGCTTTTGCTTACATTTAATGCAAGGTTCATGGACTCCATTGACATCAGGTTCCGGTTAAAACAATCTTACCTTGATTCATTAAGTGGCTTCCGGATGACTGGTACAACCAAATCCGCGGACTTGTGTGTTTTAAATCCCTTTCTCGTACCCTTTGAGAATGTAAAAATCACTTCCGGAATAGTAGACTCCACATTATTCAGCGCTGTTGGAAGGGAAGATATTGCATTAGGTGAAATGGACCTCCATTACCGGAAGCTGCGCATTAAATTTATAAAAGACGGTGATCCGAACAAATCGACCTTTATACAAAAAGTAGTAAGTTTTATAGCGAATACATTTGTAATAAAAAATAATAATACCAATAGAAAAGGAACTATTTTTTATAAGCACTCCAGCGGTCAGTCCTTTGTCAACTATATCGTTCAGATAACTTTGAGCGGAATAACCACCAGTGCAGGGGCAAAAAAAAACCGGAAGGTTTTGAAAGCATATAAAAAGGAATTACAGAAAAGCAAGTTGCCGGAAATTATTCTATGAATAATCCGCAGAAATTAAAAAAGATTTTCATGCATCTCCTTCTCAGCAACATCCTCAACGAGCTTAAGCATCGCCGAGAACCTTGCGTTCGTGAATGCAATGCGCCGTCAATTTGCATTTTAACCAATGGCAGGCAAACAGTAAGCGGTATAGGCGCAACGTCACTGGCCCCTGCACATAGCCGTTAGGTAGACGCTGCTGAGAAGAAGGCATTTCTGAAATAATGAAAATTGGCTTTACGAAGGTTTTACATTGAAGCCAACTTTCGCTAAAATGGGTTAACGTATTGACTCAAGCCAAGCCAGCTATTTTTTTTCAAGGCGTACGGGGATTTGAAAAACATTCGACTATATTTGAGTTGGCAGCAAACAATGGCAATCATTCTAACATACAAGTTTGACAAAAGTGTTTCTTTCGGTGACACGATACTTTTGTGGAACACAGACAGACAACAGGCAAGAACAATACTTAATGAGGAGTTTAAAATCGCTGACAATGTTGTTGACCTAAGTCAATATAATAACGGTGACACTTCCAAAAACATAATCCAGCGACGGGACATTTATGAAAATTACCAAGGACAAGACAATTTCTTCTTTTTAAACTTTGATATCAACGACAAATTGACTGAGATAGAATTACATCGTGGGTTTAAAATCAAGATTGAAGGTGTTGAAATAAATTTTTCAATGGACGTAGAAAAAGCCGCTGAATTGCTCTCAAATATTTCGGGTGACAAAAAACAGCTTTCGGATGGGGAATACTTCTTTAAAAAACTAAAGTTGACAATTGCAAGTAGTGAAGCTATGGGTGGTGATGGCAAAGAACTTTCATACTTTTATTGCAGTAAAGATGTGACACACTTAATGTACAACTAAGCCTGCAGCTAACATTTAGTCGTATAGCCGACAACCCCCCAAATTTAAATTGCTTAAAATAAAACGCAAAAGCCTCAAACCATCAGGGATCGGGGCTTTTGGATATACGTAAGCATCCGACTGCGGCCATCTTGTCTTGTAAGTTAATAAGGCAGAATTTTGCAGAAAGCTAAATTTATGCAAGACAAACAGGAGCATCGTTCCCACAAATTACAAATGATAGAACAATGG
>JBDSAA010000071.1:0-13269 GCA_039922375.1 Ferruginibacter sp.
AAGTCGTCTGCAGGTTCTAAAATTGCTCCTGCATTCTCTTTAACTGGAACTTCATCTTTTGTACCTGCCTTACCATGTAGTTTAATAGTGTTTACATGAAAGGTTAATGTAGCTTTTGCTTCACCATCTTTACCGATGTAAGCATTTGCTCCAACACGACCCTGTAACTCTACCAATGTTCCTTTGGTGAGGTACTGTGCTACACCGGGATTAACCCAATAATCACACTGTGCATAGGTCACCACTTTTGTTACTTCATCACTGCCTTTTGCTTTGTAGCTGTCATTAATAGCAACGCTAAAGTTTACTACCTGCCTGTCGTTTTTCAGGGTGCTGATTTTTGCATCACCTGTTAATCTTGCTGTCATTTCCATGATTGTAAATTTTAATTGTTTAATAAATGTTTAAAGTCGGCATACGCCTCGTTCGTTCTAATCGTAGCAACCCGGCCTTGAAACAGGGTTTGGCAAAAGCAAGGTTTTTGTAAAAAGAATACTACCCACAAATATGTTCTCCGAAGGAGGCCAAACCGGGGTGGAGATTGTTTTTGCAAAACCCGTGGCCAGCCGAAATGCAATGAAGGTGCAGACCTTGCTTTTAACAAAGCCTGTCAAGAAATTTGCGTCAGATAGGGATGAATGAGTTTTTAAAAAGTTGATTCTTATAAAATCTGCTTTGCAGTGACTTTATGATTTAAAGTAGCTGGAATTGTGTTTGGTGAGGTACGAGCCAATCTCAATGATCAATACATTTATCCGGTGCAGTTCTTCCGGCTTATTTGCCGCAGGCGTAAAAGAAATAAGACGGGTGTACTACATCGGGTCATAGCAGTAGTTTTTGTCAAGTCCATTTTTTGAGCAATCATTTAATCATCTTTACAATTTAAAGTTTTTCCATTGGGAATCTTCAAACAAATCCGTTAGGGATTGGAACGGAAATCCTTCTGCCAAGAAGATTGTAGGGAAAAGCCCGATCCGCCGGATGGCGGAAACGGCATGGCTACCGATAAAAAAATATTAAAATGTTAAATAGTAAAAATTGAGCATTTAAATGAAGCAGATATTGATTTAGCGCGGAACAAAAACATCATAGGTGCCAATATAAAATTGGTGAATCATGAGAGATAAATATTATGCTCAATTTGTTGTAACTGTCCTTGAGATTTAAAAAAATCAACATCGTCAGTTTTAATAACGATTAAATACGCACAACATTTCCTAAGGATTTGGAAATTTTTGAAAATTCTTTTATCTGTCACTTGCAATACATAAGGTGGGCGTCCAATTTTCATGTTACTATTGCAACTACAAATATAGTCTTGCTAAAGAGTGCAATTGATCTCGTATTACCGGAAGCGAAGCGGAGATCTTGTCAGGAGCGGAGTTTTGAAAAAGACGACCTGTGATGCCATTAAGAAGGATCATTGTAAAGAACGGCAGTGAATTGTTGAAGTGAAAAAATCACACCCGGTTCACAGCGTTTTCCCGTTGCTTACTATCAGCCTCTCTTTTTCATGCAGCAGATTGATAATCGTCCTTACATAGAATGAAACGTCAGGGGGCTTCATGTTCGATAGCGAGCCGAAGAATAGGACAAATAGGGTAATGATGGTCAGAATGCCCAGGATTATCGCCTCAACATTTTCTTTCTTTAAATAAGATTTATCCCAGTGGGCAACTATAAATGAGACGAAAAGCAGAACCCAGATAAGGGTTATAAAACAGGCAATGATCTGGTGAATTTTTGTCACTGAAAAAGGATAAGCTCCGATCGGGTGGTAACGTGGGTGCTTCTGTTTTCTTTTTAGCCCGCTTATGGGCGATGCCAGCATTTCTTCCAAGCACCCGATTATAAAGAGCCAGTTATTCTGCCAATACTTGCTACCTCGGTTGACAAGGTACCAGCCGAATGAAAAAACCAGACCAATTGAATTTACAAGCATGATTAGATCTGGTCTGTCGGAAAATTTTGAATCTGCCAGTAAAAAATAGGCTGTAAATGAGACAACAAGGCCACCCCAAAAATAAGTGGCTCTTTTCCAATAGAGATCATTTTCGAACTTCCACATATCATAGGAATGGTCAAGTGCTTTTTGCATTTTTTTCCGATCCACCTCTTCATTTAATGTGTCCCTTTTTGAAAAAAGATCTTTAACTTCCTTTATGGTATCGACATATTTTTGCATGCTACTGATTTTCTCATAAAATAGGATTAATTTATTATATATGCTAATTCCCGCCTGGAATTTGCAGAAAATATTTAACTTTTAAATAATCAATACTTTACAAAAAAGATGCTGCTGATCCAGATGACCGGCTTGTCCGGCTCGGGTAAAACCACCATTGCCTACGGAGCTAAAGATTTTTTGGAAACCGCAGGCTTTAAGACAGAGGTTATTGACGGCGATGAATTCCGCAAGCATCTTTGCAGTGACCTATCGTTTTCAAAAAGTGACCGTATCGAAAATATTAAGCGATTGGGTATAGTGGCCAATTTACTGGCAAGGAATGGTGTCATCACCATTTTGGCTACTATCAATCCTTTTGAAGAATCCAGATTAGCGATCGGGCAATATGGTGACCACGTAAAAGTAGTCTGGCTGAACTGCCCTCTGGAGGTACTTATTGACCGTGATACAAAGGGATTATACCGGAGGGCTTTGCTTTGTGACGATCATCCTGATAAGGTATTTAATCTATCAGGAATCAACGACCGTTATGAGCCGCCTGTCTGGTTCGATCTCGAACTGAAAACTGATGTTCCGTATATTAGTGAATGCATAAAAAACCTGGTCGATTTCATTCTTACAACAATAAATAAGTAATATGGATGTGCTCTGTGTCGATATGGGTAATGTCATCATTGATCATGTCGGTTTTGGTACTACGGTGGAATTTTTTAACGAAGGTGATTACCGGGATATACCGCCGGTTGAGGACGTTTTACTTTATTTAAAACAGCTCAATGAAGGCCGGTTTAAAAAAAATGTTTTCGTTGTATATAATGCAACTCTTGTAGCGGATTCAAAAATTGATGACTGGCTGGCTTATCACCGCTTTTGGGAAATAACAGGAATAACACAGGATAAGGTTTTACGAAGCAAGTCCGGAAGAAATAAATTGGCTTTTTGTATCGATAATAATGTTAGCCATTTAATTGACGACAGGTTGGAAGTACTGGGCAATTTGATCAGCTTTGTGTCCAATTTATACTTATTCCGGGGACAGCCGGAGGAAATAAATCAGTATTCACGCTTCTTGCCTCTAGTTAATAAAGTTAACAATTGGAAGGAAGTATCAAATCTTTTGAACAATGACGATTGAAGGTAATACATCTCAGGTCCAAGTAAATATGCCCATTGATGTAAGAAAGGTGAGCGGCGACTGGTATGTTGTGAATCTGCTAGCCCAACCGGCTTATTTTAAAGAGCCTTTTTTTCTCGACACTTTGCTGGTTCAGTATAATATCGGACTACAAAAAATAAGCCCTGATGCAGACTGTAACCTGGTAAGGTTTCTGGACTATGGTAACACTACGGCAGCACTTTCCCTGGTACCAATAGACGAGTTTATTGCAGCTTTTGAAAGCAGGCATTTGGAAAACAAGCCGACCTTCATTTTTCACATGGCAAGATGTGGCTCTACCTTGGTTACCCAGATGTTGAATGAGTGCAGGTATTTTTATACCATTTCCGAGCCGCCTGTAATCAATATGATACTGGATCCGGGCCTTAATCTTCCAGAAACTTTAAGATTAAAATTATTTAAGGCAGTTATACATTCAATAGCATCTACTGCGCCTGTAGGATCTGCTCAAACAGTTATTAAATTTCGGAGCTGGAACATTCTGTACTTAAAACAAATCATTGATATTTTTCCGGGTTGTTCCTGGCTTTTTATACACCGTAACAGCGCGGAAGTATTAGCCTCTATTGTCAAAAAACCTCCAGGGTGGTTAAGATCAAAGGATAGCTACGCTGCTTTTTTCAGCACGAACCTGGCTGTTTCAAATACCTGTATTCACGAAATGTCAGCCAATGAATTTATTGCACGTCTGCTGGGGCTTTTCTGCAAAATAGCAGGGCACAGCCGGAATCAGAAAAGCCACTTTGTTGATTATGAGAATTTTCAAAGCGATTTGTTTGCTTATCTTGATTCTCTCACCGAAATTGAAATTACAACAGAGGAAAAAAAAAGCATGCTGACTTCATTACGTTTGTATTCAAAGGATGTAACTAGGATGAAAATATTCGAGAATGATTCTCTTGTTAAAATCCATGCTCTTGATGCAGAACAAATGACGCTCACTGAAAAATTCGCCGAAACCGAAAGGCACAAATTATAAAACCTGTAGTATGAACCTGAACCATTTTGTAGATCCAAATATTCCTTCCTCAGGTGATTTTGAAATCGTGGAAAAGAAAGGCCGGGGACATCCTGATACATTGGCCGACCGTCTCGCTGAGCGTCTGTCCGTTGCATATAGTATCTTCACCAAAGAAGAAACTGGGGTAATTCTGAGGCACCAGTTTGATAAACTGCTTTTAATGGGAGGCCGGTGTGACGTGTCATTTGGATCCGGGACTTTTAACTCGCCGGTGCGTGTGGTGTTCAATGGCAGGATGACCCGGCGCATTGGTGAGAAGGAAATACATTTTCATGATCAACTTTTAAAGGAGTGCCGCCTATTTTTGGAGGGGGAGCTTAGGAATTTCAAATTTTCAACAGATTGCAGAATAATCTATGAAACTACGTCTCACAGTACCCGTGGACTGGTTGATAGTACCGGCCGATTTCCGATAAATTATAGGTTCAGCCCCAGGAATATCAACGACCTGCCGGAATCAGGAAGGCCTTTGGCCAATGATACCGCTTTAGGATATGGTTTCGCACCCTATTCCGGTTTGGAAAAATTGATTGTAGAAATTGAACACCTGCTCACTTCCGACAATTTTAGAAACCAGCATATGTGGATCGGTAGCGATATAAAAATAATGGGTTGTCGGATAAAAAATGATGTTGAGATTACAATCGCTATCCCACAGATATGTACGGAAGTTAATTCAGCCAGTGAATATGCCGCCAACATCCAAAAGCTACAGGTAATAGTTGACCGTATCGCTCGGCAATATGAGGGGTTTGCAACCAAAATAATGATAAACCCGTCAGATAATTTGTCCGAGCAAATAATGTATTTGCGTTATACGGGGTCTTGTATTGAATCCGGTGATGAGGGGGCAGTAGCAAGGGGCAATCGCATAGGAGGAGTTATTTCTGCCTGCAGGTCGTATACAATTGAAGGCCTTAACGGAAAAAATCCTGCCTATCATGCGGGGAAATTATATTCAGCAGTAGCCTGGGAGATTGCAAATGAGGTTTATAAAGAAACAAATATTCCCTGTGAAGTTTTCGTGTTGAGTCAGATAGACAGGCCGCTGGATGATCCTTGGAAAATTATCATCAGCTACGCTCAAAAGATAGATGAAGCAATAGCTGTATCAATAGTAGAGAAGATGCTTTCAAACATAAAAGACATTACTCAAAAATTGTTATTAGGTCTTTATCCTTTATGCTGATCTGTTCTGAGATAAATTATCCTCCAGTTTTCGGGTGAGTTTTCCGGTATAAGAAGGCTGTATAAAAAATGGTAATAGCTATCATAGCCTGGCTGTCATTAAGGCTTAGTTCAAGGGGTGAATCATTCTGCGATGTAATGATTTTCTATTTAAATTCCTTCCTTCAGGGAAAATTTTGTCTTGAACAACTTCCTGTTTCTGTTTTTTTTCCATTGACTCCCGGTGAAATGAATTTTAATCAGGGGGATGCTAATGTAAGCACCGATGGGTCCTCATTCCTTGATGTTGTAAGATGCCGCAATGATTTTAAGAAATTACGACAGCGTTTAACTATCATGAACCACTTCACCTTCAATCTGTAATTTCCTTTCGAAATTGTTCAAAAAAGTCTTCAAAAATAACCAAGTGGCAATCCCGTTTCATCTTCAATGGTCATAAAGAAAATACCACTTGCAGCACCCGGCCGTTGCCGAAGCAGGACGAGGCCTGTAACTTTCATAAGCCAAGCCCTGTGTCAGTATTATTAATGCTCCTTATGATAAAACAATAAATGGTTAACGGTCGGAAATGGGGCTTTAATAAAAATGGTATAAAACTTGTAAGAAAATTTTACAATCAATTGATTTATAGCTTATGGTAAGGGCTCAACGTAGTGACAGGGAACTAATTGTGAATATTCTTATGAACTCATTTGATGACAACAAAAGCGTAAATTATATAATTAACCAAGTGCATAATAGAGGTCATAGAATAAGGAGCTTAATGGAATACTCCTACGATCTCTGTGAACGGTTCGGAGATATTTTTATTTCAGAGGATAGATCAGGCTGCGCCCTAATTATGAAGCCAGACTTGAAGAAAACTACACTTAAATCAATTTTGTTGGATGTAAAATTCATATTTCGATGTTTAGGCTTTGGTAATATTAAAAAAGCCATGAACAGGGAAGCTAAAATAAAGCAGGTGCATCCAAATGGGTTGTTATATTATTTATGGTTTATTGGTGTTGACCCTAAAAGTCAAAGCAAAGGGATTGGAGGCCAATTAATGAGTGATATTATTAGCGAAGCCAAAAAACAGAACCGGCTAATTTGTTTAGAAACTTCAACAGTAAAAAACATTCCATGGTATGAGAAATTTGGCTTTACAATTTATCACCAGTTTGACTTTGGCTATAAGTTGTTTTCTATGAAAAAAGAATAATACAATCGATTTGTTGATCCCCGGTACCCAAATGCATATTGTCACATTTATTTTTGTGAGCATAGAAATTGTAATCCTTTTCTATCTTCTGATCTATAGACTAGCCCGACCAGATGATAGAACAGCTTACCTGAATATTGTTTTAATCTTTCTCCTCATTACTTATAACATTACCGGTGGCCTATTACCAGACGAAAATATGCCCGGTTCCTTTTTTTTCCAGGAAGTATTGGCTTATGCAACAGGCTTTATAACTCCTTGCTATTTTCCCTATTATGTTTATAGGGCGTTCTCATTAGAAAAAATGAAGTTCCATGTCTATAAGGGTATCTATCTCTTCCTGATTATTCCTTACCTGTTCTTTGTAATTGTATTTGCAATAACGAACAAATTAGAACTTGCTAAATACCTATTAATACCTCCGGTGGCATATGCACTTTGGGTAATCCTAAGCCTCATAAAGGCCATTCGATATAAATATAAAAATGATTTTTCCAGCAGGCAACCTAAAGAAGAAATGTTGGTATTACTGGTGAGTTTAACACCATGGGTTATATTACCACTGATTGATTTCTTCGGCATGGGACAGGCGGTTGAAGCCTGTATTACCAATTTCGGATTCTTATCATTGTTTGCATTGCAGATGAAGCTCCATATTAAGGAAATGCGTACAGAACATGAAAGACTAACTACTTCTGAGCAGCAACTTTTAAACTGGAACACCAATTTGAAGAACGAAGTTGAAAAAAGAACTAAAGAGTTAGAAATAATTAATGAGCAAAGAACAAACACGTTTGTAAACCTTGCTCATGAAACGAAAACACCTCTTACACTAATAAATAATTATCTGGAAGAATACATTAATAAAAACGCACCATCTGAAGAACTGGAAATTGTAAAAAGAAATATTGGTAAACTATCTGGCGATATTGTCAATCTTTTTGATTTGGAAAAATTTAATAAAGGATTTGCCTCTTACAATCATAATTTGGTTTGCAACTTTAGTGAAATTTTAAAGGATAGTATTGCTTTATTCAAACAATATAGTGCCAGAAACAATATTGAAATAAAGGATCTCATTACTAATGGAATCTTTATTCAAGCAGATCCACTCTCCATCAACCGGATTATAAATAACCTGGTAGAGAATGCGGTCAAGTTTTCAAAGGATGGCGACATTATCGAAATTGTACTGAAACATACGGATGATACTATTTTGTTTACTGTTAAAGATTTTGGTGGCGGCATTCCCGTTGAATTGCAGGGTAAGGTATTTGAACCTTACTACCAACTCACTAATCATAAAGGGAACACCCAGGGAATGGGGCTTGGCCTACCTATTGTAAAGAAAGTTATTGATGATTTGAAAGGCGATATCAAAATAATAAGCAACCCCAAATTTAGTCGTGGGACGGAAATCGTGATTACATTAAACCGATACGAAGGGGTTACGAAGGAAACAGTTGTATCCAATTTTGTTCCTATACCAGCTGCACTAAACAAAGAGAAATTAATTGAAGAGGAAATACCAGATGAGGCAAAACAAAGCATTCTGGTTGTGGAAGACAATATCACTATGATAAACTACTTAATTAAAAAACTAAGAGAAAAATATAATGTACATGCTGCTTTAAATGGCAACGATGCCCTAAAAAAAATGAAAGAACTATCCGTGATCCCTGACTTGATTATTACAGATATAATGATGGATAAAGTTGATGGCTATGATTTCGCTAAAATAATTTCGAAAAGCGCATCTTATTCCCACATTCCTTTTATTTTTTTGTCAGCAAAATCTACGTTAAATGATAAATTATTAGGCTTAAAACTAGGTGCGATTGACTATGTTCCAAAGCCTTTTTCAATTTCAGAATTGCTTCAAAAAATCGATTCGCTTTTGTTAAATTCCGGAAAGCAAAAGAAGGCCATTTGGGACAAAGCATTTGGCAGCCTGAATTTAAATAATACCTCACCAATAAAAGATAGTAAAGGGACATTTGAGCAAAATTGCGAACTGTACCATCTTACTGCCAGGGAAAAGGATATTGCCAAATTAATATGCCAGGGACAAAAATATAAAGACATAGGTGAAACCCTTTTTATTGCAGAAAGAACTGTAACAAAACACGCCCAAAATATCTTTGAAAAGACACAGGTATCAAATAAAATTGAGCTTATGAATAAGCTTGAATTTTAGTGACTTCATAGTGTTTCAATTCCGGCATTTTCCATTCTAAAACATTGTATTTCAGTACTTTTCAGTTAAAATACTCATTTCTACGTATAAAAATAGTATCCTTTGCTTATATATTTTTTGAATATAGGCTTAGACTTTGTTTGGTATAGGAAACCGAATGAAAGCCCATGAAAATTATTAGCAAAACCACAAAACAATTACCGCTACTTTTTAGCCATTGGAGGGTAAACAAGGGTAAAGGCTTAAAAACCAGTTCGCCTGCTTTGATTCTTGACAAGTGGAATACTTTAATTAGTGGCAAGCTGAGCCCCTTAAATACCAATGAAGATTTATTGGCCGCCGAAGCGGTACAATTGGTGATAAATGAATCTGAGGAGGATCAGCAAACAATAAGGTCAATGCTGATAGAAGATTTGATTGAAAAGCCCAATGTGATGGATAAGGAACAATACGTAAAGGTAAACCAGACGTTACTTATCCGAATTTTAGATAAACTTTTTGAATACAGTCATACCAGGCCATTAAATGAAAATATATTACTGCTTTATACTACCATCAGTCAACATTTGCAATGCACCCTTGATTTTGTGGAAGATTTTTTTAGTAACTACTTCGACCGTAATGAAAAAGTACCTGAACCTTATATCAGCATTGCCAAAGAAAATATAAAGAAACAAGTAAAGTATCTGAAACATAATGTTTCCAAGCAAGAAGGTAATGATACCTTTTTAACCAGTCTTGTTTTGGATAGCATTCAACACTTACTGCTGGATGAATCAATAGTAATTACCTACAGCCGGTTATCATACCATAAAATGTTATTGAATGAATTGCTCTCTCAAAAGGTTATGCAAACAGCGCAAGGCATTATGAAAGCCTTGTACTACTTAAATTATAATGAGGATAATTTTATTACTTATGAATATGAATGCCTGAAAGAATTAACTACAGAACTATCCACCAATCAAGAAAAGATAGCTGCATTGCGATTTGAACAGAAAAAAATAAATCAGCTTCCTTTAAAACAAAACTGCTGTTATAATCCTAACATGCCTTCCTTAAAGGAACAAATTAATGGGTGGATAGATGAGGAAGTAAAATTTCTGGAGAATGTACAGTTTCCTGAAAAGGTTGCGAACAAACTAAATGAAAATGAGGATAAAATCCATACGTCATTATCTGTTGCAAAGCTGGCCGTTCTACTGCGCCTATTGGTTATTGATAAAATAATTATTAACCGGACTGTGGCGCCTATGCTTAGGGTTGCAGCTAAAATATTTACTACGCTACAAAAAGATGATATTTCATTTGGCAGCCTGGAAACAAAGTATCATGCGCCGGATAAGGCCACTATAAATGCAGTGAAGGATTTGCTGTTTAAGTGGATTAATATTTTAGGCAAGTTGTGACTTCCCGGTCATCAAATGATAAAGCAATTCATTCTTTTGCAAAAACTCCCTCAACTCCTGGTAAATATGATACGTAAAATTATGATGCAATAATAGCACATTAGCAGGCCAATTAACGATATCCTGTAAATTCCTAAAATTATGCTGGATCGCCATTTCTTTAAACCCTTCAGATAGTTCAAGTTCATTTATTGACTGTTGCAATAGTAGAGAAGGTTGCATCTTATACAGATTTGCCTCAAAATTAAAGAGAACTTTTGAACTGCGGCCTTATTAGGCCGCACTATTTCTGCACAGTTCAATCATATTGCTGCTTAATCAAAAACAATGATTAGGCAAAGCGACAAAACCAACCTGAAAAAGTTGGGTTTAAATATTAAAAAACTCCGGGAAGCGAAGGGATTTAGCTTTAGGGAGCTATCGTATGCCTGTGATATTGACAATAGCAAGATATCTAAAATTGAAAAAGGCCAGATCAATATCACATTCACCACCATTCTTCAATTAGCCAAGGCCTTAGAAGTTAATCCATCTGAATTGCTCCAAACCGAATTCGATTAATTTTTCATTACTACTACTTTCATTTTCAATTTACTGGGTGGGGTTGTCCTACCTCGTTTACCCCTTCATAGTTGGCATTTGGAAGTGTTTTTGCAACCTATTTTAAACAAGGATTTTAATAGAAAAACTGATTTGTGAACAAGAAAAAATAAAAGCTATGTTTAATTCAATTACCTGGGGACAGTATTTTTCTACCATTCTACTTTTACTCATTATTTATTATACACTAATCGGATTCAGGTTTTACAAATGGGAAATCCTAAGTATTGTCGGGATAAGAAAAGTTGATGATGATTCACTTAATACAACAGCAGCGTTATCAAACTTAAAAGAATTTACTTCTTCAGAAAATCATGAGAACTATCTGCCCAAACCTAACGCGGAAATTGATATTTCGCTATTAGTTCAATCATTCAATGATGAAGTAACCGCTTTTGTTCAGGGGGCTGATGAAGGCGAAATAACAAAAGAAAATATTATCAATTCACTGCAGGCTATCTGTTCAAAATTTCCTGCCATAAAAAATGCTGAGCGCAGGAAGGATTTGGAGGTAGCTGTGCTTAAGCAAATCAATTTAAAATACCCAACCTTACTCCAACCAAACGACTTTAGAAATTTATGGAATTAACTTGAAAAACTAATGCTTCATTGTACCCTGTGTGCAGGAAACAAGTGCGGTAGAATGGTACAGTGGAGCATTTTTTAAATTATTCATCACCAAAAATTAAAGTGAGTTATGAAAAATGTGAGAGAAAGAAACACAAACACAAAGCAATTGATTGCTTTAGCAGCAACGACTATTTTATTGCTGATTTCTTTGTATGTATCTGCTCAGGATGGTAACGCCGGAATTAATGCAGCTAATACACAAGTGCGGAGTTACTTCGCTGCAGGTACAAACCTGATGTATGCTGTAGGTGCCATTGTCGGGCTTATTGGTGCAGTTAAAGTGTATCAAAAATGGAATAGTGGGGATCAGGATACTGGTAAGGTGGCAGCGGCCTGGTTTGGCAGTTGCGTATTCCTGGTAATAGTAGCAACAGTTATCAAGTCATTCTTTGGAGTATAAAATTCAAGATCATGCAGCAAACCCTTATCAAAAAACTTCATGAATATATCAGGGATAATAACCCTGATTTATTGTTGCAATTAGAGGAAGATAGAAAAGTAACTGAATACCTGTCTGCTAAAATAAGTACAGTAAATGCTTTAATGAAACAGCCAGAAAATGGTACACCTGCATATATTATTGAGGATGCCTGCATGGATGTATTGACACAAGACCTTCGGCCATCGAAATTTAATTATATATGCAATCTCCTGCACGAAGAATTTGAATCTACTTATAATCAACTACAAGAATCCGGTACATTAAAGTTTGAAGTTATAAACTTGATTAGCCAATGCCAATCGGTATTTACTGATTTGAATTTTTCGGAAGAAAATGAGGACAATAAATTTCTTCGCTATGCTATTCTTGGAACCATAGGCGAGTATTTAGAATGTGTAACAAGTGGGAATGAAAATGTGAAAGATGAGTTACAACAGTCTACAAAAACTGAAGGGTAATATTGCAGCCGTCCAGATTGCATTCGAATGGAAGCAAGGCCAAATGCTTTTACCTGAACAGGTAGAAGCATTGAAGCGTTATGCAGGTTTTGGCGGATTAAAAGCTGTACTGTATCCAAATGCACCAAAAGAAGAATGGATAAAACTAAAAGCATCAAAAGAAGATTTAAAGCTCTATCCAGACTTTATTGAACTGCATAAGTTATTACAGCAACATTTCAAAGAAGTAGGTTATAAACAGGCCATTGTTGCCTATTATTATCTTAAATTCGACACAATTCATAGTTGCCACCGTAATTATATCCAATTTCTTAAAAATGGAATTGTTGTTTCGTTGGCATTCCATCCATGTATTAAAATGAATTGATATGATAGTTCTACATTCTTCACTAAAGTTTACTGTTTAAGAAATTAATATTGTAAACACTAGGTTGTTTAGGTTGCTTGGTATTTAATGCCTGGAATAAGATACACGGCTAATATATTGTTTCCTAATGGCAGATTAAATGTCGCCGGATTTAAGAAGTTAACATGTTGCGTTTCGTCGTTATTTCCAAGTGAATCAAAATAGAGATGATCCATATGCTAAGCGTTTGCTACTGAAAAGCAATAAAATTTTTTGTGCGAAAATGGGAAGGGGTTCGACATCCTGCAACTGTTAAGAGTATGGCACTGCAGTTTGGTTGGCCACATCAATCAAGTTCAAAGAAATATGTTGCCATTTTTGTGACTATTATCAACCTATAGCAATAACT
>JBDSAA010000072.1:0-3022 GCA_039922375.1 Ferruginibacter sp.
GCAAAACCAACACCTTCACCAAAGTCTTTCAACTGGCGTGCCCCAATATTTGAGGTCATGATGATCACTGTATTCTTGAAATCAATCTTTCTACCCATCCCATCAGTTAACTGCCCGTCGTCCAACACCTGCAATAAAATGTTGTAGATATCCGGATGTGCCTTTTCTATTTCATCCAGCAATATAACACTGTATGGTTTGCGTCTTACACGTTCTGTTAATTGGCCGCCTTCTTCATAACCCACATATCCCGGAGGAGCTCCAATTAAACGGCTCACAGTGAATTTTTCCATGTACTCACTCATATCGATCCGTATCAGCGAATCATCATTATCAAACATGTAACGGGCAAGCGATCTTGCCAATTCTGTTTTACCAACGCCTGTAGGCCCAAGAAAAATAAAAGTACCAATTGGTTTTTTAGGATCTTTTAAACCTACCCTATTTCTCTGTATCGCTTTTACCACTTTGGAAATAGCTTCAGGCTGCCCAACCACTACATTTTTCAAATCATCTCCCATGCGCCGAAGCTTGTCAGTTTCTGCCTGAACCATGCGTTTAACCGGAATACCAGTCATCATACTGATCACTTCAGCGATGTCTTCTTCTTCGATTGGAAAGCGCTTGTGTTTACTTTCTTCTTCCCAATCCTGCTTAGCTTTTTCCAACTCTTCCTGCAATCTTTTTTCTGAATCCCTAAGCGAAGCAGCTTCTTCAAAACGCTGGCTTTTTACAACTTTATTTTTTTCTAATTTAATGTCTTCGATCTTTTTTTCCAATTCGATTACCTCATCCGGCACATTAATATTCTTAATGTGTTTTCTTGCCCCTACTTCATCCATTACGTCAATCGCTTTATCAGGCAATAAACGGTCCGTCATATACCTTTCACTCAACTTTACGCAGGCATCAATTGCCTGATCGCTGTACAATACATTGTGATAATCCTCGTATTTGCTTTTAATGTTGGTGAGTATCTGGATGGTTTCTTCAACTGATGGCTGATCAACAATCACCTTTTGAAAACGACGATCTAATGCCCCATCCTTTTCAATATGCATCCTGTATTCATCCAATGTAGATGCACCTATACATTGCAGTTCACCTCTTGCCAAAGCTGGTTTAAATATATTGCTGGCGTCCAAAGAACCACTCGCACCACCGGCACCCACAATAGTATGGATTTCATCAATGAATAAAATTACATCCCTGTTTTTTTCCAGTTCATTCATGATCGCCTTCATCCTTTCTTCAAACTGGCCACGGTATTTTGTACCTGCAACCAGGGCTGCAAGGTCCAGTGATACAACTCTTTTATCAAACAAAACCCTACTCACTTTTCTTTGAACAATGCGTAGCGCCAGGCCTTCCACAATTGCAGTTTTACCCACACCCGGCTCACCAATTAAAATCGGGTTGTTCTTTTTTCTTCTTGATAAAATTTGTGATACCCTTTCAATCTCGATCTCTCTTCCCACGATGGGGTCAAGCGTACCGTTTTCAGCTAAGCGGGTGATATCCCTGCCGAAATTATCCAGTACCGGAGTTTTGGTTTTGGGTTGATTGGCTGCGCCGCCGCGTTGGGCTTTTTGCTGCTGGCTGTATTGTTTTCTTTCTTCGTCAAAATCGTCTTCATTTTCGTCAGAAAACTCTGCTGCCGGAGGCGTGCTCGTAACAAACCCGAGCTCATTTTTAAAAATATCATAATCCACATCAAACTGATTTAATATTTGTGTCGCGATATTTTCCTTATTCTTTAAAATAGATAACATCAGGTGCTCACTTTCTACCATTACGCTTTTATGCGCCTTGGCTTCCAGTACTGTTATGCGAATCACCTTCTCTGCCTGTTTTGTTAAAGGAAGAGAATTTATATTGGCGATATTTTTACCCGTTTTATCTTTTACGGCTACCTCTATTTCTTTACGCAATTCATAGAGATCCACATTTAGCGATTTCAATATTTTGATGGCAGTATTCTCACCGTCTCGTATCAATCCTAACACTAAATGTTCTGTGCCTATAAAATCATTTCCTAACCGCAGCGCTTCTTCCCTGCTGTAAGAAATTATTTCTTTTACCTGTGCTGAAAAATTGTTGTCCATGAATTGAATTTTGCTTGTTCACAATAATAACGAATATTTTGTAGATTTAGTTGGGTCAGCAGGCTAAATAGTCTATTGTTGAAAAGTTAAAAAGGAGAAGTTTACATGGATTCAACCAGCATTTCAGCCATATTAATCCTGTGATTTATTTTTGTTGGTGCAATTCAAACCCCTTCTATACTTTAAAACCTTGAGGGTATTCTTTTATAAAAGATCTAAATTTCTATACTTACAAAGTAGTTAAAACCTATCTTATTGCAAAATAATTTATACCCTTATCAAATACTCAACTTGCCTGGCATCTCTCAATCCCCAAATACCTAACTTTATTCTATGAATGTCAAAATAGATACCAAAGAAAAATTTAACGTAATTAGTCCTGAGGCAACAGCGCTTACTGCTAATATGACAGAGGAACTTATCGTTTTGTTGCTTCCATACCTACAAAAAGACATACCTCACATCATTTTAAAAATGATATTGGTAGATTCTATGGAAGATGAAGCTTGCAGAAAGCTGGCAGATGTTCAACAAAAATTTTATGATAGCAATTGTTCTTTTGTTATTTGCGAATTAAAGCAAGCTACAGAGGAGCAAATGGACAATCTGGCATTATTGGAAGTACTAAATATTACACCTACTGAAAGCGAAGCCTGGGATATTGTGCAAATGGAAGAAATTGAAAGAGAGTTGATGGGGGACGAAGATTAAGGTTCGCTGCGGGTTTATAAAACCGTGTGCAGTATATTTGAACCCTATTACGCCTGAGAAGAAATAATTAATTTTAAACCCTGTCAAATCACACTATTGTTAGCACTAACTATATTAGGAAACAATTGCGCTGTGCCGGCTTTTGGGCGTAGCCCTACTGCACAGGTATTGCAATTGCAGGATGAATCGTTCCTGATCGATTGTGG
>JBDSAA010000073.1:0-45313 GCA_039922375.1 Ferruginibacter sp.
TTCAACAGATCGAACTTAATTTCATTTTAGCCAGGCTTATAAATTTCGTAGCTATTTTTTTGCAGCCTTGATCTTTTTTGTTTCTTTTTTGTATCAAGACAAAAAAGAAAACAGGGTCTGCCTGACCGATAGTCAATTACCTACTTTCTAATTCATTCTCTTTTTTAAATTCTCAGATTCGCCTCCGCAGCCGGCGGGGCTGCGTAACTGGAACGCCGCTACTTTTGCTTCTTTCAAAAATATTGCTCCGCAATTTTTGAATTCCGACTTCGTCGGAACCGAACCAAAAGAGGCGGCTTATCCAATTACTGTTTTAAACTCGAGATATAAATCATAGAGTTCTTTATTACTGGTGTCGATAGAAACAAAGTGAATTTTTATCATTAATGTTTTAAACATTTCTTGGAATCATTTTACTCCCATCCACGGGCTGTTACGGCCTCAAAAAAATAGCGTTAAGAAAATTTATAAGACTGGCGTTAAAAAATGAAATAATGTTACTAAAGCCCGGCTTTGCTGTTAGTTTGTAAGTCGCACAAAAGTTCATTTTTATTCAACAGATCGAACTTAATTTCATTTTAGCCGGTCTTATAAATTTTTAGTTATTTTTTTGCAGCCTTGATTTTTTTTGTTTCTTTTTTGTATCAAGACAAAAAAGAAAACTGGGTCTGCCTGACAGGTAACTCAAAAGACATTATCGGCTTTTGTAACAAAAAATTATGTGTTTAAAATGTTACATCCCTGTAACAAAAAAATAATGCATTTAATAAATTGACACAACCCTGCGTCAAAAAAAATAGTCATTTAAAAAAATGACACAGATCTGTATCATTTTTTATATTTTAATAGAAAATTGTCACAAATGAAATCCGCCACCCGTATTCGTAATCAATTAGGCATGACGCAAACCCAAATGGCGCAATTGCTGTCCGTATCTCGTAGCTTGTTTGCAATGTATGAACGCAATACCCGGGATCTTCCCATTGAAGCACTTTCTATATTGGCGTCTATTGAATTATTCATTACCTCTCCCCGATCAAAGAAATCAGCCATGCATCCCCTTTTGCTGGCGCAACAACAGAAAACAAATCTAGTCCTTGAAAAATTTGCAAAAGACCAGGCCTATCGCCAGGCAGTTGCTGAACGGAAGCTATCAAAGGCAAAACAATTATTCGATCGGAAAATGTTATTGCTCTCCTTGCTCGATCACTTAGATGCGGGCATTGCCAATGCACTTGCCAAATCCGTCCCCCGCCCTTTTTGGCTAACATCATTGAAAAAATCGACTGTTAAAAAAATTGGCGAGAACGGCCTGGATAAGCAAGCTTTGTTGAAAGCCCAAATCAGCGCATATGGATCATTGTGATAAATAACAAATTTGTTAAATATATTACAATGTAACTTCGTTTATCCTTAAACGCTATGAGATGCAAAACATAAGATATATACTTGTTTATTAATTCAAATTTAAACAGTTTTTAATCATGTACACAACAAGTAAGATTACCGACAAAGCAGATTGCGATCTGTTGCTGTCGATGGCCAACAAAGAAAAGGCAGACCTTGATTTCAAAATTTTGTCGGAACAAAGGCAACAAAAAATTTACGGTGAAAATGCTGTAGAAATTGATGCCGACCTTCAATTGGCTGATGCCGAAATTTCAGCAACCCAAACCATCATTAATTCCTTTCCCGATGGAGACACCAAAGACGATGCGGTCAAAAAGCTGACGAGGCTGCAATACCGCAAATTTTTGGCCGAAGGAAGGAAGGAAAATTATGGCGGGGTTGCCTACCTCACAAAAGAGATGGACCTTGCGAGGCTGTCACTGGAATTGTCAGAAGTGGGCAAATTTATTGATGAAATAAATGCCAGGAAATTAGCGATCTAGCATGCTTTCAAAACTGTCCCGCTTCCACCGGGACAGTTTTTATATATCCCTGCGTTTTCCCACAATCACCATTTAAAATGCCAATCCTTTATCCTTGCCCTCCTCCTCCCTTATTTAATGAGCTGTAAAAAATAATGATCCAATACTTTCACCTTTTCTTATCGTTTATCCAGGATCGTAAGTAGCCCCCGGCTTTCATTTTCCCAATTTAACCTGGTCCTTGCCAGTTCGTAATTATGCTGTTTCTGCTCATTGAGCTTTTGATGATGATGATATCCTTTTATTTTTTCCGCCAATGCATGTTCATCATTTACCGCAAAACTTTCACCGATATGGTATTCCCTGTTAAAAGACAATTGCATGGATGTCTCTGAAAGAATAACAGCATTTCCGGCAAGCAGGTAGGTGAATATTTTATTGGTAAGGCACATGTCCCTGTTTACAGGCTTGTCTAATTCAATGGCCATGCCTACATCAAAATGCGATGCGAATTCCGGTAACGTTTCCGGTTGTACGATGCCTGCAAAATGTATGTTAGGCTGTATTTCACCTGCATTGGTTTTTATATAGCGCTCCATATCATCATTGCACCTGCCGGCAAGCGTAACATGAATGGAGGGATCCTTTAAAATTTTTAACGCATTGATCAGCGTTTCCAGGCCCCGGTTGGTGCCGATGGTTTGGCTAAACCAAAATAAATTGAGGGTATGATCATTTGCCCCTTTTTCCTTTAATGCCGGCTGTTGTTGCAAGGGGAAACAATTCAGCAGGGTGACAATGTCTCCCTTAAAGGTTGGGTGATTTTTTTTTGTGGCTGCAATGATCATTTCACTGGCAGCACTAAAATAACTTAGCGAGGACACATATTTATTTTCGAGGAAAGCAATTCGTTTTAATGTCTTTATTTCAGAGGGGTCATTTTCGCCGCGATAATGATCTTCAAAATCAAAACCAGCTTTGGCGCCATGAAAGACAGCAGCGTTTACAGCTACCGCCAATGCACCCAAATTGTGGCCAATATACCAATCGGCTTTTATTTTTTTTGCTTCGTTCAACAATTCATCATAGGCCCTTGCCTGTATTCTTTCTGCAAGCAGAAATCCCGGCCCACAAAAAGCTGTTAATATTCCTGCTAATTTGGAGCGGAGACGGGTAAAAAAATAGCATTTTTTTTTATCACCTGGACTGCCGCCAACCATTTGATATTTCCACGAAACCTGTTTCAGCAAAACCTTTTCTTTATCTAAAGCCCAGCTAATAAAAAAACAGTACAAGACGATTACTTCGTAACCAGCATTCTGTAAAGCATCGGCTTCTTTAACAATGCGTGGGTTTGTAGCCGGCTGCCCGGTTGTAATGAGAACGATTTTTTTCAATGATAAATTTTTTAATTCCTTAACACGATACAAAATGCCCGCTATACAAAATATGGTGGATACTATAGCTTAAATTACTGTTGGCATGCCGATTAATTTTTAGAAATTATTAAAACGAAAAATTAATAATTCACCCTTAACTGACATAGTATAGTCGTATCCATTTAAAGCGTTAAATAAATTCATCGAACAACCTGGTTTAATACGATCATGTAATTCAATAATAAGTACTGCAACCCGGGGCAACCAATTTTCAGTATCAACGGAAAAAATTTCCTTTTCAGCACCCTCCACATCCATTTTCAATATATCTATCGTGCCGGGATTGTATTCGTTTAAGATCGTTTTTAAAGTAATAGAATTTACGAGTTCCGAATTTTCCTCCATCTCTTTTATTTGATGGGAATCATTGGAACTGCTTTTTGACAGGGCAATTTTTCCGTCAGTTATCCAAAGGGCCTTTTTTAATGAATAAACATTTGAAAGCGTCGCAGTGTTCCTCTGTAATAAATCAAAATTTTGGGTTTCAGGTTCAATTGAAATAATTTTTGAAAGTGGAAACTTGTGCGCCAAAAAAATAGATGTTAATCCAATATTTGCTCCTGCATCGATTATGAACTTTGGTTGATAGGGCATATCAATATCATATTCCTTATCTAAAAATACCTGGTTGAAAATGTCTGCATCACTTGAATTTGTGCGCAAATTTATTCTGCCATACTTGTTTAGATGAATGGTTTCTTTTTTAAAAATCCTTATTTTAAAAAAGATTTTCAATCCCTGAAACACGTTAAAGTGATGCATATACCGCAACATTAATAGAATGTGATTGCGCATATTAATTTATTAAGCTAGTTTCAAAGATTGGGTTCGGAATAAATAACTGATGCTTTAATGAGTAGCCGTTTATTAGTTTATGGTAATTGGCATACATTAAAGCTATATCTGCACCATACTTTAATGGTGTATCAATTGCCACAATTTTTTTGGCTCCCTCGTAACTTAAGGCATATGCATGTGTTCCAATATATACTCCTGGAATATTTAAATGCCTGGAGAACCAACCCGTAAAAAAACGTTTCCTGAAATTAGCAGAGGACATACCAACAATGACGGTGGGTTTCATCCAATATTTTATCCTGGTAAAAAATCTTGTGAAAGGATGTTGAGCCCATTTCGATGGTTGACGGAACCCTAGATAAAACAATTCCCAATCCAGGGGTAATTCTTTTATGGCTCTTTGGAACCCTGGCAACTCTTTTGCCACTAAATAAGCATCGTCTTCCAGGATCAAAACTCTTTTAAGCCCTCTTTTTACAATTTCTTTTTGAACAAATAAATTACTCATCGCACACCCAACCTGGCTTTTATTTAATGACAGGCACCTTTCATAGTTCAAATGATTGGCTCTAAAAAAGTCCGCAGGGAAATCGCCAACATATTCTATCGAAGGAAACAGCTCTTTGCCATCTACACCCCAAAAAACTTCCACTTCAAGGTTAGGGTTATTGCTTATGAACGCTTTTAACCGTTCTTCGTTTCGTTCAATGGCAATTACAAATACCTTGTCAAAAAAATCATTTATTGGATGACCCATCAAATAGTGTTAAGTACTCTTTTGCAATTATTTTGATGTCGAATTCCAATCTTGCACTGTTACTACATTCCTCTCTGCTTATCAAGCCGATTGCAGACACTGCCGCTTCCATCTGTTCTATATTTGTTACAGTTGATCCGGTAACCCCTTCCTTAACGATCTCCATCATTGCACCTCTCCTGAATGCAATTACCGGTGTTCCACAAGCCATTGCCTCTATAACCACGATACCAAATGGCTCATTCCATTCAATAGGAAATAAAAGTGCTTTACTTTTCCCGAGCCACTCATTTTTTTCCATATCGTTTACCGTGCCGATGTACTGTATTTGTTTTCCGTCAATAAATGGTTCAATATGGGCTTTAAAATATTTTTCTTCATCAGGCAATGGTGATATATTACCTGCAATAATTAAATTGTTATTGGTTGCCTTTGCAACCCCGATTGCTGTATGGCACCCTTTCACTTTTTCAATCCTGCCTAAGAAAATAAGCGGGGCATCACCTGGCAGACCTGTCGTTGAAATGTATTTGGAAAAATCAACCGCATTGTACACTGCTTTCCATTTACCAGCAATTACCGCACCCCGCGACAGAAGATCCCTGCTACACCCTGTAAATACGATATTTTTATGAGGTAGCCGATTGATCCATTTAATATTCCTTGTGCTAATTTCCCGCTGGTAACTCATTATTTTTTTTACGGGATGATTTAAGATCGGCAGTAAGTAAGCCAACCTGCCAAAATTATGCACCAGGTCATATTCATTCCGGTGTTGCCATAAAAATTTCCATGCTATAGGAATTGCTTTCAAAGCATCTTTTTTTTTCGGAGGAAATCCTTCAGAGCCAAACGGATGCATCACGCAGCCTTCTACAAAGGATCCCTTTGTTACAAGCAGATGAACCTCGTGGCCCAGCCGCAAGTATTCTTTTGCCAACATTCCAACAATTCTTTCAATGCCGCCATAGCCAATCGGCGGAACGAGGATGCCGGGATCCATTACCAATAATATTTTCAAATTTTTGCCAATTTAACGGATGGCTTTTTTTATGAAGCCGATAACGATCGCAATAAGTAACAATAGAATACAGAAAAATGGTAAGCGGATGCAATTAAAATGGTCGCTGACCATAGCCCCGAATGCCTTGGGTAAACTGTCAACTTAAGCTTTTTTTGCAGCCGTAGGCCTGAACCATGCCTACACCACCCTCTAAAAATATCTTGTTGGTTAGTATCTAAATTTTTGTATGTGCCGAACCTACGGTTCTCTATTTTGTTTGTGTTGCAACATTCAACGGATTAAAATCCGTTGCTACAAAATTTACCGAGCCTATGGCTCTGAAAATTTACCTTATAAAATCCTTAAGTTGAGAGCTCTGATGCAGACACCTGTCAGCAACAATTCATATTCATCGCATCCTGCTGAAAGCCAATCAATATAATTATGAATTTTCAGAGTGCGCTCCCCTTCCTTCGGAGATGGGCTGGGGGTGAGGTCACTGCACGGTGAAATAAACCAATAGCAATAACTGATAACCATCTCAATTAAAAAGTGTATACTGTCTTTGTTGCGCCTCGGGAGCAGCAAGAATTTAAATGCATCCCGGTAAGCTCCTTTTCAATTTCGGCTGGTAATAAATTATTTCACATCAACCAGTTCTTTCTCCCGCGCTATTTCTGAATACAACCAAACATGTTCTCTTGCTATTTCGGTAAACATTTTTGGGACTGGTAAATTTAGCCTGGCTCTTTCAACTCTTTTAACATCATCCAATAAATATTTCAATTTTTCCGCCAGGTGGCTGCTGTCTTTAAACCGAAACAACCACCCGTTTTCCCCTTCCCTGATATGTTCCGCATTTCCATATACATCCGAAGCAAGCACAGGTAATCCCGCAGCAAATGCTTCCTGTATTACAAGCGGGCTCATTTCAAAATCAGAAGGCAAACATAATACATGGTAATTGGACAAGGTTGCAATTACCTCTTCTGAAGGAATGGCACCCATCCAATGAATGTTTTGCATGGATGCCGATTGCTTTTTACAATTTGCAACATAGTCATCGTTTGTCTCCCGCCCATAAATATGTAAAGAGATCTTTTCCTGCGGCAATTGGCCCATTGCCCTGATCAGTAAATGCAGCCCTTTTATTGCTGTGATGCGGCCGATGAAAACGATCTTTAACGGAACACTTATACCACTATTGTTAAAATGCCTGGGTACTTCTTTTGCCAGACCCTGCCTGATATATAAAAGCTTGGCCGAAGGCACGCCGTTCTTTTCTAAAATATTTTTATACCACTCAGATAAAACAATAATTTTCGCCGCAAGCTTTGAAAGCTTTAAAAGGTCATTCTTTATTTTATCAATAACATAGGGAAACCCCAGGGCGGTGCCAGGGGTGCTATTCAATTTTGTCGGATCAAGCCCGGCAGTGTAAAGGGCAACGGATGCTTTAGCAAGCAATGTTGCTTTTATACCCGTAATGCCTTTTGTTTCCAACACACATTCTGTGCAGGCTTTGATCCTTATAAGCCCGTCACATTTTTTAATATCCTTGTACACCAATGAGCCTTTCATACAGGTGTAGGCAGCCAAATGGAAAGTAATTATTAGCGGAATATTTAACTCATTGGTTTTTTCTACATGAAAAATATTGATGCCCCGTCCCGGGGCCAGTTCATGAAAATGTACAATAGCCGGGTTTTCTTTATGCAGCACATCCACAAATGCTGCAAGCCCGCCGGGTTTCGTTTTCCCCATTATCATTTTACGGTCCTCCACACTATTTTCCGCGTATGCTATCACCCTTATTCCTTCATATTCATAGCCGGCAGTATCGGAGTGACCGAAACGGGGAACCACTATAACAGCCTCTACACCTGCTTGCCTTAAACCTTGAGCCAACCGCAGGGTGTAGATTTCCGTACCGCCAATATATTCGGGCAAAAAATGATGCAGACAAATAAGGATTTTCATTTAGGCTGAAACCAGGAGTTAGTAAAGCTTTTGGAAAGCAGTCGTTTAATTTTATTGATTGGAACAAAACTCATTAAAATATCGTTTGTTCCAATGCCTGAATATTTTTTCATATTGCGGGCTTGTGCAAATTTTGCAAGCGTAATTTTTTTTATGATCTTCCTGGCGAAGCGGTTTTTATAATTCCTGATAGCTACCAGGCGGTCATACTCCTTTAAAGGGCAATCGGTTGTTTCTAAAAATGCCTTGTTCAATTCATAATTCAACCGCACATAACTTTCATTTGTATGCCCGATAGTAAACTCCTGTCCTTCATGCCTTCTCCAACATACCAATGCAGGTTGCAATATTAATACAGGTAACTTCTGGGAGGTTTTCAACCAAAGTTCTGTGTCGCTTACATATCTCTTTCCACTAAATCCTCCTGTTGTATTAAAGTAATCTGTGCGGATAATAGTGCCGCCAGGCCCCGCAAACAATAGGCCCCCTTTTAAAAAATGATGTAAATAAATCTCTTCGGGGCTAAGCCTTGCCGGAAATACATTTAAGCTTTCCTGTGCTTTAAAATGGGAAAGCCCCAACACGATATCAGGGTTATTTTCCATAGCATTTACCATTATATCAAGGCTGTGAGGATAAATGGTATCATCTGAATCGAGGTACTTCAGATATTTACCCTTTGCATAAGTGGCCGCTTTGTTCCTGTTAGGATAGTCGCCCAAATTTGTTTTATTCACAATAAGTTTTATCCTGCTATCCTTTTCCTGGAAATGTTTGGCTATCGAAACTGTATTGTCGACAGAGCAATCATCTACAATGATCAATTCAAAATTTGTATAGGTGGATGCCAGAACACTTTCTATGGCTTCTCCAATAAACAGCTCACGGTTGTAGGCTGTCATCAACACACTCACCATTGGATTATTTTCCATTCGTTAACAACCGCTTGCCTGATTTGAGCTTTTCGTAAAAACTATATTTTATCCCAAGCTGAGCAGCCAGCAATAATACCACCGATTTGAAGTTTCTATTTAACCGCAGGTTTTCCTTCAGCATTTTTTTAGCATCATCACCATTGTATTTATACACCATCAAAGAAAATAGCCTAATACTCTCCGCAATATTCCTGTTTCCTTTCGCCGAGTAATTTAAATGCTTTAATAAGGTTTTGCAATAGGCGGTATATATACTCGCAAAATTATTTGAGTTGTTGGAAAGTGAAGAAGGGACAATCCTATAAATAGAATTGTATTCATCTATAAAAAGAAACTTAAATAATTTAGATAACCTTAGCCATAGGTCCCAATCCTCCGCACGCAAAGACTCATCATATAGCCCAACCTCCTTTATTGCATCGGTCCTTACCAGGTGTGATGATGATGAAATAAAATTCTTTAAAAGCAGGTCTTCAAATCCGGCGGTTTCCAACGATGCAATATCAACATCAATAGATTCATAATAATCCACTGGCAGGTAGTTCCCCAGGTGATCCATTCTATAAGACTTGCCAAACACAATGGCGTAATCTATTGGCAACCGTTCAAATATCTCTACCTGTGTTGTGATTTTATCAGGTAAGATCAGGTCATCAGATCCCACCATCTGGTAATATTTTCCGCCGGCAATTTTTATCGCATTGTTGAGCGAATAACAAATGCCTTTATTTTCTTTATTTATTAAAAAAGTAGTTTGAAAAGGCGCCCCCATAATTTTTTCCCTGATAACTTCTACCGAGTTATCGGTGGAACAATCATCGATGATGATCAATTCTATATTGGCGTAAGATTGTTTATAAACGCTGTCAATTGTTTCTCCAATAAAAGCCGCTTTATTATAATTCGGAATGCAGATAGAAACTAATGGTAGCATAACAGCATTGCTTTAAATAAAATCATACCTGATATGCTGCACATCTTTTGCATTCATTCCTGTATACAATTTCCAGTCTATTCTCTTGCCATCCATAAACAATTTCAATAACTCCAACACACTAAAGGTGCCCGTATATATATTGCTAAACTCATCCTGTACAATATTGCAGGGCACATTCACATACTTTGCTTTTTCAAAACAAATTCCTTTCCTGGTTAAAAAAGCCTTGCTTAACAGTTGCAGGCTTCCTTCCAATGAATTGGGATTCTTAAAATCAAGGTGCTTTAACATTATATCGACCTCATCCCTGCTGAATATCGTTGCATCAACCGACAGAGGATAAGACCAATCCGGTGACCCCTGCAGGGTGTTCCAAATCCAGCTATTAAAGTATTCGTCATTTATAACCTGTTTATTGAATTCAGGTAGTATTTGTTCTTTGTTATGTGTAAAGGAAAAATGTACATCCCTGCCCAGCCTTAATGAAAATATTTCAGCAAGGGGATTAAAATGCCGCACGGTTGACAGGTCGTAGCGCTCTACAAATATGGCATCATCGGTCATGAAAAAAATACGGCCAGACTTGCTTTCTTTCACCATCGTTTGAAGCTGGGACCGGAAATCAGTTTCACAAATAAATTCAACAGGTGCCGACCTAAATTCTTGCTGCAGTATTTCATAAGCCCTCTCATGTTCCGGGCTATCAGTTGTAAACAACACTTTTAGCGGAGCTGGATTTATTGTGTAATGAAAATATGATTGCAGCAATGCATGCAATTGCATTGCACGGTTTTTTGAAAAAATGATACCGCTAATTTCGTTGTTCAATTTAGTGCCATCATTTTGCAGCCTGTAGGCATATAAATCTTCCAGGCAGTTAATAACGCTTTTTAAATACCGCTGCTCGTTTTCCAGGGCTGTGGTTTTCTTGACCTGGAAGCCAAGCCTGGTAAAAATACTATTCAGCATTTCAATCATAAATACCGCTGATATTTGTTGCCATACTCCTGTTAGTGTAATGCTTATCGCTCATTTTCTGTTAAACGAATTTGCTTTTAAGCATACTATCAATATTACCTGACACCTTAAGATCATTTCGTTTTACTATAATATATCCGCACGTACAAAAATTGTATTGATGGATGTATCAGCATAACTGAAATAGCCATTTGCCAACAAGAAGTCTATTGTAGGCTGTAATTTTTTAATAGTCCGGCCTTCCGTAAACACAATTGTTTCTACGCAAATAACATTGGGTTTGTTTTGTTTAAAATCAATACTTTTTAAAATATCGAGGTCCAGCCCTTCCACATCTATGGATAAAAAGTCAAGTGGCTTGCCCGAAAAATATTCTGATAAAATCGTATTAATATTAATTAACTCAATTTGCTTTATTTCCTCAATTTTTATATCTCCGATCTTATTTACTCTTTCAGCCTCTTCTTTTGAAAAAGTATTTAATGTCCGCGACGACATGATATAAAAATCGGCGATCTCTTTTTCTTTGTTGAAACCTATGCCTTTATTGATATTAACATCATTGGGCCTTTTTTTAATTAATGTGTCAAATAACACGGGATCAGGTTCAATATTAATACCCGTTAACCCACGCTTATAAAAAAGGTAGGTATTATTTATCCAATAAGGATGATGGGCTCCGATATCCATATAAGAAGGTTCTTTTATTCCCAGCACCCATGTCAGGACAAAATCCACAATTATATCCTCCCCACATTGTGAATAGCTAATTTTTTGACTTGAATAAGCCTTATCAAAAAACTTTCCGTAAATCCTTTCTAATAATTTCATATTCATTTTAACCCTTGGAGCAATGTCATTAAGTTAAGGATTTGCATTGCCTCACTTTATGTAATAGGTGAAGAATGGAGCAAAGAAAAATCGGCTTTGAAGAGGCGTAGCCTCGATCAATATTGTAGCAATGGATTTTAATCCGTTGATTATTGCATTCATAAATAAGAGAACCGTAGGTTCGGCCCATATAAACAGAATGACCAGGTTGGTTTTAAATAAATTCAAAATAGGTACGTCAGCGTTGTGTTTTCTACCGATCGGGTGTAGATATCTCCCGAGCCTATGGCTCTCAATTGGGTTTTATTTATTGACAACGGGTTAAAACCTGCTGCTACAAAATGTTTCGAGCCTACGGCTCTTTGCTATTTGGCAATATCAAATACCTATAAGCATGCGATGAGTGTGAGGATTCTTAACTTAATGACATTGTCCCTGGAGACAATATTTACAATTTAAATCTGAGCAGGACCCCTCTAATAATATCCGTCAACCCAAAATCGGTTTCTTTCATTACAAAAAATGATTCCCGGAGCTTCCTTTTTATGATCAAATGTTTTATCAAAGCAACCGCATGTTCCCGGTTGAATTTATTTTTCAGCAGGGTAATTTCTTTATGCGTTAAGGGAAGTTTTAATTCTTTCAGCATTGCCTTATTGGCGAGGTAGGCGTAAATAAAATATCCCTTCGGGTTGTTTTGCTCCTGCCCTTCATGCATACGGTAAAAGAAAAAACGGTTCTTCAATAAAACTACCGGTGTAAGTATGGCTATTTTAATATTAAAGAATGAATCGCTGGCCATACGGAAGCGGGTGTCAAACCCACCCATTTTTTCAAACAGTTCTCTTTTTATGATGGTACCCGTTGGCCCCGTAGAAAGGTGAGATGAATGAAAAAAATGTTTCCTAATTACTTCTTCGCTATTCATAAATACGGATGGCACAGAATGGTCGTTGTCTATCATGGAAAGGCCAAATGAAGCGGCGGGATATTTTTCCATTTGTGCTACACTGTACGCAAGGCCTTCCGGATAAATTGTATCATCACTGTCAAGGTATTTCAAATATTTCCCTTTTGCATAGCTGGCTGCCCGGTTCCTGTTTGGGTAGTCGCCCAGGTTTTTTTCATTTACAAATACTTTGATCCTAGCATCTATTGCTTCATATTTTTTTGCTATTGCCAAAGTATGGTCGGTGGAGCAATCATCTGCTATGATCAATTCAAAATTAGTGCAGGTAGATGCCAGCACACTCTCTATTGCCTCAGCAATATATTTTTCACGGTTATAAGCCGTCATTAAAACACTTACCAAAGGAGCGTTGCCGGGCATATTCAATTATTAAAATGTTTTATCCCAATCCCAGCTACGGGTGTCCTCTGCTACTTTTTGAAAAGCGATACAGCTATAATTTAATCCAAGCCATTCATCCGTTTTAAAACTTGTGGAAGGGTAAACCTTTTTTTTGAACGGCAAAATATCAAGCATCCATGAAAATGTATTTTGAGCTAACCTTTTAGCATAGCCGTTTTTAACTATGCCATGCCCCTTCAATACTTTGTAATGGGGTAACGTATTGATAAACCTTGCCACACGCTGAACCCCCGGCCAGTTACCACCGCAATCATCTAAAATAATTACTCCGCCCACATCTAACATTTTATTGATAAAATAAAAATCCATAAACACCACATCAAACTGTTTTGTGGTATCAATGTATGCATACTGAACCCTGTAATTTGCATGAAATAATTCTGTAAGGATTTTGTCAGAATACCCGTGGCGTATTTGCAGATAGGCCGACAAGCCTTCGATTTCAATATTATGTATTGCTGCATTGCCCCAATAGCTGTCTGGCTCAATCACTAAGTGAGCCCCATTGGAAGATTCAGCCTCCCGGTGTTTTTCTAAAATAAACAGGGTGGAAATTCCATAAGCAAATCCTACCTCAAGCGAGGTGGAGGGTTTTATAATATCGAATACCGATTGAAGAAAAAGCCCCTGCTCTTTGGATGTATTGGAGTGCAATGGAATTCTTTCACCTGTGTGGCTGACCTCTATTGTTTGGGTTTCAAATATCTTTTCAAGCGAATGGAGCATTTGTAATTTTTATTTTTTTATACCTGCCTCTGCGGTAATGCGAACACCGTGCGTTGACCTCACCCCCAGCCCCTCTCCGAAGGAGAGGGGAGTTTGACTCTGAAAATTCACAATTTTATTTGTCGTAAGGGTTGCCAACCTTTTGAAAGTTTGCAACCTTTAATCCCCTTGTGACAGTTTTAAATACACCCCAGGATATTTATCCATTTTTTAAAGACTCGTGTACAGCTATCTCCGGGTTTTTGTCCAAACACTGTTTTGTTTTATCAAATGCATGCCGGCCCATTTGTCGCCAGCCTGCTTTATTTTCCCACGCTTTTTCAAGGGCAGTTGAAAAGGACGCCGTCGAAGGCGAAGCGGCAATAAACCCTGTTTCGTCTTCGGTAATTAATTCTGTATTGCCCCCCACATCGGTTACTACTGATGGCCTTCCACAAGCCATTGCTTCCACGAGGTTTATTGGCATGCCCTCACCCGCACTGGGTACAAGCAGTATATGATTCGTTTGCCATACCGCTTTAATATCGTTCACATGCCCATGAAATACCAGCTTGTGGCCAATGCCATAAAAATCAGCCAATGACTGCAAATAAATTTTGCCTTCACCGTTACCATAAAAGTTCAGTTGCCAGTTGCGTAATGTCCAGGCTGGCTGGCTTAATACTTCCAGCGCTGTATCCTGTCCCTTATTGCCCTCCAGTGCACCTACAATGGCCATTTGGATAATGGTTTCATCCGGCCAATCGAGCGGTTGTTCAGGTAGTTCCATATTCAAAGGGTTCCAGGTAAATTGCCCGTTTATAATTTTAGCAACCAGCCTGCGTTCTGTTATTTGCCATTGCCTTTTCGATATAAAATAAACCCGCTTTGCGTTGCTGAATATTTCAACGGCTCCCGGAAAAACTGCTGTATCCGGCACCCAGCTATACTGTTGATGTGTATGGCACACCAAAAAATAAGGAATAGCATTTTTCGCTATCAGCTTATACAATGGCCGGTGATGAATGGCCAGGTCGAAACTGTCGCCCTGGCTTATAAATATGGCCTCCGGCTTAAAATCAATGATTGATTGATAATCCTTATTGGCAGCAGGCACCCTGTGTGCAACAAAGCGGGAAATTTTTTCAATCAACCCCGCAGAGGCATTAAATTTTTTCCTGTGGTAAACAACTGCACCGGCTGCCTGCAGTTGTGCAATTTTATCATGTACTTTTCCCCAATCATATATGGATACAAACACTTCGTCTCCCTGCTTCAATGCGTGGAGGGCAACCGCATGCCACAAGGCTTCACTGCCACCCCATGGTGATCCGCCCATCAATGATACAATAGCAAGTTTCAATAATTAGTTGCCTGGTTTAAACAAGTACCGCGATACGGATTTAGCGTAGCGGAATTTATTGTTAGAAAAAAAATAAGAGAGCAAATAATAAAAATATTTACTCGCTAATTTTTTATTGCCTGGATATTGGATGGCTACACCCAATACACAGGAACAGCTTTGATAGTCACTCTGTTTTCGCAGCTCTTTGGTGATTGAGCCTATTTGTACGGGAAGCCTTTGCCTCCACTTTTTATGCACTTGTAAACTATCTTTTAACCAATCATTCGACAATTTCCCCTCTGACAAATGCTCCAGCAGCAATTCGTAACTAACGACCAGTTTATACTGCCTGCCTACCTGTAATGAGTAATCAATATCATAGCCATGAAATCCTTTCAGCAGTTGAGCATCAAAGCTAAACTGCTGAAATATATTTTTGCGGGTGGCCATAAAAACACCGTCGATAACAGCCACTTCCGTTAAAGAAGTATGGGCCGGATTGGTGTTAATTACCAGGGGCTTCTCCAGGTGTTTAAAATGCTGTATCGAGTGTGTACGGTAAAGTGTTTGATCGCAGGCTGACCAGGAGCCGGGATAGCGTGATTTATATACAGCGCCTGAAATACCCACCAGGCCGATGGCAGTATCCTTCAATATTTTTTCCAGCAATAAGCCCCAGCCATTGGTATAAATAATTACATCCTCATGCACAAAACAACATATCTCGTAATTAGCTTTTGCCGCCAGTTGATTGTACACTGCTGCTATTCCTTTTTTTTCATTCCGGTTATCAAAGGCCAGTACTTCATAAGGAGTTCCAATAGTGGCTTCCACATTCAGGCGAAACTTTGCAAGCCTTCCGGCATCAGCAGAACATACAATAACGGAGATCATTGCCGAACCCTCCCCATCAATCTTCTTAAATATCCCAATGTTAAATGGGGAGAAACTGATGCCTTCGCTATGGCGGGAAATGCCTGTAAAAATTTGCCCTGCTGAAACAAGTGTAGCCCCCTGTTGCCGTTCTCGTATGAAATGTATTGCTGGTTTACCTTAGTTATTTTTTTATCCGGATGCATTGCATGTTGTTTACACCAATCCTCAAATTTCTGCCGCATGGTGCCATCATATTTTTCTTTGTATTCACTTGCACTACCGACACTGTATTTTGCTATTACGCTTGCTTCATGCTGCCTGAACATGTTATGAGGATGAGCCACAAAGCTCACTGCTGCCTGCATCCCAATTTTAAGCCATGTCAGCCAGTCGCTGTTGGTCTTCAATGATTCATCTGCATACCCGGCGTTGTTAAAAAATGATTTTCTAAAAACTACTGCACTTGCATTTGGAATTACATTTTTATAGACCAGGAACCGCTTAATAAACTCTGTGCCTTCCATTGTAAAATTTTCTGCAAACAAGCCGTTGTCCAGGTCATCAGTATAAGTCTTCCAGCTACCTGTAATATTTCCAGCTTCATTCATCCGGTTGCTTTGGCAATAAGCCAGGCCAATAGCCGGGTTTTGTAAATGACAATCTACCAGCGACTGTAACAGGCCCGGCGTACAATGATCGTCTGATTCAGCTATCCAGACCAGGTCGTTCTTTGCAAGCTTTACTCCTTTGTTCCATTGAATAAAGGGCGAACCACTGTTAGCGGGAGATGGGTAAAAAGCAATGCGGGCATCCTGTGCTGCATACTGCTCAATAACGGTTTTACTATTATCAGTACTGGCATCATCGAGGATGATACATTCAAAATTGCGGAAGCTTTGTTCTAATACCGATTCTATCCTTTGTGGTAAAAAACGGGCATGGTTATAATTAGGAATTATAACCGATACGGAAGGCACCTTATTTTGCAGCTTTACCAATTTTTGAAATCCATTTCACCGGGCTTAAAATAAAGTGGCCCAACCGGTAACTCAACGAACCAGCTAGTTCCACCTTGTACTGCTCAAAATTGTCCACCTGTTGTTGCAGGGATTCGCTATTCCGTAATGCCTGGATGGGTTCAGGAAAATGCCGCATGTATTTGTCGATATGTTTTAAAAATAATTGTTGCTCCACCCGTTGCTTTTTTTCTGTAATAAGACCGGCATTGCGGCTTAACGCCTTTATACGGTAATGCAATAAAAATTCCTTTATCATATATACCTGTTGCGGCTGGTCAATTAAACGAAGAAACATGTCCCAATCTTCCCATCCATCCTGCAATGATTCATCATAGCCATTGATCTTTTCAAAACCTGATCGCCGGAATAGGCTGGTATTAAAAAAAAGGTTTTGTAAAAGATGTCGCCGGGGGCTATAATCCGGCAATAATTCAGTTGTACTTATTTCACCAAAATACCGGGCGCCGGTTCCTACTATTTCCAGCAGGGAGTTTTGTTTTAGCAAAGGAACACTTGCCGAAAGAAATTTGCTGTCTATCCAGTCATCAGCATCCAATGGTAAAATAAACTGTCCTGAACTTTGAGCAATACCATAATTCCTTGCGGCAGATACGCCCTTGTTGTTTGTATGAAACACCCTTGTTTTAGGCGTTTGCAAAGCATTTAATACTGATAAGGTGTGGCCATCATTGGAACCGTCATTTACAACAATAATTTCAAGGTCAGTGAAGGTTTGTGCAAGCACGGAGTTGATGGCCTCTTCTATATAAACACCCTGGTTGTAACAAGGAATAATTACGGATACTTCAGGCATGGTTTTTAAAAAACTTTCTGAAAGGAATATTGCCTATAAACAATTTAACAAAGATGGCGATATGGTGCAGGTTAAGTGAAAGCCTACCCGATCTTAGCAAAGCCTTGTATGCTTTTCTTCCCAACACTTTATTGCCCGCACTAAGTGCAGGGTATAAATATTTTTGAGATAATTCTTCGTACAAAAGTTTTGGCCTGACAGCATCGAATTGCCATGGCGCCACGGGCTGGTATACTTTGTCTGTTGCAAAAAATTTGCTCCACGCTGCACCAGGCCGATTGGCTTGCAGTATATAATACCACATGGCTTTTTCCTCCTCCCTGAATTGCCGGGCCTGCGCTTCAGTTTTTGATTCCTTGTGCAACCTGAAATGAGCCAGCAGGTTATCTATCAATACAATTCTTTTCTGGCCTTTGTAGCAGAGGTATCTAAACCAACACTCAAGGTCCATTATAAAATGTAAATGGTTGTTGATACCCCCCAATTCTTTAATGATGGACAGCCGGTAAAACATTCCCTGTTGGTTGATACGCTGTTGCACCAAAGTGGCTTCCATAGTATCAAACAATTCTGTTCGATGCAGCATAATATCCTGTTGGTTGCTTTCACTGAATATCCTTGTAAACCCACAAACAATATCGGCATCAGCATTCAAAAATGCTTCACCTATTTTTTGCAGCGCACCCGGCTCCAGGTAATCATCACTGTTTATCCAGTTAAAAATATCACCGGTACATTTTGCCAGGCCCTTATTGATGGCATCGCTTTGCCCATTATCAGGTTCACTGACCCACAAACTAATGTACTGTTCATACTTTTTGATAACCTCCGTCGTATTATCTGTGCTTCCCCCGTCAATGATGATGTATTCGAGGTTGGGATAACCCTGACCGATTATAGATTGAATGGTTTGTTCAATATAGTGGCCCTGGTTGTAGGACGGGGTTACTATGGATATTTTGGGATAGTGCATTGGGCATTAAGAGACGCTGATATAGCTCATCATATTTTTTTGATATCGTAGGGTAAGAAAAATTATTGAGGGCAATATTTCTAATTTCATTGTCATTGAATTCATTTTTTATTTCCACAAAATCAAGAAGCAGTTGCTTCAATCCAGTGTAGTCTACCGTCGAAGCCTTTAGACCATTGCAATGGTCATTAACTATTTCGGACATCCCTCCAATATTAAATGAAAGTACAGGCCTGCCACAAGCCATCGCTTCAAGCATTACGTTAGGGAAATTTTCATCCCTGGACATTATTAATACCGCATCACAAACTGCATATAAAAGATTTTGAATAGAAATATTGTCAATCTTGCCATGTGCATGCAAATTAGCCGCTACAGTATTTAAATGGCCTACAGTATGAAAAGAAATACACTTCAATGACTGGTCTTTCAGCATCTCTTCTAAAAGATCTCCACCTTTATTGAAAGTGAATGAATTATTTACCAATAAAATAATATTATCTTCTTCATTTATCCCTAACATCTTTCTCGCTACTATTTTATCAAGAATGTAAAATTTATCGAGCGGCAAAGTATTATATATCTGGTAGTGTGGCCGTCCAGAAAACATTAAACTCCTCTGGGATTCTTTCAACAACCACAAAGACGGAGAAACGACAGTCAGGGACTTCACATTTGCAACCGCTTTTCTTTTAATTTCCATAAATTGCTTTTCAACCAGGGAAAAGCTTTTATTGTCCGCAATATCTTTTCTAAGATGAAACCCTCCGGCAAATGGATTAATATCATGCAGCGTCCAAACGACAGGCTTATTTAAATTCAAAAAAAAAGTATTGAAGTCCAGGTAGTCAGAAATCCAATGTAAGTGAATAATGTCCGCCCATTCGACTTCTTTGCATGCCCTTAGGTTAAAATCAGTCAGTGGAGAAGTAAATAATTCATATGCACCTTTTAAATCTTTAGTGCTGATATAATTTTTTTGGCTATTCATAACGCCAACCTTAAAACGAACTAAAAAGTTCTGCAAGCGGCTGTTAAGAATAGACTTATTTTGTTGACGAAATTGAGTAATATTTTGTGAAATGAGATTGCCACTATTTCCGGTTAAGATTTTGGATTCGATCCCTTCATTCAACATTGCCTCATGTAGTCTCAAGGCTGCAATTCCTGCTCCTCCTGTCAAGCTATTTGTAATATGCAATATTTTCATAAAAAAAATGAATTGAGTTTTTTAGAAAATTCATTTTTATCCCAATTTCTAACAAGGTATCTGGGCAAAGCATATCTATCTTCGGTATTATAAAGTTTTGCCGGATAATTTGCTACTGCTAATTTAAATCCACCCATTTTACAAATATTTTTGGTTGTGTCAGAGTAATCCTTGATTGTCCCAAAAGGATATGAAAAAAAGTCAACGTGTTTTTCAATTATGGATTCCAAAATACTTTTTGATAACATAATTTCCCGCTCTTGAACATCATGATCCAAGGCAGCAAGGGAAGGATGATTGTGTGCATGAGCACCAATGGTAACAAATGATGACTTTGAAAATTCAATTAATTCAGGTTTACTCATCGCTCTATGAGACTGTCTACCCTCAACAGAATTGCAGATCACAGATAACTTAATTAAGCTTTCATCTCGCTTATCAGGGATGACAGCTCTCAGTTTCTCAATCAGAAAATCATATAATTTCTGGTTAGCGCTTTTATTATCTAATAAATAACTATGAACACCAACTCCCTCTATATCGATTTCAATTTTTAAAGGAAAACTTGCATTGTTTAAAATACATCTCTCCAGTGCATCCCACCAATATTCTTGTGTCGAATCAATATTGGAAGTTGAAATAAAAAAAATAGCCGGGACGCTATTTGCTTCTATAATGCGCTTAGCATTTGTAAAATTATCATAGTATCCATCATCAAAACTTATCAATACGGACCTGGGAGGAATAGGAATATCGCTTTCTAAAAAATATAAGAGCGATTGAAAAGAAAGAATATTATAATTTTTTTTTAAAAATTTTAAATGGTCTTCAAAATTTTCCGGCGTTACAGCAAGCAATTGCGGATCTGATTCAATATTAACTATTCGATGATATAGTAAAATTACAGCGAAATTGTTATCAACTTTTTTAGGCCTGGAAGTCCACCTGTATAAAAAATTATTCTTTAAATCCTGTATTAACTGCATATATATTTAGTTGCAAGTCCATATTAAGTTTATTGTCAAATTCTTCCAAAAAAAAATCTCTGTTATTTCCCAGACTTTCAACAACGTATCTAAACCCATTGTTTTCTAAAACACTAAGCATAACAGATAAATTCTGGCTGCGGGTCTTCCAGGAATGATACTCCACAAAAAGATACCTTACTTTATGTAATTCACTTGCACAATCTTTTAGTACATCTACTTCTGAGCCCTCAATATCTAATTTTAAAAAGCTTACTTCGTTTTCTTCGCTTAATTTATCTTTAAGGCGAAACGATGGCACCCTGGATTTTTCATTCCCTAAATACATCGAGCCCCCATCCCCGCCTTCTGACGCAAAGTCCACTCCTTCATTGTTGATCCAAACAGCACCACTAAAAACGTTGACATTCGTAACAAAATTATTTAGGAGATTTTTTTCCAAATACGGAATAATAATTGGATCGGCCTCATAGGCATTGATAATTGCATTTGGAAAGCAGCTACTAAAGAATATGGAGGCTACCCCCACATTTGCGCCGCAATCGTATATTACCGGATTTGCCTGTGCTGATTTAAAATTAAATTTTTTATCAATAAAGAATTCCTCCAACTGCCATACCACAGAAATCATGTCGGGCACATGAAATGTATAATTCTCAAAAACAATTGTTGCAGGATTAAACCTTGGCATACTCAATGCCTTTTCAACCAACATTTCAAATGGAGATTTGTGTTGCTTTTTTGAAGTGATTTTTTTATATATTTCTTTAAGCATTTTTCGTGGCAATTATTGTAATTACGACAGGGTAATCCTGGTCAAAAAAGGTAAGTTTATTTCTTTTTATTTCGTTAGCCGCTATACCTTTTAATAAAGCTGCAGCAGCATAAGAATTTCCGTAACTTTTAATTACAATATTCTCTTCGCCAAATACTTCTTCAAAAGCCCTTTTTATGCCTTGTGGATTAAACCGCCAAAAATCACCCCAGCGATTGGCATCATATTGAGAAACCTGACAAATTCCAGCAACAGTAACCAAGGCAGTACCCCCATTTTTTACAATGTGATAAATCCCATTGATTGCTTTTTTAAAATCGTAAATAAAATTTAATGTCTGTGTACATATAAAACAATCTGCAAAATCTTTTGGCAATCCTTCATATTCAGTAAGGTCACCAATTAGGGTGGCTTTTGAGTGTTCCCCGGAATAGTGTAGTGCAACACTTTTAACTACACCGTTGCCAAACATATTAGTGTAGGTTGGCTCCGAAATTTCAAGAACAGTACCGCTAATTTTACTACTGTTGGCAGACAAAAAATCTTCAATATAAAACCTATCGATTGGTAGTCCCCTGTCGAACCCAAACTTCCTGGACACTGGATTTTGGAGATTAAGTAAAATACTAACTGGAAGGTTTCTTTTTATAGCGGCTTTAATCTTACTTAAAAAATCAACATTGTATTTTCCAACATTACTTTTTAGAAACAGACTAATCTGCTTACGCCCAATGTTTGATTCTTTTAGCTTTATTCTATCAACTTTAACTTCCTCAATAATTTTTTGATTACCATATTTCTGCGATGTATCGCCACCATTTTGCCCTGAATTATCCAAACCGATATTCTTTGTGAGCGAATGGTTTGGATGTAGCGAAAATCCATGTTGTAAGAAAAAACTTGCATACCATTTTACGGCCCAGGTTTTTAAAACCCCTTTCTCATTTTGATCCAATTGACAAAAATAGTCATAGTGATCGTCAAGATTAAATCGCCTCAATAATTTGAATTTATGAAGTTCATTAATGAGATAACCGGTATCGTTGTTAAAATATTTCCATGCCCTATCCCAGGTACCCCATCCCCAACACGTTGGAATATTTACAAAAAAGGTGGATGGTAAATCTTCCGGAGATTTAATTGGATACTGGTACCCGCTAACATGCATAACACGCTCATCATTCCGATACAGATTAAGTGCGGTATTCATATAGGTTAAAAAGTAGCTGGAAGTAATAATATCGTCTTCAAGAACAATAGCATAGGCTGACGTTTTTAATACTTCAGTTACTCCATTTATAATCGAATCAGCCAGCCCCAGGTTAACAACTTGTTCTTTGATGATCACTTCCTTGCACCATTGCTTATTTCTTATTACAGTCCTTGTCTCTTTTATTTGGTTAAGGTATTTATCGTCCTTACTGCCTTTAGGCCCGTCTGCATAAATGTAAAGAATAGATTGGCTAGCCAATTCATTCTTCGTCAATGCTTCAAGGGTTTGTAGCGTATGCCAAGGGCGATTATATACGAATAATATTATCGGCGCCAGATGCATTAATTAATAAAACGTTTCATTCATATTTTGTTCCCAGGCTACCCTGGTAAACTTTTTTTTATAATCATTATAACCATTGTCACCCATCAATTTCCTCACGCTTTCATCATTTAAAAGATCATTAATTTTTGCAACTGCATTTAAGGTATCAACCACATTCACCACACAGCCAGCAACCCCATGTTTTACAGATTCTTTTAACCCCCCGTTATCAGATACAACACATGGCAGTTTGTGATACATAGCGCCCAATACTGCTATGCCATGGCTATCCTGCAAACTTGGCTGAAAATAAATAGTAGCGGCGGCATATAATTCCTCTACATTTTCAATGTTGCCAACAAATTGTATCTGGGGAAAATCCTTCGTTCTATTTCTACATTCGGGCAAAAGGCTACCATCTCCAGCCCAGGTAAATATTATGGTGTTTGTTTTATTACCAGCTAGGATTTGTTTGGCACATTCAATAAAAAAAAAGGGGTTTTTATATTCCTCTACGGCACCAATTGTAAGTATTCGCTTGAAACCATTTGTGCTTATTAACTCTTTCACTTTATACTTAGGTTCATAAAAATTATGGAGAAAATTTACATGTTTATTGCTTTGACCTGATAGCCAAAATTTCTCAATTGCTATTTTTGAGGATTGGGAGACGGTGATTATTTTTTTAGATGTACTCAATTGGCTTGACAATAGCCATCTTTTGTAACGGTCGGCTTTTTTTATTGGCTGTGTATGAAGAATATAACGCACTGCTATAGGTAATAAAAATATATACAAGTATTGCCCAGGGTAACTGCAGCTAAAAACAATTCTTGAAAAACTATGTTTCTTTATAATATCACACCAGAATAACATTTCTTTTAACTGATAACTGATCAAATCTTTTTTTGTAAGGCCGGGATGAATATTGTCCAAATCGATGCACCAGAAATCAAAATCACAGGAAAGGGTTTTGAAACCATTGGATTTGATTAAGTTGTCTATTTCAGCATCGGCCGCCTGGTTATTCATTAAAACCGTAACCTCATAAGGGCTTGTTTTTAAAAATTGCAAGAGGGATAGAAAATAAGTTCGTGTACCTCCAATTTTCGAATACTCTGCAACTAATAAAACTTTTTTTGGATTTTTTCTTGTAAAGTGAAGTTTAATCAGCCTGAACAGTAGATGTGTAATATTTCTCAACATTTGCAATTAAGCTTCTAAAATATTTTATAAATACAAATCGCTGAGTCGATATTTAATATTTAGCTATCACTACTTCACAGCCATTTAAATTGAAGCGCTTATCTTTTTATACACACAAACAAAAATTCGTTTCCTGATTCTTTATAGTAATAATCTTGCATCAGGGGTCTATTGCAACCGATAAAAAATTGAAAAAATTGAGAAACTTCATTTATCGTAATCTCTTCGGCTGCTACAGCTTTGGTCTTCTTTCTTTTGAACAAAGAAAAAGATGTAGTTGCCTGCACGGCGGGTTTTATATGTGCATAAGATAAATATGCAGTTTCCCCGGTTGGTAATTCATGGAATTGTTTCATCAGTGAATTAAAAAAAAATAAGCGATGGCCTTCATTGAAACCAAGCCGGGTACTATTTTTATAACGCTGTGAAACCATCCTATTCAAAACGGGGCGGTCGGCAATTTTATAGCTTATTCCCCAGTTTGAATTGAACGTTGTCATTTGATTAATTGAAAAAAGGTGGTTTACCATTAATAAATACCAGGCGCTTGGCCTTGCAAATGAAACAGAAGGATGCCATTGATGAAATATATTCAGGTCATTTGAAGATATGTGCTTTTGCTTCTGTCCGGATTGCCGTAGACGCCGTATTATGTCATCGTCCTCGACACCCCAAACCAAATAGAATTCATCATAGCCATTGATATTTATCAATGCTTGTTTTTCTGCCACACATGCACTGTGAAAAGCTTCTTCAAACTGAGCATTGTGCTCTTGATTTGTTACATCAGCAATAGCATTAATAATAAATGATTCTGGGATATAAAGGGCATTGTGTGTGATAAATAAGCCAGGTTTTAATAAGTTATTTATGCTTTCAAGATAACCAGGCAGAAAGATGAGGTCAACATCAGCTACAATTATATATTCGCCCCTTGCGGCCTTTATGCCTACATTCAGAGCGTTGCCTTTATTCCAAAGAAACCCTTCTGTACAGTTGTAGTAATAGTCAACAAAGGAATATTCCAACACTATTTTTTCGATCCACTCATTCACATCGGCATCGCTTCCCTGGTTTATAAAAATAAGTTCAAAATCGTTGTTCGTTTGCTGTTGCAAAGAATCTAGAAATAGCCTGATCCTTTTCTGATCGCGGTTTTTAAATGTAGCTACAAAGGAAAATTTCATATTTAATACGGAAACTGGTAAGCCATGTCCTGCTTCACCCATTTATCATTTTCACTCAATAATCTCCTGATCACTAATGAATCGTGTGTTGGTTGTATTGGCGTCGCCAGGTTTTGCTTCTCCATGCTCTTACGGAAGAAGAAATTATGCGCTTGCTGGTAAAGAAAATGTGGTGTGGCCTGAAGCAGCAAATTTTTATTTAATGAGCCGCTGATTTCATCAATCTTTTTATAATAGTATCTTAAATCAATTGAATAGCGTTTGATGTTTTCCAACAATCTTTTTTTTTCTTCGGGAAGATGCTCAACCAGGTAGGTCAAGCTCTTATTTACATCTGCTTCCACCTCCTTCTTAAACACATGGGCCCGGTTGAGCCCAGTCATTCTGTATCCTCCCAGTACCCTGTCTAAATGCCATAATTCATCCTGCAGGAAAAATCTGCACCACAATTCTGTATCTATCATTAAGGGCTTACTAGCATCAATATAGCCGCCGGTTTTAGTCCACATCGCTCTCCGCCAGAAAACGGATTCCTGCTGGATATGCAGATCTCTGAAAATATAGCTATAAATATTTCTATATTCAGCCCTCACCGATGTTATACTTCCTTTCCGGTCGAAATTGGAGTATAAGCCAACTATCCAGTTTATATCCTCATGTTGTGTAAAAACCTGCGCAACTGTTTCGAGTGTCCAGGGGAAATATTTATCATCGCTATTGACCCAAGCCATTATATCACCGGTAGTACGTACAAATCCTTTGTTTAATGCATCTCCATGCCCTTTATCAGGCTCACTTACCCAATAACTAAGATATTTTTCATACTTCTTAATAATATCTACAGAGCCGTCCGTACTTCCTCCATCAATAATAATATACTCAAGATTGGGATAGTTTTGAGTAATCACCGACAAGATGGTTTCCTCAATAAACTCACCCTGATTAAAAGAAGGTGTAACAATACTTATCTTAGGATAATCCGGCATTTGCTTTACTTGTTAAAAATAAATGGAGTCCAGAAACCAATGTCATATTTCTCCCAGGCGTGACAGCCGAATGGTAACTTCCCATTATTAAGTTGGAACAATCCAATAGGATTGGTTTCAAAAGAAAATTTACTGGCCACATCTACTGGAGCTATTTTATAAGAATTTTTAACCAATAGCTTTCCTAATAAATTTAATATAGAAGAATGGCAAGTAAAATTATACAAGCGGGCGGGAGCGCTTTTGCACCAGAAAACATCTTCCTGAAAAGAATAACTGTTTTCGAAATTACCTGGTATCCTACTTGACCAATATAGTTGAAATAATATCGTTGGCAACCGAATAACAATACCCCTCCAATTAAAATTTTTATATTGTTCTAATACCTCAAGGCATCGAAGTTTCATCAAAACTTTTAAACTACTTTTTATATTGCGCAAAGAAAAACCGCCATTGCCAGTGCCAAGTAAAGGAGCATCATTATAAAAATGATTTCCGCTCCAGGGCGCACCAATATAATCATATTTCATAGCGCACCATTGATCTAGTTCATCACGGAAAACGAAGGCATCTGTTTGATAGATTAAAATAAAATCCACAGCAACAAATCTTTCATAAAATTGTTGCGTGATCAATAGCCTGTTATAACCTGCTAAATTTTCAAAATAATTCTTATCGAATTCATACTTTTCATACCGGATCCCATATAACTCTGCAAACGTGGAGTATCCTTTAAAATCAAAGCCTTTTGCCAGCAGGAAACCAAAACGTCTCCTTTCCATGATTTTAAAAACCTGCTTCAACGAAATCATTTCGCCCTCCGACAAAGCCTCAAAGTTTTTATATAATGGTATTAATATTAATACAGACACTGCGTGTAATAATTCATCTTTATTTAAAAACCCTCAGTCTTTTCAGCAGGCGATAAGTTGTAGAATGCTGAATGGTTAATAATGTATTTCTAATTTCTTCCTTTTCTTTCAATAAAGGGAGAAATTCTTTATCGATCCAGTTCAGTAAGAATTGGTCATTTTTATCAATGGCTGTTACGAGGTTTGTTTTAAACAATTCAATATTATCACCTTTTAAATATTCCTTCAACAGTGCCAGTAATAAACAATTTTTTTGTCTTCTTAAGTTTGCTACAACAATAATATTGCTTTCGAATTCAGCAATTAAATAATCAATCACTATTACAAAATTAGTTATCTGGTAAATACTTGCTTTTGCACCCCAAATACCACCAACACTATGCCTGTAAACCGACATTGGTTCAGGTAAATATTTAATTTTACCCTGTCCTGCATTAAGCATGCTCAAAGGATAATCACCTACCGGGGACTTAAAGAACCATGCCGGAAATTCTTTTATTAGGCCATTCCTAAAGACAACAGAAGGTGTGTGAATAAAATTACCGTTTGCCAAATTTTCAATAGTGTAGGTTTCCTCCTTTTCGGATGTATTTAAATTTGATAACTTAAGTTCTTTCTCCTCTTTTAATTCATATACTCTATGAAAACAAATTGCATAATCCTCATTTGCCTCCAAAAAATCTACCTGTTTTTGTAGTTTATATTCGTCTGTCCAGTAATCATCTCCTTCGCATAATGCAATGTATTTCCCCCTCGCCATCGGAAACAAAATATTAATTAAAGTATTTTGCTTCAAAAACTGATTTTCGGTTTGATATACACATCTAAATAATTGGGGGTATTTGGATTCATACTCTCTTAAAATTTTTGCTGTAATGTCGGTTGATGCATCTTCATGAACGAGAATTTCAAAAAGAAAATTTGTTTGCTGCATAACAAAACCATCAAGGCATTGCTTTATGAAACTTTCATGATTGTAAGTAACGCAGCAAATACTGACTAAAGGGTCAGAATTAACATTCATATCTACTTTCATTATCATTCCTTAATTGCATATGCTGCCGGCATCCATCCGAATGGAAATTGCTTCCATTTTACATTGGGTAGAAATTCCCTAATGGCACGCATTTCACCGGGAGCTTGTTCAAAACTATAATGATCTAATACTGAGATACCTCCAGGTGTAATTCTATCCCAAAAATGTTTTATACTCTCAGCAACCACACCATATACACCACAGTCTAAAAAAACAAGTTTGAACTGCAAATGAGTATTTTCAGGCTGATTAAAAAAGATAGGGAAATCTTTGGTAGCATCTAAATTATGAACATGAATCATGTTTTCTAAACCATTAGCATCAATCAATTTATGAACAATGAGTTCTTCTGTTTTATAACTACCTGCCTTTAAAAAAGACTCTTCATTTGTAGGTTTAGTACCTTGAAACCAATCAAAACCATGCACAAGTGTTATAGAATTAGGTTCGAATATCTTTACCAACTTAGCAAATAATAAAGAAACTGTGCCCTTATCCATCCCCACTTCAGCAATATGCCCAGCTACATTTAAAGTTAATTTATACGCCTCATATAATGATAGATACCTTGCCAAAGTTAGATGCCCAATGAATGCAGGAAAATGATTGAAATAATCCTCTTCCTTAAAGTTCAATTCAAGCATTTTTTTTACACCTTCAACATAAGAAGGCCTATCCTTATGGTATTTCATGTACTCGTACTTCATTTCCTGGTGCTTCATTGAGAATTATTTTTTAACCGGTCGTTAATTATTTCATCCAGCCAGCTATGCATATTTAATCCATTTGATTTAACAAACTCCCATGCTCTTTCTTTTGTTTCAAGCTTAACTCCCTCAAGTTGACCTTCATACCTGGTTCTATATGTGCCTCCTCTAACACCGGGAATCTCAAAGTCAAAATTGGCAGTAGGTTCTCCAACTCCAACTTCGAAATCGATTAGATAAAATGTGCTGCCTAATACCCAACTTAAATTTACATTTCTTGCTTCAATAGGCATATCCTCGAAAGGGATATTTGCTTCAAACATTGGATTTGTCTTAACTAAAATATTATAGTATTGAGTTTTCCTTAACCATATTGGAATCGATTCATCGCCTATTACAATTTTACCTCCCGGCTTTGTGACCCTAACAATTTCTCTAAAAACCTTTTTTTTATCTGAAAACTCACCCATTGCGCCAAAAGAATAAGTTGCGTCAAAATAACTATCTGGATAAGGCAAATAATGTGCATTCGACAAGCAGAAGGATTTTTTTAGGTCAACATCAGATAACTTTTCCATGCATATTTTCATCATGTCTTTTGATATATCCTGCATATGAATTTCACCTTCCTTGCCAAGGCGTTCTGAAATTAATATTGAATCTCTACCAGTCCCGCAAGCTATTTCCAAAACCTTCGAATTACTTTTTAAGTTTAACTTATCAATAAAGGAATTCCGGGTTTTTATTTCATCTGCCAAATGGGTAAAAAAAGTCAAATGCAAAGTATCTTCGTATTGCCTGGCCCTTCCTTCATAAAAATTCCGGGAATTTTCATCTTCAATGGGTAGATCTGTTGGCCAAATTAAATTTGGTAAAATCCCATCTATGACTTCAAACTCTTTTCCAATATTTAGTAACGGAGTTTTTTTCCCAGGATGAATAAATATATCTGTGATTAAATTCTTCATACCGCATTTTTTTGATAGCGTATTTTTAATAATTCATAGTGTGCTACATCAATCCAAATATTGTTTTTCATGAAGGCTTGCTCTTCAATATATGTATGTCTAAAATTCAATCTAAGAATCAATTTCTTTGAGTTCTCATTGTTTATATGATGAGAAACTACAAATTTGTGAAGTTTTAGTTTTTCAAAACCAAATGCCAAAACGGCTTTCGCTGATTCACTCATGTACCCCTTTTTCTCATAAAACGGGGCAATCCAATAAGCCAGTTCAGCTTTATCATATATAAGCTCACGATGTTGCCTAACTATACTAATGATAGAAAAAATACCGATAATTGTCTTTATATCACTTTTCAATCTTATACACCATGTGACTGATTTTCCATTACTGAAACTGGCATGTACATTTTCAATAAATCCCAATGTCTCGTCAATAGTTTCATGTGGTTTCCAGGACATATCTACAGAAATATTCTGGTTAGACATGTTAGGAAATAATTGATCTGCGTCGTCCAACTCAATTAGAGAAAGTATTAACCTTTCTGTTTCCATTATATAATCTGATTTGACTAATATATCTTCCATGGCTATCAAATTAATTTTGAGTATCCAAATCCAAATTTTCCAAAGTCGTTACCATTATAAAATATATAATGGTCATGCTTTATTTTTATTACGGCAGGATAAGCCATCATTTCAGAATCCCATTCACCTTTAGTTGGTTTGAAGCCCGAGTCTTCATCCATTCTTTTCCAATTAACTAAATCTGATGATTCTGCGTAACCAATTTTATAAGCTCCATCTCCTTTTCTAAAATTATAAGTTCCCCTGAAGCAATACCACATATGATATTTATTATTCAGTTTAATGATGGTGGGCTTTGTAATGGCCTCAAATTCGTCGTTTTGGGGTATCACGGTTTTATTATATTGCTTCCATTCCAAACCATCAGTGGAAGATGCATATTTCAGATCATAGGTATGTTCAAACTTGCCGTTAACATCATGCCAATTGGTACCTGAACAATACCACATATGCCAAACATCATCCTGACAATAAACTTCCGGTGAAGTTGCTGAGAATACCTCAAATTTTGTTCTATCTATAATAGGCCCTTTAAAAAGTTTTTTAAATGTATCGCCTCCATCCTCACTTATAGCTATACCTGTATAGTTATTATATGGAACCCCGACACTTCGACACCATCCACTATAATATAGATAAATAATGCCATCCCTGTTAATTACTGAACTAGGCATAATTCCAAATTGATCAAAAGTTCCAGGTCCGCCCAATTCAAGTATCGGTTTATCATGGACGTATAAAACTTTAGATAAGTCGTTCAAATCAAGATCGCAAAATGTGGTCAACGTTATATCATTTTTTGGTCTCGTCGCAAAAAAGACCCGCAACCTATCTTCTTTTAATAATAGTGTAGGTACTTGTGCATGAGAATTTGCCCAGGTAATTTTATCAACGAGTCCATCAATAAATTTAGATTTTCCCCACTCCATATTACAAACTTGAAAAATTAGACATCTTCAAAAATTGATGGCTGTTTAGCCTGATTGCTTTTGTAGATTCAACAATCACCACTTTTTCATCTTCGAGGTTTTTTGTAACTAATGCATTGGCGCCGATAAAACAATTCTTTCCTATTGAAACACTATGTCCAATGGTCGCATTTACAGCCATAAATGTATTTGAGCCTACCTGCACATTGCCGGATATATTACAGGAAGATGTTAACCAGCAATTATCTTCAACCAGGGAGTGATGCCCCACCATTGCACCATTCCAAACAAAAACATTATTCTTTATCGTAACGCAGGGATGAATGATTGCCGGTGGCATAATAAAGCAATTCCAACCAATGCTGACATTGGCGGGGACATTGGCCAGGGGGCTAATGATGGATACAAGGTCATAACCTTTGGCAATAGCTTCAAGGCACCTCGCTTCCCTAAGCCTGTTAAGATCCTGATAGCCAACTCCTATAAACATATCATGTGTGGAGGAAGGAAATGACTGCTCTACCTTATCAAATGACAAAACCGGTAGCCCTTGGAAATATTCAGCATTCTTATATTGTTCATCCACGCAAAATGCCACCACATTAAAGCCGCATTCCTCTTTGGCATAATAAAAAATAACTTCTGCTATTTTGCCAATTCCAAATATTACAAGATCTTTTTTCATGCTATTTGAGCTAGTTGTTTGCGGTCAATTTTACCATTATTGTTTTTGGGTAAGGCAGGTAAAATGACTAGTTTTTTTGGAATCATATAGGCGGGTAGCAGCCTTTTTATATCATCCAAAATATGGTTTCCTTCCTTTCCCGGATCAGAAATACTCACAAATGCTTTTATCTGTCCCAGGTCGGCAGTAACCATTTCGTATATGACGCCGGCTTCGTTTATATAATTTAATGAACTAAAAGCAGCTTCCACCTCTTCAAGTTCTATTCTGTACCCCATATGCTTTACCTGGTTATCTACCCTGCCCCTGAAATACAGGTAACCATTCTCAGCCTTTTCAACCATATCACCCGTTTTATACATGATCTGTGGAAACAAACTTTTTTTATTTTGAACAAATGATCTGGCCGTTCTTTCAAAATCGTTATAGTAGCCCATGCCAACACAGGGTCCAAGAAGCGCCAATTCTCCAAAATTTGAATTGCTAATTTCAACTGGTAAAATTTCATAGCTGAAGTTAGGCGCCATTAATCCCAACGGAGCTAACTCATGCATGTTTTCAAAATCCTTTTCCGTAATGATGTAGGAAGAACAGATGCAGGTACATTCGGTAGGGCCATATACATTGTACAGTTTAATCCTGCCTCCAAACAAATCAAATAGTTGCTTCAGCTTATTTTTTGGAAAGCCTTCTCCTCCAAATGATATACTATGAATGGAAGTAAAATCATTTTTTGAAAGTACCCGGGTAGTTAAAAGATATACAAGTAAGGATGGTACGGAGAACCAAATAGTACACTTTGACAGGTTGATTGCCTGAACGAGTTGTCGGGTATTTTTTACCAGGTCGTTCGCAAGTGGAACAAGCGCCGCGCCATTATACAGGGAAGTATAAAAATCAAAAACAGAATTGTCGAAATAAACTGGGTTGGCATTGGTTAAAATGTCTTCTTCCGTTACATTGAAAGTGTGCGTTGCCCATTGAATAAAATTTAAAACATTATTATGACTCATCACTGCTCCTTTTGGAAACCCGGTAGAACCTGAAGTAAACATAATGTAGGCAGGATTATTCCCATCTACTGCAAAGGTTTCCGCAAGATTTAGATCACTATAGTCGTCCGTTGCTTTTTGAAAATTCCCATCCTGGAGTTCCACATATTCCATCAAAGGAAGTGTTTGGGCAACCTCTTTCTTTATTGAAGAATTAACAAGGTCAAAACAGCAAATTTTCGGAAGACATGTATTAATTATTTTCTGAAGTCTGGTCCATGGGCTGGAAGTATCCAGGTTAGTGTAAATGGCTCCAATCTTTAAACACGCGATCATTAAAGAGAATGCGTAAGGAGATTTATCGTTAAATATCGCAACTACATTTCCTTTTTCGATCCCTTTCATCAATAAGAACCTTGCGATCTTGTTAGACAGTTTATTAATGTACCCATAGGTATAACTTTCTCCTGAGGGATATTGTAGCGCTGGCCGATTTTCATACCTGGCAGCAATCTCATAAAACTTTAGTCCCAAATTATATTGATATTCCATGGACTTGTTAAAGAATTAAGCCCCCGTCTAAGGCAAGTACTTTGCCATTAAAATACTCATTCTCTATAATAAATTCAACAGCGGATAACAATTCTTTTAACTCCCCTAACCTGGCTAGAGGAACGGCTTTTTGCATCTTAGAAAGCATATTCTCAGTAAGGCTTTGTTGGGTAGATGGGGTATCAAAAAAACCAGGGGCAATACAGGCACACCTGATTTTAAACATACTCAATTCCTTACTCCATGTTTTGGTCAGTGCCTCTACAGCAGCCTTCGATGCTGCATATGCGGATTGTCCGGCATTACCCTGTGCGGAAATAGAACTAACATTAATAATTACCCCTTTTTGCCTTTTCAACATCATATGTTCTGCAACATTGGAGGTAATATAAAATACGGCATTGAGATTTACATCCATAACTTTTTGCCAGTTACCAACACTATGCTTTTTTTCAGCTCTTGATAAAATATTAACCAGTGGTTCACTGTGAATAATTCCTGCGTTGTTGATACAGACATTTATGCCTCCTGCGGTTTCAAAAATTTGGTTTATCAAACATTCAACCGCACTGGGGTCGGTAATATCACATTTATATTTTTTAAGATTTTCATGTAACGGTAAATTATTTAACAATTGCTCATCATGGTCAACAACGATTATTTTGGCAGCTTTTTCAAGTAACCCATTTGCAATAAAGTTCCCTATGCCCCTTCCGCCTCCGGTAATTAAAATTCTTGCCTGCGATATCTCCATTACAATTCTTTTCCTTTAGAAATAACTATTTTTTTGATATCCCCAATTGTTTGCATATCAGCTATCTCATCACCTGTAAGTTCGATATCGAATGCTTCCTCAAGCTTAGTTATAAAAAACATGTGTGTTAATGAATCCCATTCACCATAGCTCATCAATTTCACTTCATCAATCATTTCAGATTCATTTACATTGAATGAATTTTTCAAAACCATTTGTAGTTTCGTCATTTTGTTACTTTAAAGAGAATTCAGTAAGCAGTTGTTTTGTTTCGGCAAGGCTATTAAACATCAATACATCAATAATAGACAACCCGCGTACAAATTGATCCCGTTTAAATTGCATGTATCTTATCTCATGCATATCGATAAATTTCAGTTCAATATTCATTGCGGCAAATTGTTGGCTGTCGTACAATGCAGTTCCGTTCTTTGCGTTGATATACGTGTCAGTACCTAGGATTCTACAAATCTCCATTACTTTTTGAGGCCCGTCCTGCATTTTGCCGTTTTTATAGTGTAACGATGCAGCACTTTTAAATTGGGTGGTTAGGTCCAGTAGCCTTGCAATGGCCTTTACACTTTCTGCAGCAAGGTCGCCTATTAAAGAATAGTCGTCCTTGAAAAGAAACTCCTTTAACCAGTTAAACATGAATGAAAAATGAGGAGCTTTTTTATAGCTCATTTCAACAGTCTTAAGAAAACCATTGCGCCATTTGTCAAAATCCTCCAGTTCAATTTCATTGATTACCTTGTTCTGGCTTGCTTTCACTAGTGGTATGGTAAACCTTAACGGTTGATTTTGCTGAAGCAACTGGTTTCGGTTTATCCATCCTTTATTGATAAAATTAACATCATCAAAAAACACAAAACTATCCACGGCACCAACCAACTGGTAATACCCGAGATAAGGAAAAAAATAGGGCTGCATAATAGCCAGCTTCATCCTAAACTATTTCATTTATAATATTGACAATCCTGTTAATATCACATTGTTCAAGGTCGTCGTATAGTGGCAAGGAAAGTACTCTCTTGCTTATATTCTCTGAAATAGGGCATAGCTGAGTGCCGATAGAAAAGGGTAATTTATTTAGCGAAGGGAAAAAATACCTCCTGGTGGAAATATTATTTTGCAACAAGGCTTCCCTTACTTTCAACAACACCTCTTCTGTCTGAAATATCACTGGATAATAAGAATAATTATACTGAAGATTTTTTTCAAACAAGGGTAGTTCTATTTTCTTAAAATTCAACAGGAGGCTATATACTTCAAACACAGCCTTCCTGGCATTTATTATTTCAGACATTTTTGGCAAAATACAGAGGCCCATAGCTGCATGTAGTTCTGTATTTTTTCCATTGATGCCAATTGAAAAATAATCGTCTCCTACATGGCCGAAACTTCTATATAAATAAAGTTGCCTTGCTATGGCTTCATCATTTGCAACAATACAACCACCTTCCACCGTATGAAAAACCTTGGTTGCATGAAAACTGCAGGTACTAATATCGCCATAACTCAACAATGATTTTCCTTTGAATGTGCAACCAAATGCATGTGCCCCGTCATAGATCACCTTCAGATTATATTTTTTACCAATCTCTTCAATCTTTTCTACGTCGCATGGTATACCGTAAACATGTGTTGCCAAAATAGCTTCTGTATCCGGCGTAATTGCTGCTTCGATCTTTGATGCATCTATGCAAAGGGTTCGAGGATCAATATCTACAAATACCGGCTTACATCCTTCCCATAAAATCACGTTAGTGGTAGCGACATAACTAAAAGGAGTGGTAATCACTTCTTTAGTAATATTAAAGGCTTTTAAAGCCATTTGCAATACAACGGTCCCATTGCAGGTAAACAACAAATTCTTTACGTCCAGGTATTCTTTTAATCTTATCTCCAACTCCTGCACCAGTTCCCCATTATTGGTGATCCACGCCTTATCCCATGCACGCTTTAATACAGCAGTATATTCCTCGAAAGGGGGAAGGTAGGTTTTGGTTACGTTTATCAAATTATATCCATTTATTAGAAATCTGTTATTCCATCTTTTCTCCCAAATACCAATTCTGTTAACTATAATACCGCTGGTGTAAAGGCCTGTTTATGTCGGCTATGCCAAATATGCTGTATTCTTTTTTATCTATAAATTGATAAGTCTAAAAACTATTTGAAAAATGCTTTATTTACTACGCCAGCTTCAACCATAAAAACTTCCGTCTTTCCAAAAATTATCCGCCCCTTCAAGCACTTCAAGATCTAATTCCTCGGCATCAAGAATATCCGGAATGGATAAATACTGTTGGTCAATAATTTCATTTAGAATCACTACAGGAAGGAACCGGAAATATACAGACCAAAAGATTGTTTACAGATTACCAGTTGCACCTGGAGTGGAAGTGCCCGTAGTTATTCACGGAGAAGGACAGGCGAACTTCAATTTGTTTAAATCCTTTAGCTGATGCTTCATTTTTTTCCTGATAGGGCTCCCATAGGCGGCATTCTTGTACATCTTTCTCTTATCTTCATAAATGGATTTTCGATTAATTTATACATTAAGTAAGCACTCAAAAATGCCCATAAATAAAACAATGAGAAAGCTAGTAATTTAGGTAAAGGAATTGACTGCGGTATGACACAGTATTTTTGAAAAACCGGGTAAATAAAACTATAAAAAGGTGTATTATTCATTAAGTAAAGTGAATATGAAATAGTACTAATAAAAGTTAGTATTGTAAATACTATACCGTTACCTGATTTTATAGAATTTAATTTAGGTAATAAAAATAAAGTAGCTAACGATTGGAGCGGTAAACAAAAATATAATGAGAAAGTTAAGAAATTGGTAGTTTGTATAAATATAAAAATTAGTATACCCAACCCAAAAAAGAGGTTTCTCTTTTTCCAAATTTGATATTTGTAATAATATAGGTAGGCACCTAATACTCCAAACATAATGCTATCTAAACGGAAAAAAGTTGCTCTTCTGATGTTAATATCCCATTCGTGAATATCCGAATAATTAATTTGTGACATTCGCAAGAATCTTGCAATTGTTGTAAGTATGATTATGCTTAAGATTGTTATTAAAAACAAATGTTTCTGACTGGCTTTAAGTACTTTAATACAAAAAAATAAGATTAACGGTATCAATAAATAAAACCATTCTTCTACACATAAGCTCCATCCTTCACTATACAAAGCACCCGTATCCTTAAATAGTGATTGGCTGAAGGTAATACATTTTATAAGTGTTTTAATTGTAGGTAAGCTTTGATTAAAATAACCAAATACCAATAATATTAATATTGTACTAAAAAATGCTGGTAATGTTCTAAACCAACGTCTAGCCCAAAAATTAACAAGTTGACTTAAACCGAAGTCAGTTTCATTTATTTTTTTTAAAAGAATAAGACCTATAAGAAATCCACTCAATACAAAAAATAGAGAAACGCCGTCTAAAAAATAACGTTGAATATATATATTAATAAAATCAGGAAGAAGCCATCCAGAATGAGTTCCAAGCACTGATAGTATAGCTACTGAACGAAGAATATCCAATCCATAAGTTCTTTTTTCATTCATAACTCAAATTATCAAGGTAATCCTGAAGCTTTTGTTCCAGTTCCCGCACCAGTTCACCATGATTGGTGATCCAGGCTTTATCCCATGCACGCTTTAATACAGCAGTATATTCCTCGAAAGGGGGGAGGTATGTTTTAGTTACATTGATCATTGATTAAATTAAGGTAAACCGTAATTTAGGCCTTACAAGTCCGGGCCATTTACCGTGCCAGTTAGACCCAGCCCTGTTTTCTGTCACTTCAAAGTTTACTGCGTCTTCGAAGTTATAAATGGGGTAAGAGCTTTCACCAACTATCATCATCGAGATACTGTAAATACCGTCGTTGAGCAGGTTGGCGGGGATTTCGCAAGTGGATTTATGCAAACCAATGGACAGCTTTTTTGATTCTGTTCCCACGTTAAATATGCACTCGCCATTGATAGTATATAAGTGCATGCTCAGGTTAAGGGAGGTATCGGCTGAATAATTCCAGAATTCAAACTCGATATCTATTGCTGTGTACACGGTAATGGGTTCGTCTATATTTAAAAGCTTTGGAACTATTTCAATTCGCTTCATTTTAACCAGGTCATTGCCGGGAGCAATACCAGGTTCTTCAAAAGATTGTTTTAAGCTGCTGTTTTTATCATGGCTTAAATATAGATTCATTACCTGGTCAGTGTCACCCATCATACTGACCGTGCCATTTCTCATAAATATGGTTTGAGGGCATAAATTTTTTATTGCTGTCATATTATGGCTCACCAATAATACGGTCCTTCCTTCTCTATTGCTTACCTCTTTCATTTTCCCCAATGCCTTTTTTTGAAACTCTGCATCACCTACGGCCAATACTTCATCTACAATTAATATATCAGGTTCAAGGTGTGCCGCCACGCCAAAGGCTAAACGCACATACATACCCGATGAATATCTTTTAACCGGCGTATCAATATAGCGTTCCACTCCCGCAAAATCCACTATTTCATCAAACTTGCTTTTAATTTCCTGTTTGCTCATGCCCATAATGGCGCCATTTAAAAAAATATTATCCCGGCCGCTCAATTCACCATGAAAACCTGTGCCTACTTCCAGTAAACTGGCTATACGTCCTTTCATCTTAACAGTGCCTATGGTAGGGCCGGTGGTGCGGCTTAGTATTTTTAGCAAGGTACTTTTACCTGCCCCGTTGCGGCCAATGATACCTACTATCTCACCTTTTTGTATTTCGAAATTAATGTCCTTCAAAGCCCAGACATAATCTGATGTGCTCGTTTTTGTGCGTTCATTTTCCTCGCCAACGGTTATAAAGGGGTCCTCCCTGCCCATTAGCTTGTAACGAAACCGTTTCATGTCATCCTTTAATGAACCTGTGCCTACATCACCCAGGCGGTATTGCTTGGAGAGATTTTCAACTTTTATAACGGTGTTGCTCATTGGGGTGTGGTCGTCAATGGTGAATGGTCAATGGTAAATCGTGAATGGCGGATGTTGTTGTCGTCAATGGTCAATGGTGAATGGGCAATTGTAAATGTGGGCTGGTTATGGTCAATGTTGTCGGTGAATACGCTGTTGCTTTTGCCTGTTGCCGTACCAGCTTTGTTCATTACTTATACAATATCCATGAAATTCTTTTCGGCTTTGTTGAAGAGTATCAACCCTACAAACAGCAGTACCACCATACAACACAAACTATATATCCAACCCATCATAGTGAATTCGCCCACACCGAATAACGCATACTTCACGCTTTCTACCGGCGCTACCAACGGATTAAATGACAAAAAAACTTTTAATGACGGAGATACGGTTGAGTAGGCATAGATGACAGGGGTGGCGTACATCAGCAGGTTCATACCAAAGCTTACCAGTTGGGATATATCCCGGTACTTGGTGGTAACAGACGATACGATGATGCCGGAACCAAATCCCGTGCCTGCCAGGAACAATAAAGTAAGCGGTAAATATAAAAGCCCCCATCCTACCTGCGGGCGATAATCCTGGAATAGTACAAAGTAAAAATAGATAACAACAAAAAGAGAAAACTGTATACCGAACTTTATCAATGCGGATATGATGCTTGCCATCGGCATGATCAGCCGGGGAAAATACACCTTTCCAAAAATACCCGCATTGTTGGCAAATGCACCGGCAGAACTACCAAAACAACCATTAAAAAAATTCCACACCGCGATGCCCGCATTGTAAAAAAGAAACATAGGTACCCCATCAGTGGGCAGTTTGGCAATTTTGCCGAATATGAGCATGAAGGTGAGCGTAGAGAATATGGGAGAAATGAAATGCCATAAAGGACCGAGAATAGTTTGTTTATATGCTCCTACATATTCCCTGCGCACCCATAACCACAGCAGGTCCCGGTAATGAAACAGTTCTCTTAAGTTGAAGTCAAGGAGTTTGACCTTGGGTTTAATTACAAGGTCCCAATGTTCATCCGTTGCTAATTTACCTTCTGTCATTTTTGTTATAATAATTTATTTCCGGGGGGGTCGGTGTACACACGAAGTCGTTAACTGAAGGGATCTTGTAGAGCCGTGCGGCTGACGGGTTTTATCTGTTGTATCAATGATATTTTATCGGAGTTCCTTAGGCACGGGGCATTTACCAGCTAAATTATATGCACCGGACCTACGGCGAATAGTTTAATCAGTTCAAAACGCCTGATCTTTCGCAAACTAAAATACTGGTTAAAAACCCTGCAAGGGTTTAATTTGAATAGCCCGGGGTAAAACCCGGGGATAAACGTTTCGGTTTTGAATAACCCCAACGGGGTTGAATCATTGCTCCTTCTTATATTCATATTCAACCCCGTGGGGGTTGTTTAAATTTACTATGCGTCACCATGGGTTTCACCCACGGCTACTCATATTCAACCCCCCGTTGGGGTTTTGCCGTGGCCGTGTGCCTATCGCCGGATATATTGTCGTTCCAAATGTTTCGGTTGGTGGACACCCAGCGGAGTGTGGGAAAGCATTTCAGATCACCGGGCAATTTTCATTATGTTAAGCCTTGCTAACTGAATTGCGTCGTCCTTTAGGGCGGTGATTACGAGAAGTCATTCTTATATCGGCTTTAGTCAAACCACTATTTCGGCTAAAGCCGATAATTCTGTTTTATTTTTCACCACGCCGTAAAGGGCCTGGCAATTCAACTCCTTAATTTAATGAAACTGATCACCGGGACATCAACCGGGGATGCCGGCAGGTATCGATTTTGCGGACAGCAACTGAGGTATGACATTTTACGTTCCCCCCAGCAGCAGCCTCAAATTTTCCTTATAAGCTGGATAACTAAATTTCTTTAATACCTCCTGCTGGTTGGCAGTAAAGGCCGGTTTATTGCTGATTACTTTTACAATGGCCCCGGCAATTTCCTTCCGGTCATCGGGGTCAATCAGCAGGCCAAAGTTCCCGTTGTCCAATGCATCCACTGAACCATCTTTATTGCCTCCAATAACGGGCTTGCCATAGTACATGGCTTCAATGAACACTATGCCAAAACCTTCTTTTTTACTGGGCATAATGTACAGGTCGGCAATATTGTAATGGGCGGCAATTTCTTCATCGGGTATAAATCCCGTAAAAATAACATTGTCTTCCAGTGCAAGTTCAGTAACAATGTTGTCTACCCGTTGCTTTTCAATTGTGTCATATTTGCCCACTACCAGGTACCTGATGAGAGGGTATTGTTGTTTCAATTCTTTTATAGCGTACAATACATTCTCATATCCCTTATATTGCTCTTTGGAAGAAAGGCGGGTAAGCGTGATCAATACCATATTTTCTTCTGTCAATCCATAGCGTTCCAATAGCAGGGCATTCTTCCTTGCTTCAAATGGAACCTCCAAAAAAGGATCGAGGCAGTTATTTAATACGGTGACTTTATTTTCATCCAGGCCATGTTGCGCTACCATTGTTGCTTTAGTGTACCGGCTTACCGCCAATACCAGGTCGCATTGTTGCAGCATGTATTTTTTCCAGGAGGGAAACCGGTACCATACTTCAATACCATGCGCCAGCAAGACCAGCTTTGTTTTGGGGGAAAATAATTTTATCAAAAAGCCCGCCAGCAAGAGGTTGCTATGGCTAAGGATCACCTGCCTGCTTTTGATGCCTTCTTTTATGGCAGCATAAACAAACTGTGATTTTTTTTTTGCAAAGCCCCGAAATATCAACGCAGGGAAATATTTTTCATTTACATCTTCCTGTTCATCGTACATCGAAAAAATTTTCAACGTGTCGGGTGCATGCCCATTGGCCAGTTCCTGCATTGCTTTGCCTGCAACCCTGGATACCTTCTCAATGCCACCTGTGGCAGAAAATATCCGAAGCGTTAAAAATAGGGTTTGATCAGGCATGTTGTTGATTAGCGATTAACATGGAAGTTAAGTATTGTGACCAATGCATTTCACCGGCTATAAATTTGCTATGATTTCCTTTGGTATCATTTCCCATAATATCGCTGGCATATTCATTTCTTGACAGCCACTCTTTAAATGGAAATGCAAAACCCATTTTTGGCCGGTTCCAAATGGGTTCCGGTAATATATCTTTAAAAGAATCTATGAGCAATTGTTTTCTTAACGGCCCCCTGTATTTTACAGAGGAGTTGATCCGAAGCGACAACCGGACAAAATCCGCATCCAGGAAAGGAACCCTTATCTCAAGCCCGTGGGCCATGCTCATTACATCACAATCTCTCAATAGCTGGTTCTGCATATACATATTGGATTCCATCCAGCTTGCCTGGTTCTTAGGCGTCATGTGGCTGGTATCGGGCAAACGTGGCAAGCGGGATAAAATATCCCATACTTCACTTTCATCTGCTCCAAGATTGGCGGCAATTTCCACCGGCGTAAACTGGCCCCGCAAAAACAGGTATTTACCTATTGCCCCCTCAATGCTTAAGTACACCAACCGCCTTAATCTTTTTGATGCGCTAAAACGCCCGGACCTTAATACAGCTTTGGGAAATTGTTCAAACAGCAAAGCGGCTTTCATCCTGTTAAAGGAAGGGTAACCCCCATACAATTCGTCGCCGCCAATACCCGATAATACAGCTTTTAATCCACTTTCCCTTGCTATTTTACTAATGAACCAGGTGTTGATTCCATCTGAGCCGGGAAGGTCCATTGTTTCAATGATAGAAGGAAAGTGTTGGTGAAACTCTTCTTCTCTTAATAAATACTGGTGATGCTTGCAGTTTATATGCTGCAGCAGTATATCCTGGTATTTTTTTTCAGAGAATTGGTCCTGCTCAAAATAAAGAGAGATGGTATTCAGTTGCACCGCACGGCTATTGGCAGAGAGTAAGGCAACAATACTGGAGTCGAGCCCGCCACTTAAAAAAACACCAATGGGCGCATCTGACAGCAGGTGTCGTTTTACCGCTTCTGCCATACTCTCCTTCAACAGTTGTATTGCTTCCGTTCTGTCTCCTATTTTTTCAATATAGCTGTAACGGTTAAATGATTGCTGGCGGATAGCCCCGGTAGTGGCATTGTATTGCAGCCAGGTTCCTTTTTCCAGCGGCTGCACATCGTGTAACGTGGTGATTGGTTCGGGCAGGTGCCCATAGGCCATCATATACACGGGCCAGTGCGGGTTCTTTTTTTGAAGCCATGGAATGTGGCCAAAGGCCTTTAGTTCTGAGGCAAAAACCAATCCTTTCTGTGAGGTAGCATAATACAATGGCTTAATACCGGATGCATCCCTTACGAGGTAAAGGCAGGCTGTATCGGTATCCCATAATGCAAAGCCAAACATGCCATTGAACTTATGAAAGGCACATGTACCCCAGGTGGCAAAGGCAGCCAGTATCACTTCTGTATCGCTGGCAGTCGTAAAACTGCAGCCTGCCTTTATAAGTTCTGCTTTTAATTCGGGATAATTGTATAGTTCCCCGTTGTAAGAGATCCAATAACGATCGTTTGCATAAGGCATTGGCTGGTGGCCTGCCATTGTAAGGTCAATGATAGAAAGGCGCCGGTGCCCCAATACAATATGTCCGTCTTCATCACCCCATATCCCTTCATCATCCGGCCCGCCGGCCTTCTGTACATCGCACATTCCCTTTACCAATGCTTCCATAGAAACGAATGGCAGGGAGCGGTCGATGATGCCGGCTATCCTACACATTATGTTGAAATTTCCGCAGTGTGAGCGGCTTCGTGTTTCTTGTTGATATAATAATCATACCGGGCGGTAAAATCTGCATAGGTATTTCGAATACCTTCTTTAAGGTCAATTGCTGCCCTCCATCCAAGCGCATTGATCTTGTCTACATTTAATAATTTCCTGGGGGTGCCGTCGGGTTTGCTGTCATCAAATACCAGCTTGCCTTCAAAGCCTGTTATTTCTTTAATGATCATTGCCATATCGGCAATTGTATTATCCGCACCGAGTCCGATGTTCACGATCTCAGCATGTTCATATTCCTGCATTAAAAAATAACATGCTTTGGCCATATCATCCACATGCAAAAACTCCCGCCTTGGGCTACCCGTTCCCCATACCGTAACCTTGTCGGCCCGGCTAACCTTAGCCTCATGGAATTTCCGAATGAGGGCAGGCAACACATGGGAATTCTGGAGGTCATAATTATCGCCAGGCCCATATAAGTTAGTGGGCATGGCGCTGATAAAGCGGCAGCCATATTGCTTGTGGTAATACTCACACATTTTAATGCCTGCGATCTTGGCGATGGCATAGGCCTCGTTGGTGGGTTCTAACGGCCCTGCCAATAAATATTCTTCCCTGATGGGCTGTAAAGCATTTTTTGGATAAATACAACTGCTGCCCAGGAACAACAATTTGGTAACCCCCACCCGGTATGATTCATGGATCACATTATTTTGCACCGAAAGATTATCATAAATAAACTCGGCGGGGTAAGTATTGTTGGCATAAATGCCACCTACTTTAGCAGCAGCCAGGATAACGTATTGTGGTTTTTCTGTTTCAAAGAAATCTTTCACAGCGTTGTGTTCACGCAGGTCGAGTTCCTTTGATGTACGGGTAACAATATTGGAATAGCCAAGCCCGGTTAATAACCGGTGTATTGCACTGCCTACAAGCCCCCTGTGGCCTGCTATGTAAATTTTGTCTGTTGGGTTCATTGTTTTAT
>JBDSAA010000074.1:0-8054 GCA_039922375.1 Ferruginibacter sp.
GACAGAAAGTTTGAAGTCGAAACTGACTTTTTGATACTGGTTTTTTCGGCGGTCTGCCTTTTTAATGTAAGCCATAGTGTTGCTAAAAGTGTTTAATTTTTAGTCAACCTATTTTAGGGTTTGTCACTGGCTGCGGTAATTCCCAACGGCTTCTTATTGACGAAGAGTACGTAACCGCTTATAAAAACAGTTGTTTGATACACTTGACTCGTGTTACTGCCAAAATTATTTTGTGTTTGATTATGAATGATCTGTCTGCTGCGCAGGTAGGCATGAGTGTAATAGCTGGCAAGTTGCTTAGGGTTTTGATTCATGGCTGGGTGTAAGGGACCAACAATTTAGTGAAATATTATTATAAAATGTAAACTTACCTGTGTAGAATAGTGTTTAAGTTAACATGTAGGCAGTTCGCAGGCTTTTACAATCTATCAAATGTTTCTATTAAAATAGCACTAATCATAACATTCCTTATCTGGCAGGGCTCTTCGCCGCAATCGCTAGCGGATTATTTCAACAATTCACATAAACCATATTCAGGACTGGATAAATGATATTATACCAGACGGGCCCAATCCACCCGTCTTCTGTTTTTAATCGCATATGTGATAATAGCTAACGAGGCGAATGCCGAGGTCAATATTTATAACCCATAAAAACTCTCAATCATGGAAATGAAAACAGGAGTGATAGTGCTGCAAAGATAAACACCCTTAAAAATCACAATAAAAGTAAACTTTGATGCAGCCATTTTATATTTTAATAACTCGTAAATTTCCAAAAAAATACTAAATATTTTAGCATTACTCCCTACCTTAGCATTTCTAAACTAAGGAATGTACCTCAACTGTAAAACATATTTTAGCTTCCGCTACGGCACTTTTTCAAGCAAAGAATTGGTAAAAGCCGCTGTGGACAGTGGTGTAACAGCCCTGGCATTAACCAATATCAACTCCACGTGTGATATATGGGACTTTGTAAAATATTGCCGGGAGGAGGGCATAAAACCTATTACAGGTGCGGAGGTTCGCAATGAAGGGCAATTGTTGTACATCTTAATTGCTGCCAACAACAAAGGGCTGTTATGGATCAATGAATTTCTGTCACAACATTTTCAGGAGGACAACCCCTTCCCTGTTTTAGCATTGGAAGAGCATTTTTTTACAGATACATGGGATGGCTTTGTTATTTACCCCGTAGGCAGTAAAGAACCGGGGCAATTGTTTGTCAATGAAAAAATTGGTGTGCTGCCGTCTGAAGTAAATAAATTGTTCAGTCTTGATTTAAAAACTACGGCTGATAAATGGATCATCCGGCAGCCAGTTACTTTTCAAAATAAAACTTATTTCAATGTTCACCGCTTGCTGAGAGCCATTGATAAAAATGTGTTGCTTTCCAAATTATCCAAAGCCGATGAATGCAGCCCTGATGAATATTTTGTGCCACCGGCTACATTGCTGGATGCTTTCAGACAATATCCTTTTATTGTAACCAATACTTACAAGCTGATTGACAGTTGCCATATTGAAATGGATTTTAAAACAGACAAGAATAAAAAGGTATTCAGCAGTACAAAAGAAGACGACAGGATGTTATTAAAAAAACTGACCGCTGATGGTTTCGCTTTCCGATATGGAAAAAATAAAATAGCTGCCGAGAGGGTAACTAAAGAATTAAAGATTATTGATGAATTAGGATTTAATGCTTACTTCCTTATTACCTGGGATATTATTCGCTATGCACAGTCAAGAGGCTTTTATCATGTTGGCCGTGGCAGTGGTGCCAACTCCATTGTTGCGTATTGCTTACAGATAACAGATGTGGACCCGATAGAACTGGATTTATATTTTGAACGTTTCCTGAATCCACACCGTACTTCCCCACCCGACTTTGATATTGATTTTAGCTGGCTCGACAGGGATGAAGTGATTGATTATGTTTTTAAACGCTATGGAAAAAAACAGGTGGCTTTATTGGGCATGTATTCTACTTTTCGATACCGGGCAGTGGTAAGAGAATTGGGCAAAGTTTTTGGATTGCCCAAAGAAGAAATAGCCAGTTGGCTGCAGGTAGTAACCCCGATGATAAAATACAGCAGCAGATTTTGCGCTATGGAAAACTGATAGAAAATTTTCCAAATCATTTGTCTATTCACCCCGGCGGCATGTTGATTTCGGAAGAAAGCATTTACCAGTATGCAACCGTATTTATGCCACCAAAAGGTTTCCCTACGGTGCAGATGGATATGTTTGTTGCAGAAAATGTGGGCTTGTATAAACTGGATATTTTAAGCCAGCGTGGGCTTGGGCACATTAAAGAAAGTTTACGCCTGATAAAGGAAAATCAGGGTATTGATGTAAACATCCACGATTTTAAGAAATTTAAAAAAGATAAAAGGGTAAGCGAACAGATTAAGCATGTACAAACCATTGGATGTTTTTACATAGAATCGCCTGCCATGCGGCAATTGCTGAAAAAGCTGGAATGTGGTGATTATATAACCCTAGTGGCTGCCAGTTCCATTATACGCCCCGGTGTGGCTAGCAGTGGCATGATGAATACATACATCGAAAGATACCATGACCCTGAAAATATTGATTACATCCATCCAATAATGAAAGAACTGTTGCAGGAAACTTTTGGGGTAATGGTGTTTCAGGAAGATGTGATAAAAGTAGCGCATCATTTTGCAGGCCTGGATATGGGAGAAGCAGATATTCTGCGCCGGGCTATGAGTGGTAAATACCGTGGCAACCAGGAAATGCTGCGGATTAAAGAGAAATGGTTTTTGAATTGCAAAGAAAGAAATTACCCCGATGCAATTACCGCTGAAGTATGGCGGCAGATTGAAAGCTTTGGAGGTTATAGTTTTTCCAAAGCGCACTCAGCTTCTTTTGCGGTGGAGAGTTACCAAAGCTTGTTTTTAAAAACATACTATCCCAAAGAATTTATGGTAGCGGTGATCAATAATTTTGGTGGCTTTTACAGCCGGGAATTATATTTTTTAGAACTGAGAAAAACAGGTGCTATTGTACATGCGCCTTGTGTAAATGAAAGTGAATACTATACCAGCATCAGGGGCAATGATGTGTACACAGGTTTTATCCATATCAAATCTTTTCAGCAGGATATGGTGGAGGTGATATTGGATGAACGAAATAAAAATGGTTTGTTTCTTCACTTGCAAGACTTCATTGAAAGAACAAATATTACCAAGGAACAATTGAATATGCTGGTTAGCATCGGTGCTTTTCGCTTTACCGGAAAAAAGAAAAAGCAATTGCTTTGGGAAGCTAATTTTTTGCAAAAGAAAAATGGTTCGCATGTTCAGGCTTCAAAGTCAATGTTTGAAGAAGCACCTATCAATTTTAAACTGCCTGAGTTAGTTGATTATCCTTTGGATGATTTGTATGATGAACTGGAAATATTGGGCTTTATAGTAGGCAACCCTTTTGATCTTGTAGATGATGACCCTTACAAATATTCGCTGGCAAAAGACCTGGCTGCAAACCTTAATAAGATTGTAACCGTACTGATTTATTTTATTGATTATAAAGTGGTGACAACAGTGAGAAACGACAGGATGAGTTTTGGAACTTTCCTTGATGTGAATTTAGACTGGATTGATACCGTTCACTTCCCTGAATCTTTACGAAATTATCCATTAAAAGGCAGAGGATTTTATAAAGTAACGGGTAAGGTTGTTTCAGATTTTGGAGTGTACAATATTGAAGTTCATAAAATGTATAAAGCAGGTTATAAAGAAAGAAAATATGCAGACTTATAATTCATGTTACTAAATGTTGAAAGACATATTACTCACCTTGACCTTGATACATTTTTTGTATCGGTAGAATGTTTGCGTAACCCTAAACTTATAGGCAAGCCTGTATTAATAGGTGGAAGCGGCGACCGTGGCGTAGTGGCATCCTGTAGTTATGAGGCCAGGAAATTTGGTATCCACAGTGCCATGCCTATGAAGATTGCAAGGCGTTTATGTTCTCATGCCATTGTTGTTCGTGGAGATATGGAAGCATATAGCAAATACTCCAGGTTGGTTACAGATATTGTACAGGATACAGTGCCATTATTTGAGAAAGCATCCATTGATGAATTTTACGTTGACCTTACCGGCATGGATAAGTTTTTTGGCTGCAAATCGTTTAGTGATGAACTTAAAAAAAAGATATTAAAAGAAAGTGGTTTGCCTATTTCTTACGGTCTTGCCAGTAATAAGTTAATCAGTAAAGTTGCTACGAACGAAGTAAAGCCCAACGGCCAAATAGAAATACCATTTGGCAATGAGAAAATATATTTAGCACCTCTAAGTATTGCGAAACTTCCCGGTGTGGGAAAGCAAACAGCTTACCTGTTATTGAAAATGGGAGTTGAAACAGTGAAAGTGCTGAGCGAAATACCGGTAGAAATGATGCAAAATTTATTGGGTAAAAGTGGTACGGATTTATGGCGTAAAGCAAACGGTATTGACGAAACTCCGGTAGTTCCTTTTCGCGAACAAAAATCTATTTCAACAGAAAATACTTTTCAGCAGGATACAATTGATGTCAATTTTCTAAACAGTGAACTGGTAAGAATGACTGAGAAAATTGCTTTTGATTTGAGGCAACAAGATAAGGTAACGGGATGTATTACGGTAAAGCTTCGTTACTCCAATTTTGAAACATTTACAAAGCAGTTAACTATACCTTATACCAACGCTGATCACATTCTTTTAAAGACGGCTAAAGAGCTTTTTAGTAAGCTATACGAACGCCGGATGCTGATACGATTAATTGGCATTCGTTTTACTAATCTTATTCCGGGTAATTACCAGATAAGCTTATTTGATGATACACAGGAAACAATTAGTCTATACCAGGCTATTGATAGTGTAAAAAAGCGGTTTGGCGAAGGCTTGTTGATAAGGGCTGCTGGAGCATCCTGTCGTTAAGGAGAAATCAATTATTTTTACGTTCTAAAGTGATTTAAATGAAAAGGATAACTATTTTATTTGCGACAATAATATTTTCAATTACTGCATTCTGCCAAACAGAAATCAAGTTGGAAGAAATAGCTAATCATATCGGTGATTCAGTAAAGGTTTGCACAAAAATATATGGTGGTATTTATTTGGAAAGAAGTAAAGGAACACCTACTTTTTTGAATGCAGGTGGAAGCTATCCAAACAATCCATTAACATTGGTAATTTGGTCTGATATAAGAAAAGAATTTGCAGATAAACCGGAAGAATTCTTTAAAGATAAAATGGTTTGTATTTTCGGCAAAGTGGAATTATTCAAGGACAAACCTCAAATAGTAATTCAATCCAAATCACAAATTATTTTGCAACAGTAAGTACTAAACAATTTACGCAACTTCCAACGCAGGTAAGTCAGCATATTCAAAAGGTTGCTGGTGATCAAAAGCAGTAATAAATTTTTTTGAAATTGAAACGGCTTTCATTTCTTCGGCTGGATGCCTTCAGGTATCGATGTCCACCAATGGGCAGCATTATCAGTAACCGCCCTGGTAACAACTAAAGGGTTTCTTTTATCTGAAAATATAACCCGGTAAATAGTTTGATTTGAGACAAAATGACGCTGTACTCTAATCTTCCCATCTTGAAAATCTAATTCAAATCCATCAATGCTATTTCCCATACCATGAATTTAGTAATTTAGTACCAAATTTGAATATTGTTATGGATGCTTCCACATTTGAATTCAGTTTTACTTTCCAGGGTAAAAAAATGTATTCGACATGCCAGAAATTTAAAGTGCAATTACCCACAAATAAGGGTTGCCATTCAAAAGGAAAGACGAGGTGAAGAAGTATTTATTTTCTATGAAATAAATAATCCAAAACAAAAATATTTCTGGTTTGAATTAATTGGAATAAAAGAAGAAATAGCAAAGACAATTTCCAAAAAACTAATTGGAATTCAAGCTTATTCTAATTGAGTGGAACTGCCGAAAAATCAGCCTAAAACAGTATTATTTTTTGGGCATCAATAGCGGATTTTAGCATCCTTAAAATGCTTTTTTCAGTAACTATTTTTGCCTCTTCAATATCGTACCAATTCCCCTCTTTTGTCTTGTATAATTTACAGGAAAACTGACCATTATTACCGTCCTTTTTTGTAAAATTATATTCCTGCAAAACAGCTATAATACTGCCTAAAGCATTGGTCAGTTCATAAGGCTTTATAGTGTAATAAAACTGGCTGTTATCTTCTAAAATAATCTCGTGGCGGAAAACATTCTTTAGGCATCTCTCATAACACAATAATAAAGGAATTGTCAATTTCTTTCAAACCTAATTATTGACATAGCTAATAATTAGTTGAATATTATCTGTAAATGGTATAGATTTTGCCTTTTTAAAGGGTAATGATTTTAAAGTGAAAATGAATGGTGATGAGTGTTAAAAAATCTATTTACAAAAGCCTGGTCTTTTATTTCGTCTTTGCAGATGTTCCTCTCATAAACATCTCTGCCAAGAATTTGGTAGTCGGTTCAATCATCCCCTCCTCTCTTTCACATCTTAGAATCTTGAAACATTACAGCTTTAATAAGGCGTAATGTGCCGGGTCTTGCACATGGCAAGATGTACAAACGTGCCACGTTTGGGTCATCTTGCCCCTCTGCTCCGAAGTCGCTCGGGGATTATAAAGGCCGTTTAAGGGAATTGAAAACAGATAAACAAAATGATTATGAAAAAAGAAGAGAAAGAAGTGCGGAAACATTTTGTAAAAACAAGGATGAATGATGCAGAGTTAAATCAGCTTACAAAACTGCAACAGAAAACTACTGAAAAGGACATCAGCAGCTACCTGCGAAAGGTCTCCTTACAAAAACCCGTAACAGTTAAATACCGCAACCAATCTGCAGATGATTTTCTGAAGCAGATGCTGGAGTTAAAAAAAGAACTCAATGGCATAGGAAATAATTTTAACCAGGCGGTACATAAACTGCATATACTTGATAAGATACCGGAGTTCAGGTTTTGGATACAGCATTACGATGGTTTACAAAAATCATTGGTAAGCAAGGTGGAAGAAATAAAATTAAAGGTGAGTCAACTCTATGAACAATGGTTGCAAAAATAACCATACCGAAAAGTATTGAAGCTGCATTAAACTACAACGAAAAGAAAGTGGAGAAAGGTGCAGCCGAATGTTTACATGCGGCTAATTATTTAAGTGAAGCAAAAAACATGAACTTCTATCAAAAATTAAATGGCTTTACAATGTTGAATAATTTGAATAGCAGAGCAACCACTAAGACCATCCATATTTCATTAAATTTCGACCCTTCTGAAAAGATATCAAATGATAAGCTGATTGAGGTTGCTAATGTGTATATGGAAAAGATTGGCTTTGGGCAACAACCTTTTCTTGTTTACAAACATGAAGATGCTGGGCATCCACATATTCACATCGTAAGTACCACCATTAAAGCAGATGGCAGCAGGATTAACACCCACAACATTGGCAGAAACCAATCGGAAAAAGCAAGAAAGGAAATTGAACAACTATATGGTCTGGTAAAAGCAGAACGGCAACAGCATTTATTGCTGCAGAAAATTAAACCGGTTGATATTGAAAAAGCCTTGTACGGAAAATCTGAAACCAAGCGAAGTATCACCAACATTGTTACTGCTGTTTTCAATCAATACAAGTTTGCTTCGCTACCGGAATTTAATGCAGCCCTCAAACAATTTAATGTGGTTGCAGACAGAGGCAAAGAAGAAGGAAGGATTTACAAGAATCGTGGATTGGTTTACCGGATATTAGATGCTGATGAAAATAAAGTAGGTGTTCCCATTAAAGCAAATTCCATCGGATGTAAACCAATCTTAAATAATTTGGAAAAGAAATTTACCGCTAATGAAGTTGCAAAGGAAACATTGAAACAAAGAACTAAAAATTCTATTGATGATTGCCTGCAAACTTCACCAGGAAGTATGAAAAATTTAGTAGCTGCTTTGAACCAAAAAAATATTTATACCGTACTAAGACAAAATGCAGAAGGCAGGTTGTATGGTATCACTTTCGT
>JBDSAA010000075.1:0-39012 GCA_039922375.1 Ferruginibacter sp.
GATTTTTTATTCATGCTGATATAGATATACACCAGGATGTATAGAATAAGCAAAATCCCAAATATAATTTTGAGGGCCTTAATTGTGGTCTTTAAATATTTCTTCAAGTAAATAAGTTTGGATTTTATAGTTCAAAAGAGAACATTATTAAATATGGCAATGCTATTAAGGCCTATAAAGCTATGAACAAAAAATTAATCCTATTTCAAATGTGACCAATGGTAATACACCCCCTATGAAAGTTGTTTTTTTTACAAGTGTTAGTTCACGTAGCGTTGCCAAAACTGCTATCCAGCGACTGTCATAGAAAATTGTTTAGGATAATAATTTGCTTCGCAATAATTTAGCGCACTTATTTATTAACCCATCATTGTTGTACCCGGCTAAATCCGTTATCGTTATGAAACACCTGTTGCTTATATCTGTTTGCTTCTTATCCATTAACACTTACGGGCAAAGTAAAAAATTCATTTTTAAAATTGGTTCCGAGTATAATTTACCTCGTAAAACTGAAGATTTAGCTTTTTTAGGTAATGAAAAAGATGGTATTGTTAATCTGTCCATAAAAAAAGACGAACTGAATATTATCAGGTTCGATCCAAAAACGCTGAATCAAACCTCAGAGAAGATAATTGAATTGCCAGAGGTAACAAAAAACTTCAACAGCGAAAACGTGATTGATTTTAATAACAAATATTTCTGGATACACAGTGATTGGGACAAGGAGGCTGAAATGGAATACCTGTATTATGATAAAATAGACGTGCAGTCAGGCAAAATCACGAATACAAATCAAAAAATGATTGAGGCAACAAAAATTGCCGGCAGTATGACCATGAGTGGCATGTACAACTACAAGACAGTAGATAAATACGAGTACAATTATGATGCGGACCTGAAAAAATTGTTGGTAAGTTACCGGCTAAACCCTGAAGAAAGAAATGATAAAAAGAATTACGATAAAATCGGGTTATATGTTTTTGATGACAATCTACAGAAGCTATGGGGAAATGAATTCACTATGCCTTATACCGAAGCCATAATGGACAATTCGGATTTTTCTGTAGATGCTAAAGGCAATGCATACATGCTCGCTAAGGTCTACGATTCCGATAAAAGAAGAGAGAAAGATAAAAGCACCGGTGCACCGGCATACCACTACGAAGTATTAAAGTTTTCAAAAGACAGTAAAAAAATAACTATTGCCAATATAACCATTGGCGATTACTTTATCAGGGAAGCCTCGTTGATCGAAAATTCTTTGCATGAAATGATCATTGCATGTACTTATAGTAAAAAATCAACAGGCAGGGGTACCGATGGGATATTTTTAGCCATCATGGATCAAACCGGCAAAACGGTAAAATATAAAAATGGCTATTATGAATTTCCGCTGGAAGAACTACAGAAGTTTGAAACCGCAAGAAGCAAGAGAAAAATGGGAAAAAAGGACGATTACGAAGCGCTTAATTTGAAAGTACGAAATGTGTTGGTGGAGGCCGACGGCAGTGTATTTATTGCCTGCGAAGAGTATTATGTTGTTACGCATGTGTACACAAGCACCAGCGGCTACACCACTTCTAGTAATACATACTATTACGAAGATATGCTGGGAGCAAAAATCAATGCTGCTGGTAAATTTGAATGGTTGCGAAAGATTCCTAAAAAACAGAAAGGGTCAAGCGGCCGAGGCACGATGAGTTTTAAATTGATCAGCGATGCGTCGGGATACTATTTTTTGTACCTGGACAATTTAAAAAATATGGAACTTACGGAAACGGATGTGCCTAAATACCATGTTGATGGCTTTGGCGGACAGGTGGTTGTTTCCAAACTCGACAATAGTGGGGTTTTAAGCAAGGAACTTCTTTTTGATACAAGAGAAGAAGAGGTTATGATCTTCCCATCCAATTTCAATAGAATCAATGGCAATCAGTTTATTGGAAGAGCCAGGCTTAAAAAAAGGAATATGTTTAAGCCATTGCTTATCACTGTTAATTGATGATTCAATTTTTTTACAAAAAAATTGAAAAAACTATTTTTGAGCAGAATATAAAATGTAGCACTTCAAAATATTGCTTTAGATTTGCCGCTCAGAAAATTGCCCGATAGTGTAACGGTAGCACATCAGATTCTGATTCTGCTAGTCTTGGTTCGAATCCAGGTCGGGTAACCAAACCATTCTCTTAAAAGCCTTGTATTTACTATAAATGCGAGGTTTTTTCATTTCACTAAGTAACGTTTGAGTAACGATATTAGGTCGAATTTACAGAAATACAAGCTTTTTTAGACTTTTTAATAAATACTAGTTTTTCGCCTTACCATTCAATTTTGTAAACTCATTTATCCTTTCGAAACTAATACCGCTAATTATATATACTTCCCTAAGCGCTTAACTACTTTTCTTTTTAATCAACTTTTCTAAAATATCCATATTGGGAAGCATGTAGATATTGCGGTTCTTCCTCACTCATAGGAAGGTATAAATTCGGAGCTGAACCTAGAGAAGATAACATAAATCTGCCAATTTTCTGATACATTCCGCTGCCGAAATAAATAGGTATAAACTTTTCAGATTCTGGGAACCTTATTTCTGCAAAGTAATAACCATTATCTAATAGCGTAATGCGAATACTATCATTGTATTTACTTTGTTTAGTTTCACGTCCCTCTGCATCCATTACTTCTACCCACTTACCTTGAAAATATTCGGAGGGATCATGGCTTGGTACTTTATATTCCGCATTTGATGAGGTTTTAGTAAAATACAAGCAAATAAAAATTATAAAAATCACAAGAATTGTAAGTAATAAAGCTTTCATATTAATTTTTTAGCAATGTAGTGCTATTTACTTAGTCATAGCTAAGTGTTTATGTTTTAGGAATTTTGTCCCTTTCAGGGCTTATGGTAGCCCGAAAAACGCAAATAGAGCTTTATATTATCCGGAAGGTTAAAAAGCGAAGAGTGGAGCTAAATATGTCTCAAGCGGATCTTGCATTTAAATTAGGCGTATCGTATGGTTTTATCGGACAAGTCGAGAGCAAAAAATTCCCTGCTAAGTATAATATTAATCACTTGGATAAGTTAGCATTTATTTTTGTATGTTCTCCAAAGGATTTTTTACCGGATAAATCCTTTACTAAGAAAGTAGATTAAGATATACTCCAACAAAGTTACGGTTGGTATTTAAAATGTGACTATCGAACTCTTTAAATTTCTGGGTTACTTAATTTACCGGTTATACTTTTTATCCTATCCAGAATCTCATCCTTAGCACGAATTTCCTTAGCCGTCTCCATTACTTTTTCAAAGAAAACTTTAGCATCCTTCAAGTCGATCCTTGCTAAGGTTAAACTCACATAAGAGATTATGTCCGTCAAAACATAAAATACCAAATCAAAGTATTCTTCTTTAATTACCTTGATCGCGTTATCTTTCTCTTCTCCATTAACACCATATATAAAATAACAATTATCAACAGCATTTTCACGCATTTTATCAAATGCATGTTTTAAAAATATCAAAATCGATAAGAACATGCAAATCCCTACCCTGTTATTTTAAACTAGGTCTTTACAATTTATTTTTAATACGGTTTAATCGCACCCATAGGATGGGTTCATTCTAACTCTTCTTATCGGATTATCTTTTATATTATTTGTAAGTAGAATCTGTGCTGGAACAACCTTGTTTTTGAAGGATTTAACGTAGGAACCATCAGATTAAATAGCGAGCTTTAATTTGTCATCAGTTACTTTACTCGAGATTCAGTTTGCTTTTAAAATCTTAACTCCTAAACTCTAACAACACTATCATCAAATTAGTTGGTTGTATTAGTTCCATGCGTCCTGTGGTATTATCTTGTTTTAAGTAATTTAACACACATTATATGTTTATTCGGCAGTCACTAACCATCAAGAAGCTGGCAATGTATTAGATGGTTTCAGAAATGTAAGTCGTTAATCTTTTCTTTGTCTTCATCAAAAATATCAAACCATAATTTCCATTCAAATTCTTCAATTTCTTTGTTTGTTATGTAATTATTATCTCCCAAGCAGGTTAATTTTTCCTCGATCATTTTCACCATGTCTATGAGAATAGATGCATTTTCATCTTTTTTCCGTTCTAATACTACTAATCTATCTATCATACTTTCATTTATTAATACTGGGCTAGACCATTCCTTCAACACCTCTCCACTTGTTATCTCAACTATTCTTGAAAACAGATCATGTCTGAGATAATCCATACTTATAGCTGCCTTTAGTAGCGTTTCCCTGTAAGTTAGTCGTCTGTAAAAATTTAAAGGAGGATTCATTACAATATGATTTTTTCTATCGGTAAAATGCAATTTATTAAAAAGGCAAGTCATCATCATTCTTCTTATTACCGTGACTAATAGTGCAATCTATTCAACCCCATCCTCGTCATCGTTATTGGTGCTATATGTGTTGTGTTTTTTAAACTCCTCCATTTCTTCATCAGCAATAGCATTAATATTAACAAAGGATAGATGGTTAGCATCTATTGTTCTAACTAATTTTAACAGCCGTTGTCCATTTAAATCATCACACGCTTTCAATAAATCATCACTAATCGTTTCCGTTTCACCCCTTGGCATTTTTTCTGTCCATTCTCTTAATTCTCCAGTCATTGTTACCTCGCAAATATTCTCGAACAGTTGAGACTTCACTTCATCAAGATACCACGCCATAGATAATAATGCGTCTCTATAAGTTCCCAACCCATTATTTGTTGCTTCTTTATCCATAATTATTTATTTATTGTTTTAGTAAATAGGATTTTAAGGCGATTTAAGCCATCATTATTTTCTACTAATATAAATCGTCGCTCCAGAAGGGCAAAGCCTTTTAAGGGAGCGTTTGGTAGCCTACTCAGCGTTTTTATTTACTTTCCCGAGCGATGGTATCTTTCATTTCTGCAAACCAGTGCGTTTTAGTCAATTGTTCTATAGTCATGCGCCATTTCTTTGGCTCTCGCATCCATTTCGTTATAAACTTTACAAATCTCATTTCTGCTTTAATATCACATGTAATCTCATAATTATTTTTTTTATGTAAGAATGCACCAACAGAAATCCTTCATTAGTATAGCATTGCTTTTCTAAGTCAATATTAAACTTCGGCACTCCGACAGTAAGTAATTCCATCCCAATGCACATATTCCTATGGGCCGGTTCAACCTGGATATTAAACGTGCCTTTCCAGCCATATGGCCTATATTCAACAGGAAAATATTGTAATACTCCGATTGTCTTTCCAAAGGAGTCTCCAAATAATAGATTGTATGTGTACTTATCAGAAGCACATTCATTTTTAAAAACGAAATACCCGGATCAATATTTCCATACCAAGCTTTCATAGCCTTCCATTTCAACATGTTTTGAGGGATATCATCTGTTAATTCTATTACCAATAGGTCAAACTTCTTTTTCATTTCATTAAAGCTTTAAATTTTATTAAATTTTTTACGCATAATTCATTAATGCAGCCCCTGTTACTTTAGAATTTAATTCTTTAACATGTTCGTTTTCTCTGCATAAGTAGCCGGTTTTAAACAGATCACCAACCATTTTTATCATTCTATTCGGTTGTGCCTCATTTCTAAATTTTTTCTGTTTCCTTAATAAAATAATCTTCTTTTTTATGGTGCTTTCACCTCCCAATTTTGTGGCTCCTGTAAATGCCAAGTAATCCTTCAATTCGGACGGCAATTTAAAACCACGATTTACAATTTCTTCTTTACGTTTAATTATACTCAAATACTGTGAGAGCCATATGCCAATTAAGCTATTATATAAGTTCTTATCATATAAGTCCTTTACAAGTACCTCGTTCCTACCCAATACCCTACCTAGGCGCTGGGTCATTCGATATTCATATCTAAGGATGTTTTTATTTTCAAACTCTGGTATAAGTTTTATATCATTAAGCTTGGTCCTATCCTTTTTAAATTGCTCTATTTTATCGTAGAATGCTAGCGTTGCGGAATTCTCGCTATTTAAAAAACTTTTTCCGTGCTTATATTCATGTGTATAGAACTTATCTTTATAAAGTAGGGAATCAAAATAAAATGCACAAGGATCTTTTACTATAAAGTTCTGGGATACATCAATTCGGCCGAGATGAGCATCCTTCAGATGTAATCCTAACGTACTTTCAATTTCACTAATCACATCGTTAATGCTGGCGTATTTTAAAGGGTATAAATTATGCCCATATTTAAAAGTTGGCAGCGAGACAGCTAGGTGCATGTAGTCCTGCCTCCAATTAATCGAGATATTTTTTATCATAGCACTTTTGTGTACCCCATCACCAGAGAGATTAATTTTACCGGGATCTGCCATATTTAAAATCGCTAGTTTTTCACTTTCATTTATTCTCTTTCTAACCTTTATATTATCTATCATTATCTTTCATTTATTATCATTAATTATTTAACTCTTACTCATTATGTAATTAATCCGCCTTTATTATACTGCCATTGGAAGCTTGTGTCCTATAGTATTTTATTTCATCTTCAAGCTCTCTATCCTCCAACATCTGTAACAGAATCAAAGCGTTATTTTTTACAGTTTCTGAAAGGAATAATTCAAAGTAAGGTTCTCTGCTATGCCTAATAAGTATAAGCGAGCATTCAATGGAATCCTTAAAATAACCAACATAACGTTCCTCACTTTTTTTTGGGATAGCAATCCTAATGGAATAGCCATTCCTAGTCTCCTTTTTTTGCATAATAATATTCCTTGCATAGAGTAATTTTACTAACGAGATTTCTTTCATATATTTCATCAGAGTGGCATCATTATTTTTGTTCACTTCATCGAAATCAAACCAATGTGCCTTGTCCGATTTATTAAGCCTGTAATAATAATTTAGGTATTTTGGTAGAATCAATTTTGGCTCTGGGTTATTCTTATCGGTTAACATTTTTCATCTTTTTTTTAGTTAAATAATCGTTGGCGACCACGTCTAGTTCGGCGGTGGTTTTTACTTTATAGGCAGTCATGTAGTTTTCAATCTCAGACTTTTTAAAGTAGAGTAATTTGGCTCCTTCATGAGGCTTGTAGTGAGGTATCATACAAGCCATCGTTAATTTATATATGTAAGATTTCGACCAGCCTGTATAGATGGCTAATTCTTCGACATTAAGTATTTCCTTTTGCGATAGCAGAAGCTTTTTTATTTCCTCGAGTTTTTTAAAAAATGGATTCGGCATATTTTAGAGTTATTAGCTTGTTTAAATAAATTACTTAGAAAAGTCTTGGAAGGTTATTTACAGCCTGTTCCTTAAGCTTACAACTTTCCCTTAAATACCTTTCCGTATGCTTAAGAGAAGTATGGCCAAGTAGTTTACTGGTTGTGTATATATCGGCTCCATTAAACACCAGGTTACTACCGAAGGAATGCCTCGCCCCGTGCCAAGTAATATGTTTTTCTATATTAGCATTCAGCATCCAAACGCGGAGGTTTTTAAGACAACCATTATGGCTTGGCAGATGGAAAATTAAATCCTCATTCTTTGCCGTTTTAGGTATAAGCTTTATCGCATCATCATTAAGTATCACCGAAACTTTAACCTTTGTTTTCTTTTGGATTAATTCTAGCTTATTGCCTTTAATAGAACAAGCCTTCAGTTCTTTCATGTCACAGTACCTTAACCCTGTTAGACACGAAAAAAGAAATGCTTTTTTCACTTCTTCATTAGGACATTTGGCATGTAATAAAATATTCATTTCATCAAAAGTTAAAATCTCCTTTTGCTTGGTTGTAAACTTCCTGCACCTTACCAGGTCAGCTGGATTAGTTACAAACATCTTTTCCTTTGTAGCTTCTCTTAGCAAACGTTTCAGTTTTTTAAAATAGCAACTTGGACTTTCCCCGGTTAGACATGTTTCCAGAAAGTCATAAAATCTATCCAAAAATCTTTCATTTATTGCTTCAGGAAGGAGAGCATTTTTACCTACAAACAGTTTCAACTTGTTAAGTACACCGGTGTGTCCCCTATTAAAACCCTTTCGCTCCATAATGATTGTCTCAGCAAATCCGAGGAAGTCTTTTTGGCCATTTAATTTTACATTAACACCGTGAGTTTGGTTTAGAATTTCATTCCACCTTTTAGAACGAATCCTTTCCGCCAGATTCAACATTTCCCTATTGTGTTCACGATCCGCAGGGCTATTTCCTGGCCGCAACGTAATGCCTAAAAACTCATAAGATCGGCTACCCTTATAACAATTGTCCAGATAAAGGCTAGTCCCGTTTTTGCCTTTTTTCTTCCTAATTCTACTTCCCATTTTTTAATAATTTAAAGTATTGAACATGCTGTTCTTCTTATATAACTTCGACATCGAAATTTTTTTGGTCATTTTCGGTCGTTTTTGGCATTTTATCGATGGAATTATAAATAATTCAGTCATAACAAATTGTATATCAATAAAAAAAGAATTTATCCACATTTTAAAAAAACAAGAAAACGAAGCCCTAACTAGGTCATTTTTTAAAAAATTTAGAACCTTGTTATCAAGTGCAAGGAAGGCATTTGCTGAGGAGTAAATCAGTAACGTTTTGGTAACGGATGGAGTGAAAACAAAGGAAAAGAGAGTGGCAGGTAAATTTCGAGTATTTGGCCTTTTACTAGAATCGAAGCCATTTTCAAAATAGAACTTTTTCTGGGTAGGTTTAAGGTCGGGTAACAAATTGGACAAATCGAAATTTGACTTGGTTTGTCCATTTTATTTTTGCTAAAACCCTTACCCATACTATATAGTAGCTCAGCAGCCCGTTCAATCTAGTGTTCGATTATCGGTCCAAAAAGAGTTTTTCCGCATTCTTACAGTTTGTTTTTATAGCCCGAGAACATATTTGCTAATGGACAAAGTCGATATTCTGAATGTTCCGGTTTGTCATACATTTTTAGGAGCCATGAGTAAGAATGTAGCATAGTAAAAAAAAGACTGGTATTTTAAAATAACGAAATTTAGGTTTTATCATTTCTTCAAACCATTATGTTTAAATAAATAATAAGCTGTCTGATAATTAGCTATTGCCTCTTCAATCAACTTATTATCCGGAAGCATTGGAACTTGTTCGTTTGTAGTTGGAACATAGCGAAATGTTTGCACCTTTTGTTGAGGACTTAAAATCACCAGGCTATCATTTTTCATGTACGCAAGTTTTTGATAAGTACCCAGGAAAATCCTTGGCGTATACAAAGGCGACAAGACATTCCTGCCATATAAATTGCTCGCATAACTCCAGTGGAGCAGGTGAAAAAGTGTGGGATATAAATCTATTTGCGAGCACATCTTACCAATTGCTGATTCAACCTGGCTGGGTAGATTACAGATGATCGCAGGAATATGGTATTTTGATAAATCAATCTCGTTTTTTCCAGCGCTGCTGGCACAATGATCCGCTATTAAAATAACAACCGTATTTTTAAACCAGGGCCTGCCTGCTATTTTTTTAAGGAACTGACCGATCGCATAATCCGTATATTTTACAGCGCCTTCCCGGCCCGTGCCGGATGGAATATCAACCTTACCTGCCGGATAAGTATAGGGCCTATGATTGGAAGTGGTCATGACAAAATCATAAAATAATTTCCCCTGCGAGTACCGTGCCTCCGCATCCTGTATCACAGCATCATAAAGATCTTCATCACAAATACCCCAGGCATTTTCAAAATGCACCAGGCTATCCGCGATAATATTCCTGGAAGCTTTAAATTGGTCTTTTATCACCAGGTTCCTACCCCTATCCGTTACTGAATAACCATTGCTGCCAAAGTATTGATTCATGTTATCAAAATAACCATCCCCTCCATAAAAAAAAGCGGTTGTATAGCCCTTTTGCTGGAAGATGCCGCCAATCGTGGCAAGATTATCATTGCCGGCACGACGCAGGATACTACTCCCTGGTGTAGGAGGAATAGCAAGGGACAATGCCTCCATGCCCCGCACTGTCCTGGTTCCCGTAGCATACATATTTGTAAATAAGAGGCTCTTATCCGCTAAAGAATCCAACACTGGTGTAAGCCTTTCTTTGTTGCCAAAATGCTCCATGAAATCTGCGCTGAAACTCTCAATGGTAATCATAATGACATTTGGCTTTACCACAGTACCCGAATCAAAAATATTTCTCCTGATAGAAAGACTGTCATTCAAAAACTGACTGTTACTCTCCTGCAACTGGTCCCTTACAATTTCAAATGATTTTTCTTTACGGATCATTTGATAAAATTGATCATAGCTCAATTCATTGTTTTTGAATGCGGCAAAGAATGAATAGATGCCGGCTTTCGCCAATTCATCCCGGTAACGGTTATGACCGGCTTCTGCAAAACTGTTGCTGACCTTAAATGCATAGCACATGGCTATTGCGATAAGCACCCCGGTGAATAGCAGCCTCTCCCTCAATGCGGTTATGCCATTAAAAGTTTGCGAGAAATATTGCTTCTTTTTAAATAGCCACACCACTAAAACGGTGAAAGCGATCATTGCACCGATCAATAAAGGCAATGGATAGGATTCATTGATATTATGAATTACTTCGTAAGTATAGATAAGATAATCTACTGCAATAAAATTGAACCGGCTTTCGAACTCCTGCCAGAAAGTAAACTCTGCAAAGAAGGAAAACAATACCAATAAGGTGGTAAGAAAAAAGCCTGTATAGGTGACGACCCTGTTGGTAGTAGAATCGCTCCATTTCATCGGCAGCAACAGTAAATACATGGAATAGGGCAGTATCAGAAAGGTTGAAACGCCAATATCAAACAATAAGCCTTCGCCGAAAATTCTGAAGAGACACAATAGGGTGATATCAGCATGGCGAAACGAAAGCAATAGCAGGATAATCCTTACGGCAAAGGATAGAAGAATAAAAAAAAGAACAAACCGGTATAGTACAGCGTAGGTGGTCTTCAGGTTATGTTTGGACATGATATTTACAAAGCGTTAACCTGCAATAAACAAAACAATTCTGTAAAGAAATTGAATTCTGTCTTGATGCTGGTAGCCATTTCAGGCTTTTATGAGAGATCGGCCTGGATGTCAACGAAATTAGCTTTTTATTGATTACGCCCTCTCAGATTTTGCGCAAATAAAAAAAGGATCATACAAACCATACCGAGGCTAAAACCTGCTACGACATCACTGGCATAATGGTAGCGCAGCACTATGCGGCTTACACCAATTGCCATTATAAGCAACAATAGCAAAAAACTAACCAGCCATTTCCATTTTTGAGGAATGCCTGTGTTCCATACCAACCATGCAAGGACGCTAAAAAAAATAAACGAGGAAACGGCATGCCCGCTGGGAAAGCTATAATTTTTAAGTGCAATGAGCAGCGGAAACGGGGGACGCACCCTGGCAAATGCCGTCTTTAATCCAAATAGCAGTAAAGTACTTCCAATTCCCAAAAGAGCAATGTCAATGGCTGCTGCCTTATCACTTTTGAAAAAAACTGTTACAACTAAAATTACATATGCCGGCAGTAGAAAATAATCCGAACCAAAAAAACTAATGCACCTGAAAATATTGACGATCCACGGCAATGAATAAGATTTAAAAAATGTAAAAACCCGACTATCAAACCAGTCTTCATTTTCTATCACAACTTCATGCGAAAGCAAACAAAAAACAGTGAGCGCAATGATAAGCAGCAGCAGCGCCACAATCTGTCTGGACGAGGAAAAAAATACCATGCGTTTAAATTTCATTCAGCAAAAGAACAGGTGTTTAGTAATACAAGTAAATTTTCAAGACTGCATCCTTAAATTCTTATCAAACTTAAGCATATAGTTCAAGTTATGGATGCATAGTACTTTATCCCAGCCTTTCAATCAATCCTTTTATGCATGTCAAAGATCAGTCCTTTGCTTCCTTCAGGAAATTACCCGCTGAGTCAAATATTACCTCTTTGCCCCCTACCCCAACTTCGTAAGTGATGGTTCCATCTGCTTTGGTGATCTTTGCTTTCTCCTCGATATTTTTACCTTTGTAATGATCTTTTAAATAAGATAAAACCTTTGATGGCAACTCACCTTGTTTAATACCTGTTTCTGTTTCTTCAAGGACACCTTTTGCATCGAACACTGCGCTCATGGCATTTCCTTTTACCAGGAAGCCGGCTTCATATTTAGTGCCTTCTTTTTCCCATTGAGCGCTTGCGCCCCGAAACTGTTTGGCAAAGGAAGTTTTAACTGCAATCGGCACTTTGGCCGCATTAACCTTTTGTGCGTCGGCAGTAAACGTCGTCGCTATTATGGCAAGTACCGCCAGAAATACCTTTTTCATGTTTTTTTGGTTTTAAATTTTAGAACAGGTAAGCTTCAATGGAGGTAGAAGAAAATTAAATACCGCAATCATATTGCAATCTATGCCTGTTTGAATATTGTGAAACTATTACCGCATACTGAACCAAAATTGAATTTTCGTGGAGTACTAAAAAAAATATTATAATTTATTTTGAAAGAAAAATGCAATAACTAAAGCGTGACAAAGGTTTTACAGAAGCTTATTGTTGTGATGTATTCAAGCGGACAGAAAAACTATGCAGGTCATTAACGAATTGATAGGAGATGGCAAAACCATACAGGTTGCATATTTTTTTTACGATTTCCAGGCCAAGGCCAATGCTGGTTGAATCCGTGCTTTCCTTCTGGAAACGGGTAAAGATCTTTTGCTCTTCCAGGGCCCCTGCCCTGCCGGTGTTTTGAACAGTAAGGATGTTTTCTTTCAACAAAATGACCACCCTGCCCTTGGGATAATTATGGCGGATGGTATTGCCAAGTATGTTGCTGATCAATATCTCAATCACGGTCCTGTTGGCCTGTAGGCAAACTTCTTCCTTTAGATCCACATCGAACGATAATTTCTTTTCAATCACCTGTGGCTCAAATTGAGAAATCAAGTCGCTAATAACTTCATTTAAACATACGTTTTCCTTGCCGGCAAACTGGTAGTTTTCAATCTTGGTTAGCAAGACAAGGCTTTTATTTAATCGCACCATTCGCTGGCTGGCATCGGCCAGGTCGCCCATTAATATTGCCTGTTCTTCATTCAGTGGCAATGTCTGCATCAACAATTCAAGCTTACCCTGGAATACTGCCAATGGCGTCTGCATTTCATGGGCAGCATTCTCTGCAAATTCTTTTTGACCGATATATGCCTGGTGCGTACGGTCGGTCAGGCCTTCCAGCGACCTGTTCAAATCATCAAATTCATTGATGGAAGATTTACCAAGGGCAAGCGGTTCATGATCTTCCACCTTATAATTGCGGAGCTTATCGAGCGTATTGTAAAAGGGTTTCCATATCTTCTCCGAAAGCCGGCGGTTGATAACAAACAATCCCGTCAATAATAAAATGAGCAGCAATACCTGCACCTGCACAATACTCTTGATCAATTCGTCTTTGTCAACCATTGATATTTTAACCTGCAACAGGCAGGGAGTACCGTTTACATTCATATGCGTTGTTAATACCCGGTGCGGAACCATTTCCTTTGCAATGCTGTCGTAAATTTCGATAGTATTGAATGCGTCAAATTCTTCTGCATGGGTTGACAGCGAAACTGTGATATCGTGGTCAAGAAATTGGAGTTGATTAATCTTATGAGCTTCTAAAGCTTTTGCAATTTTGGGACGGAGGTTTTCTTTGGTAGCGACCAGGTCTTCGTCAACATCTTCCTGTACAATGCTTTGAATGACGAAATAAAATACGGGGATGGCTACCACCAATATGATGCATGAATAAATAAAGTAACTGCGAATCGTTTTTTGTAAAAGCTTCATTATTTAATAAAATTATACTGCATTGCTTAACCGGGTTGATAAAACTTTTACAGCTTAGGCTTGCTTATTTACATTTTCTTTTTTTGGGCAGCCACTGCCAATACTACAAAGGAAAACTGAATAAATGCTGAAGGCACGGGCATGGTCCTTGGTTCACCGAGCTTCAGGCCTGAATGCCAATTACAAGATACGATACTGAAGGGCGCCCGTTCCTGTTAAATGCCGGCCCGAAGTTTTTTAAGCTTCGTCCATTATCTTTTCAGGAAAAGACGAAAACAGATTTTAGATTAATTTTATCAACGAAATTCATAATTCATTCAATATTCCACTGCAGTTTTGTAATGTCCAACACCTGGATTTATAGAAAGGTAAATTGAAATTAAAAGCAATCATACAAAAACTAACAGCATGCGGATACGAATACTCCTGGTCTCAATTTTGATATCAATGGTTTGCAATTGTTTTGGTCAAAATTCTTCGGTAACCGTATCGGGAATAATCAAAAACAAAACGGCTAAACATTCCCTCCCCTTTGTAAACATAATTTTAAAGAAGCTGCCGGATAGTGCTTTTGTAACCGGCACCGTAAGCAATGAGGAAGGCAGATTTACACTTTCAGCTATTCCCTCTGGTGATTATATCCTGGCTATTTCATATGCAGGTTTCATTCCGAAATCGCAGCCGGTTTTGATCGGATCGCTTAGCAGTTTCCTCGATCTTGGAACAATTGAATTACAGGAGGATACAAAACAACTGGAGGAAGTGATGGTGAGCGCAAAGCAGGATGATGTGAGCAATAAGATGGATAAGAAAAGCTTTTCAGTTGCAGCCAATATCAGCCAGGCGGGTGGTTCCGTATTACAGGCCTTGAAAAATTTACCCGGTATTACCACCAGCCAGGATGGTAAAGTGGAATTAAGGGGCAGCGATAAAGTGGCGATATTGATTGATGGAAAACAAACAGCGTTGACGGGCTTTGGCAGCCAAACGAGCCTCGACAATATACCTGCTTCTGCCATTGAAAAAATTGAGATCATCAATAATCCTTCTTCCAAATATGATGCTAACGGAAACGCCGGGATCATTAATATCGTTTACAAGAAAAATAAGGAGCAGGGCTTTAATGGGAAAATTGGCCTCACTACTGGCCTCGGCGCTATATGGCAGAAAAAAGAAAATTATCCTACCATTCGACCGCAATACCAGGCCACACCAAAAATAAATCCTTCCATTTCACTGAACTACCGGAAGAACAAAGTGAATGCTTTTGTACAGGCAGATTGGCTGTACACAGAAACGTTGAATAAAAATGAATTCACCGACCGGATCTATGATGATGGTACTGTTATACATCAACAACTCAAGCGCAACAGGAACACCCATTTTTTAACCACTAAAAGCGGGCTCGACTGGAATATCAGCAACCAGGATATGATCACCGTTTCCGGTTTATTCGGTATTGAAAAAATAATCGACCGCGGCGACCAACCCTTTTTCAATGGCGACTTTTCAAAGAGAGAAAGGCTATGGCAATTTTTGGAAGATGAATTAAAGACAACTGCTGTTGCATCGGCAGCCTACCAGCATAAATTTAAACAGGCCGGGCATTTATTAAATATCGGTTTCAACTACACGTTTCACCGGGAGGACGAAAAATATAATTTCGTAAATACCATGGCGGCCTTTACCGGTCTTGATTCTTTTAAGCTGCTTTCTGATGAACATGTGGCTGACCTGATGATTGACTATATAAAACCGCTAAAGTACGGACGCCTTGAAGCCGGCTTTAAATTCCGTTACAGGGACATACCTACCAATATGCAATTTAAACCTGGGTTAAATACACCGTTGGACAGCGAGGCTGGTGGCGCTGCGACCTACACTGAAACCATCCCAGCCCTGTATGGCAACTATGTTTTTGAAAGTAAAAAAATAGAAGCTGAAGTTGGTCTGAGAGTAGAGTATGTTGACCTGGAATATAAAGTAAACCCGAACCACAACACCTATAAAAGTGATGGCTATAATTACACCCAGCCTTTTCCCAATGTAAGGCTGGCTTATAAGATCAACGACCAACATAAGATCTCTCTGTTTTACAACAGGCGGGTGGACCGGCCAAATGAAGTGGACATCCGCATTTTCCCGAAATATGATGATGCAGAAATTATTAAAGTAGGGAATCCCGGCCTGCGTCCGCAGTTTACCAATTCAGTTGAACTGGGATATAAAACAGTTTTTGAAAAAGGCTACTTTTATTCAGCCCTGTATCACCGTCGTACTGAAGGAACGATCATACGAATTGCAACGCAGGTACCTCCCAGCCCCCTAATCTATACTGTGTTTCAAAATGCGGGTACCAGTAGCAATACTGGTATTGAAATGGTATTGCAGCAGAGGATCTCCCCGTTAATTTCTTTTAATACCAACGTGAACATCTACCGCAACATCATTGATTCGTTCAGTGTAGAAAATAAATACCCGGCTCCTTCCCGCTATAGCGCAGACAAACAGCAGTTCACTTCCGGTAACATAAAATTGAATGGCCTTTTTAATTTGCCCGGGAAGACAACTGTACAAATTACAGGTATTTATTTAGCGCCGGATATCGTTCCCCAGGGTAAGATCGGTTCGAGATTTTCAGTGGATGCAGGTATCAAAAAGCAAATTCAAAAAGGCAAAGGCGAACTGTTTGTAAATGCAACCGATCTGTTTAATACGCTCCGGTATTATAAAGAAACCTATGGCAATGGATTTAAACTGGTGGGCACCGATTATTATGAAACCCAGGTTTTCAGGATAGGTTATAAATATGGGTTTTGATAGCGGTTGAATAAGCCAGAGGAAGGCAAAAAGATCTCCTCAACGAGAATATATTGTAGCCAGGTGATTGAGCTAATTCAGTGTTTTTACAGAATTGAAGGATATTTTGCCACAATCAATATATAAATAAAGTGCGCAAATTATTGCTGTTATTCCTGGTATTAGTAGTTTTTATAAAGGCGGGGGCACAGGGAAATCTAAAGGGTGCTATCAATGGCAATACAAAAGATGCTGTTTCAGGTCAACCTGTTGAATATGCTACCATTACCGTGTACACGATCTCGGACAACAAAGTCATCACCGGAACCGCTTCTGATAAAAAGGGTGCCTTCAGGTTAACCGGGTTAGCGGAGGGCAATTACCGCATTGTAATCGAGGCAATCAATTACCAGCCCCGTGAGTTCGATAGTGTAACAATCTTAAAAAGGAATACACCGCTTGATCTCGGCAGCATTTCCTTAGCAAAAAAAACAACCACCTTGCAGGGAATAGTCGTAATCGGCACCCGCGGTTTGATAGAAAATAAAATTGACAAGCTTGTTTTTAATGCAGAAAAAGACCTTACCTCCCACGGGGGTGCAGCCACGGACATCCTGAAAAAAGTTCCACAGGTATCGGTTGATGTGGATGGAAATGTGCAACTGGCCGGCAGTAACAGCATACGTTTTTTAATTAACGGACGTCCTTCGGCCGCGTTTGGAAGTAATATTGCGGACGTACTCGCCTCCATCCCTGCCAGCCAGATCAAAAGCATTGAAGTTGTCACCAATCCCGGGGCAAAGTACGACGCACAAGGACTGGGCGGCATCATCAATATCATTTTAAAGCAGAGTAAAATCAATGGCATCAATGGTAACATCTCGCTTTCCGCCGGTACACGAATGGACAACGGATCAGTTAACCTGAATGCACGCCAGGGGAATTTTGGCTTTAACTTTTTTGTCAGCGGCAATGTCAGGCTGAAGGCGACAACGCCTTCTGCGTATAAAAGGCTAACCAAGAATGCTGCAACAGGAACCCAAAGTTTATTGTTGCAGGGAGGATCTTTTGAAGTGGAGCGAAGCGGTTATCAATCCGGCTTTGGTTTTGACTGGCAGTATAAAAAGAAAAATGCATTTACCGGCTCACTCAGCTTTAATAAATTTGGAAACAGGGGCAATGGATTTGTAAACCAGCAACAGCAGACATCGTCTTTGGCAACCGGTGCCACTATACAGGATATCCTGACTGGTAACAGTACATCAAATGATTTCAGTTTTAAAAACACAGCTGCTTCGCTAAACTATAAAAGAACATTTAACAAAGAAGACCAGGAGCTGGAAATAGGATTTAATTCAAGTTCAGGCCGAAACCATTCAATGCTGGATAATTACCAGGCGCTGTTACCCAAAGACTCCATCTTTTACGGCACCGGTAGCAACAATCCCGCAAAGGAATATGAAAAGCAGTTAAACCTCGATTATACTCAACCGATCCGGAAGGATATGATGTTGGGCCTAGGTGGAAAAATCAGCTTTTATGATATTAACAGCAGTTCGGTGGTGAACAGTTTTGATCCTGCCTCGGGCATCTACAAATTCAATACTGGCTTGTCAAATGAACTTGAATACCGGCAAAAGGTATATGCTTTGTACAGCGAAATTAGTTTTGCCGTCGGGAAATTATTTGATGCAAAGCTTGGCGGCCGCTACGAACGCACAGAGCTCGAGTCCTATTACTCAAACGCACAGCAACAGGTCAAAACACCGGGGTACAACACTTTTGTTCCGTCTATCTTTTTTTCAAAGAAACTGGATGATGATCAAATATTGAAACTAAATTATTCCAAGCGCATCGAGCACCCGGATTTTGAAGACCTAAACCCGTTTGTAAATACAGCAGACCCTAAAAATATTTCCTCCGGCAACCCTTACCTGTTGCCCGAAATAGGCCAGCGGGTTGAACTTAGCTATAATCGAAATGTGAAAAAAGCAGGCTCTTTTATGCTGACGGTTTTTTACCGGGTAAAGGAGCTGGACATTCAGCCATACCTCGTATACTATCCCACCTTTAAAGTAGGCGACTCGGTTTTTAACAATGTCACCGTTAGTACGCGGCAGAACATCGGCACGGAAAAGAATGCCGGAGCTAATCTTTTTGCGGATATGAATATTACCGGGCATTTAAATATCCGGGTGAATCTTTCTGCCTTTTACCGCCATACCATCAATGGGCTCGACCAGGGGTTTAATTCAAACAGTTGGAACTACCGTTTCAATATGAATGCAGCCTACCAGTTTTCACCATTACTTGCCGGAGAATTCTTTGGAAATTTCAATTCTGCCAGGAACGAACTGCAGGGAAAATACCCTTCTTTTACATCTTATAGTTTTGCTGTACGGCAACAGTTATGGAATAAAAAAGGAAGTCTTGCCCTGGTAGTAAACAATGCTTTCAGCAAGTATGTAAACCAGCAGACCAAATTGTACGGACCAAATTTTAGTGTGGACAGTTACCGGAAAATCCCCTTTCGTTCCATCGGCATAAACTTTACCTGGAAGTTTGGCAAGCTTGAATTTAAAAAGAGAAAAGAGGAACCGGATACCAACCTGGCACCGGATCAAAACAACTAATTAAATGCGGCGCAGGATGTTATCGTTACCTGTGTGCGGGTGTAGTTGATAACACCATCAATAAAAGTATTACACCGTAAATTTATAGCCCATGCCATAAATGGATTTGATATAATCCTGGCAACCTGCATTGGTTAATTTTCGTTTTAAATTTTTCATGTGTGCGTATATAAAATCAAAATTATCATACAAGTGTGCATCATCACCTGAAAGATTTTCGGCAATAGCATTTTTAGATACCACCCTGTTTTTATTGGAGACCAGGTACAGTAACAGATCAAACTCTTTACGTGTTAGTTCAACCGGCTTCTCATTTGCCATAATGGTTTTTGCAATGAGATCGATGATCAGTTCATTAAACACGAGGGCCGTATTTCCATGGAAACGTTTCCGCCTGATAACAGCGGCTATGCGTGCACACAATTCAGAGAGATGAAAGGGCTTGGGCATATAATCATCTGCCCCAAGATTAAGACCGGCAATGCGGTCATCCAGGGAATTTTTTGCTGAAATAATGATCACCCCTTCTAGTTTATTGTTTTCCTTCAATTCCTTTAAAAGTTGCAATCCATTTCCGTCGGGCAACGAAATATCCAGCAATACACAATCATAATCGAAGCTTTCCATTTTGACCCTTCCCGCTTTAAAATCATAGGCCACATCGCAATGATAATTTTCCTTTTGAAGATAGGCGACCATCGTTTTTGAAAGCACCAGCTCGTCCTCTATAATTAAAATCTTCATTTTAGAATGATTGAAGGGTTAGACCTCCCCAAAGTTTAAGATTTAAGGTTGAATATTAGCCACCCGTTTTTGTAAAAAGGCAATGTTTTCTAGTTTTCCGGCTGTAAGCAACTCCTTGCAATAGGAAGTATGATAGACATGGTTTTGAAGAAAACGCAGGGAAGATGCATCCCAGTTTTCCAGCGTTGTGTTACACCTCAATTCAATTTCTTTTTTTACCAGTTCGTTGGTGATGCAGAATTCTTCTGTGCCCAGGTGATACAGGTCCGCGTCGCAGAGGATTTGCTCCTGCAATGTTCGCGGACCGATGGACTGCTTTGTAGCCAGAATACATTTTTCTATTTGTGAAACGATGCTCTCAGCCAGGTTCACCTGTTGAAAATATGCACGCATCAACAATGCGCTTTTAGCTTCGTGGCCCTCTGCAACCTGCACCAGGTGGCCGGTGTCATGGAACCAGGCTGCGGCAAAGATGACAAAGTAATCCCTGGCGGATAAAAAATAAACTTGGGCAATTTCTTCTGAACGGCTAACGACAGACCGGGTATGCTGCAGGCCGTGATAAACGATCCGGGGATCGTTATGATTTTTAAAAAACCTAGTTATAGTATCTGCAATTGCATTTCTTAGTTCGACGTCAGTATCCATAATAGAGGCTTGAAGTGCAAAGCTTTTATTTTATAATTGCCTCGGATCATCCGATTTATTAAAGTTATTAGCTAATCCTGAACAGATACTGAATTTACCAGATTAAAATGCCGGTTTTTACCAATACCCCGGCAAGCGAAAAACACTTTCGGTGTTTAATACTCCATACGCAAAAAAATATACTGGTGATTCCGGGTGAAGCAGCACATCGCCAGGCGATAACCCATCCCGGGTTTCTGGAATTGTACAGTCGGGGTAACAAAAACAAAACCGTACGCCTTGATAGTATTCACTTTCAAAGCTTTTTTATTGAAAGGGGACGTTCAGGCAGGTATCATAATCCCATAAAGTCAAAAGATTAACAAGCATGGTAAATCAGGTAAAAGTTTTTTGAAAACCGTCTAATCGATTTAACACTCCTGTAAACATTTTTGGGCTTAATTTTTCATGGCGTTTTTCTCGAAGAACAGCGTTCGATAAGGGTAGTTTTTAGCACCGTGGAATTAGGAATGATAAACTTGGGATCATTGATTTTGTTGAGTAAAAGATGAATACAGGTTTCGGCCATCTTCTCCAACGGTTGTTCAAGCGTGGTTAAAGAGGGTTCAATTATTTCGGAACGGGAATCATTACTAAACCCCACAATACCCAAATCGGGGCCAACCCGTATGCCTTTCATTTTCGCTTCAATGATAAGTTGTATGGCGGCGGGATCATTAATAGCAAATACAGCATCCATCTCCAAAGGATTTTCCAGCAATGCCTGTACACATTTTTTTGCCCCATTGGTTGTAAGATCGTGGTAGTAGATCCAGTTATGATTTAGCTCAAGCCCATAATTGTTAATGGCATCGCTATAACCTCGAAAACGATCTTTGCTGATCTGTAAATTCTTTGGCCCGCCAATATGGCCAATTTTCCGGTACCCGTTTTTAATAAGATGCTCTACACCTGTAAATGCGCCGTGGTAATCATCGGCCATTACTTTCGGAAACCCCGTGCGGTTTTTCACCCTGTTAAATAAGATCAGTGGAATACCGGCATCCTGGAATACCTGCAAATGTTCCAGCGACTTTGTTTCACTGCTCAATGATAAAATGATACCATCTACCTGGTAAGCAAATAATCTTTTGAGTACCTCCATTTCATTGCTGAAACTTTCATTGGAATGGCAAATAACCACTTCATAACCGGCAAGCGCAGCCGCCTTTTGTGCAATAATAATAAATTGGGGAAAAAAATTCGTGATCAGCTCCGGTACTACAATGCCGATAGAGTAGCTTTTTCTTCTCACCAGGCTGGAGGCGAAATAGTTGGGAACATAGTTAAGTTTTCGTGCCATTTTTAAAACCGCATCCCGGGTCTCCTCGTTGATATCGTTGCTGTTTCTTAATGCCCGGGAAACGGTCGATTTGGAAACTTTCAACTGTTTGGCAATATCTAAGATGGTGGCGTGATGACTGGAAGAAATGGTGGCAGAGATTGGTGAGGAAGGCTGGAGTGTAAAATAATAATCACAGTGCCTGCAATAATAGCGCTGCTTTTCTCTTATCTGCCCTGCTTTGGCAATACCACTTACATTATCGCACTTAATGCACTTTATCATCTACAATAGTTTAGAGAACGATTTCTAATTTTTATTCAATGTCGTTTACCTAACAAAATAGCAGGTGGCGGTGGAAACTGTCCACGGCTGACTGCCACAGCCATAACTAAATGACATTGAATTTTTATTGAAAATTAAGCAAAATTGCGAACTCCTTTATCATGCCTGGATTTTAACGGGGCGCTTAAAGAAAAATTTCTTCAAAGTACTAAATGATTATTTATTGAAGGGCATGCGGTATATCGGGAACGATACCGAAATCGTTCCCGATACATCTTATAACAAGCCTGGGTTTACACCTTCCATAACAACCTTAATTTAGCATTGCTTGTATGAATGGTTCAAAGCAAAACTTCTATTACATATTTAACGATTGACTGTTTATGAACAAAAGAAAATCACCTCTACTGAAGAAGCTTCGTTTATCCGTGGCTTTTTTAGCCTTCCTGTTCTGCACCCTGGCAGCATCAGCGCAAACAAAAACAATTACTGGTACCATCGTTGATGAAAAAGGACTGCCCGTTGCCAGTGCAACAATCCGTGAGAAAGGTGGACAGCAGACAACCGTATCTGCCGAAAACGGCAGTTACAGCCTGAATGTAAAAACGGGGGCAATCCTTGTCGTTAGTTATACCGGTTTTGCAGAAAGAGAAATCAGCACACAGGGAAATGACTATAAAAGGATAGAGCTGAAAAATCTCAACACAAAAATGGATGAAGTAGTCGTGGTAGGATACGGCTCCCGTAAAAAATCAGAGGTTACCGGTGCCATTACTTCTGTAAAAGCAACCGAACTGTTACAAACTCCCATAGCCAACTTGGCGCAGGGGTTGCAGGGCAGGGTTCCCGGATTACAAATTACCCAAAACAATGCCGCACCTGGTGGTAGTATCAGTGTACGCTTAAGGGGTACCAACTCTATTAATGGTTCATCTGAGCCGCTGTATATAATAGATGGCGTACAAATTCAAAATAGCACAGCGGCAGGTGTTTCTGGTCCGGCTACATTGGGAAATATTAGCGGCGTAGGTAGTTTTTCTAACCAGGTTAGTTCCTTGTCTCTTCTCAATCCTAATGATATTGAATCGATCGAAGTATTAAAAGATGCATCTGCAGCAGCTATCTACGGATCGCAGGCAGCAAATGGTGTGATCATCATTACTACAAAAAAGGGAAAAGCAGGTACTTCTATTGTAAACTACGATGGTTATTTTGGTATACAGCAAATAACCAATACCATCCCGATGCTGAATGCTGCTCAATTTGCAAAAATTGAAAATGAAATATACGGTACCAACCGCTTTGCAAGCCCCGACTCTTTTGGTGTAGGCACTAACTGGCAGGATGTGCTTTTCCGTAAGGCACCAATGCAAAGCCACCAGGTAACGTTTTCGGGTGGCACCAACAAAACCCAGGCCCTGGTGTCTTTAAATTATTTTGGCCAGGAAGGGATTGTATTGAAATCTAAATTCGACCGCTTTGCTGTCAGGATAAATCTTGAACACACGGTGAATGACTGGCTGAAGGTTGGAACAAACACTACTTTAAGCCGCTCCGTTAACAACAGGATTCAAACCGGGTCGGTGAACAACGATGGCGGGGGCCTTACCCAATCGCTGGTTGGAGCAGTATTAAGTGCGCCGCCCACACTAAATCCCTATACTGCTGATGGTAACATAGCCGCATGGAAAGATCAGCCTTATGGCTCTTTCTATTCGGAGCTTAGAAATCCGTTGTTAGGAACTTTGGCTACAGACATTACCACTACCAATTCTGTGTTAAGCAATGTGTATGTAGACGTTGCGATTTTAAAGGGCTTAAAGTACCGGTTAAACTTAAGTGCCAATACCAATAATTCATTGAATGACTATTATTTCCCTTCCACTGCTTTTACATCAGGTGAAATATCGTTGGCCGGCGGGCTGGGCGGATATGGCATGAAACTTAATAACAACTTTATGAGGTGGATGCAGGAACACATTCTTACCTATGACAAAGTATTGGGTGATCACGCGTTAAGATTTACCGGCGTATTCAGTACTTTAGAAAATAATAGTAATTACAACTACGCAATAGGCTATGGTTTTGTAAATGATGCTACCACCAACGAATCGCTTCAGTTGGCAAGAAATTTTTCTGTTAATTCCGGCAGAACCAAAGATAACCTGGTGTCGTACCTGGGAAGAATAAATTATAGCTTCAAAGGTAAATATTATCTTGACCTGACTGGCCGTGTGGATGGTAGCAGTAAGTTTGGGGCCAACAATAAGTATGGTTTCTTTCCTGCAGTTGCTGCAGCGTGGAATGTTAAGAAAGAAGATTTTCTTTCAGATGCGGGCAGTATTACCAACCTAAAACTAAGGGCCAGTGTTGGTAAAACGGGTAACCAGGCGGCCGTTGATCCCTACCAGTCATTGGCGATAGTTGGCGCAGGCAATGATTATATTTTTAATAACACTTTAGCCAAATCTATCTTACCAACCGGTGTTCCAAATCCGGATTTACAATGGGAAACATCCGTACAAACTGACATTGGCCTGGAAGCTGATCTTTTTAATAACCGTTTAAATTTCGTAGCAGATGTTTACCTTAAAAAAACAACAGACCTGATCTACAAGAAAAATCTTCCATTGTCATCTGGTTATGATGCGGTAGCTGGAAATTTTGCCTCCATTCAAAATAAAGGTATTGAGCTTTCTCTAGGCGGAGATATTATCAGGAACCAGGATTGGAGATGGAATGTGAGTACCAACCTGACTATTAACCGCAACAAACTACTCAGGTTGGCAGATGATTCAACAAAAGAAGTGACCATTAATAATTTCAATGTTTTACGGGTAGGCCAGCCATTGGGTCTTTTCAAGACCTATGTATATGATGGACTGTTCCAGGTTGGAGATCCTCTCATTCCGGGGCAGCCGGTGACCAAGCCACGCCCGGGCGCACAAAGAGTAAAGGATGTTTCAGGTGATGGCATCATCTCTGCAGCAGACCAGGTGATTACCGGGAATGCTAACCCTAAATTTATCTATGGGTTCTCCACTACGCTTAGTTACAGGCAATTTGATTTTGCAGCTTTCTTTTCAGGTGTATCCGGCAATAAGATATTTAATCTTGCCCGCTGGTCGCTGGAAAACCCAATTGGTGGCAGGAACGTAGTAGCGGGTGCGGCCAATCGCTGGACTACTACCAATACAACTGGTGATTACCAGGTAGCCGCAGGTAGCCAGGGAGGAAGATTACCATTATCGGACAGGTACCTTGAAGATGGATCTTTTTTACGCTGTAAAAACATTTCGTTAGGGTATGCATTTGCGTTAAAACACGTTACCAGAACAAGGGTTTACGTAAGTGCCAATAACCTGTTCACTGTTACAAAGTACACGGGCTTTGATCCGGAAGTTGGTTCGTTTGGAAGTTCAAACACACAGTTTGGTGTTGATAACATCGTGTATCCTGCATCACGCTCATTTATTGTTGGTTTACAAATAACTCTTTAAATCTTTTTTCATGAAACGACTTGTTTATATAATCATAAGTGCTTTTGTTTTTAGCGGGTGCAAAAAAGCATTGGAAGAAAAACCTTTTTCCAATATCTATACCCAGAATTTTTATTCCAATGCTGCCGAAGCGGAAGCAGCTATCTCAGCTGTATACGGCAACCTGTATGGAATGTATAATAGCGGAGCGCCAATTTTTGCTGCTGAATGGTCGGCCGATCAAATGTTTCCCCGCAATGTGGTGGGCAGAAATACGCTTACCAGCTTTTTGTATGAACCCTCCTATTCTGCACAAAACGGTTTTGGCCGTACCAATGAATCTCCGCAGGAAATATGGAAAAGGGCTTACATCACTATTGAAAGTGCTAACTGGGTAATAGACAAAGTACCGGCCACACCAATGGAAACTGTAAGACGTGATAACATAGTAGGCGAAGCCTATTTTCTGAGGGCTTTCTGTCACTGGGTGCTGGCGAAAAATTTTGGAAGTATTGTGGTGAAAACGACGCCTACTAATTCAATAGACGCAGCCTTTGGAGACCGCCAGCCTATTGATAAAGTGTATGAGCAAATATTTGCAGATCTTACCAAAGCAGAACAACTGCTCCCTGATTATACTGCTTCACTTGTAAAAGGGCGTGTTACAAAACAGGCTGCATTTCTCTTACATGCAAAAGCGGCTTTGTACAATGAAAAATGGGATATAGCATTAGCCAGTGCAAAGACAGTCATCAGTTCAAACAAATATGCATTGGTGCCATCTGTTGCAGACCTGTTTACAGCGGCAAAAAAGGATCTTGCCCGCCAGGAAGTAATGTTTGCAGTAGAACTGAATAATACTACAAACCCCATCCGTCAATCCCAGGTGCATTATTTCTGTGCGCCAAACGGTGTATCAAATTATAATAAAGGTGGAGCAGGGGCGATGTATGTCTATAGTGCATTTTATAACTCGTTTAGCAATGCAGACAAAAGAAAAGCTTTAATGGATACCAATTATATAAATGCATCAAATGTAACCGTTGCCAGGGTTAACATTGATACAAGGTTAGCTACAAAAGACCTGGTGCTGATGGGTAAATACAAAGATCCAAATGCTGTTGGTGCTTTTGGCAGTAATAATATTTACCTGCTTCGCCTCGCTGATGCCTTCCTGATCGCAGCCGAAGCGCATGCACGTGCTGGCACTCCTGCTATTGAGGCTTATTCATACGTTGATTCCGTAAGGATCCGGGCAGGCCTTCCTGTTCTTACACGTGGACTTTCTCAAACTGCATTTATTGATTCTGTTTTACGGGAAAGATCATGGGAGTTTTTTGGAGAAGGAGATCGCTGGTATGATCTAACCCGTACCAATAAGTTTCTTACCGTAATTCCGGCGGCTGTTAATGCCGATTACCCTTCAAGGCCAGTTACAACAAAGAATAAATATTTCCCTATTCCACAGGTGGAGATCAATGCAAACCCCATGCTTACGCAAAATGATGGCTGGAAGTAGCCTCCTGGTTTGAATTTGGTTGGCACATATTAAACATCGTTAAGTACTGAAGCATGATACTGAATGAAGGCGGCGGCTCAAGAAATCTTTTTACGGAACAGATTGATGCAGACCTTGTCATTGTAGGCGGTGGCGTTAGCGGCGTATGCTGCGCCATAACGGCGGCAAGAGAAGGATTGAAAGTAATATTAGTACAGGATAGACCCGTTCTGGGTGGCAACGCTTCCAGTGAAGTACGGCTTTGGATCCTGGGCGCCACCTCCCACATGGGTAATAATAACCGCTGGGCAAGGGAAGGCGGTATTATAGACGAAATACTGGTAGAGAACACTTACCGTAATCCTGAAGGCAACCCCGTGATCTTTGATTTTATTTTATTGGAGAAAATAGTAGAAGAAAAAAATATCAGCCTTCACCTCAATACCGCAGTGTACGAAGTACTGAAAGGTGAGCCAGATAAAATTGAGGCAGTTAAAGGATATTGCAGCCAGAACCAAACCGAATATACGTTTAAGGCGCCTTTATTTTGTGATGCTTCGGGTGATGGTATCATAGCTTTTCTTGCAGGGGCATCCTTTAGGATGGGTGCTGAATCAAGAGACGAGTTCAATGAAAAATTTGCTCCTTCAAAAGCTTATGGAGAGTTATTGGGTCACAGCATTTATTTCTATTCAAAAGATACCGGCAAACCAGTTCAGTATATTCCTCCCTCATTTGCATTAACCGATATTGAAACCATTCCTCGGTATAAAACATTCAACCTGCAGGAGCAGGGTTGTAAATTGTGGTGGATAGAATATGGCGGAAGACTGGACACCGTAAAAGAAACGGAAACTATAAAATGGGAGCTCTGGCGAATTGTTTACGGGGTATGGGATTACATAAAAAACTCCGGCAATTTTCCCGAAGCTGCCAACTATACACTGGAATGGGTAGGAACCATTCCTGGCAAAAGAGAAAGCCGCAGGTTTTGCGGAGACTACCTATTAATACAGCAGGACATTGTTGAACAACGGCCACAGGAGGATGCTGTTTCATATGGAGGCTGGTCTATCGATCTTCATCCTGCCGACGGTGTTTTTAGCGAATTACCGGGCTGTAACCAATGGCACAGTAAAGGTATTTTTGTGATACCCTATCGCTGTATGTACAGCAAAAACATCTCAAATCTTTTTTTAACCGGCAGGCTCATCAGCGCCTCGCATGTTGCCTTCGGATCTACAAGGGTAATGGGTACTGCCGCATACAATGGACAGGCCGTGGCAATGGCTGCGGCAATAGCAAAAGAGCAAAAAATTTTACCATCAGCAGTATCGGGCCACATGCACGAATTGCAACAGCGCTTATTAAAAGCGGGGCAGTTTATACCAGGCATCAAAAATAAAGATACTACAGATCTGTTACGGCATGCAACTATTACCGCATCCAGCGAATTAAGTTTGCTGTCATTGCCTGAAAGCGGAAAATTATATCCGTTGGAAACCGGGATCGCACAATTGATACCGGCATCTACGGGCAAATTGCCCTTGATGCGTTTTCACCTTGATGCGACGGAAAAAACAAGTCTTCCTGTTCACCTGGCTGTTTCCAGCCGAATGGGAAATTATACGCCCGATCATATTTTGGAAGAAATAGTGTTGTCACTGGAACCTGGCCGTAATTGTGTTGAATTGGCTTGGGCAACCAGTTTTTCTGATAGTCAATATGTGTTTATAATTTTTAGAAAAAATGAAGCCGTGTCGGCATATTTGTCTGATACAAGGCTAACCGGTTTGTTATCACTTTTCCAGGCGGAGAATAAAGCCGTATCTAACACCGGGGTACAAACGCCACCAGAAGATATTGGCGTAGATGCTTTCGAATTCTGGACACCCAGGCGTAGACCGGGCGGTGAAAACATGGCGATCAACTTTTCCACGCCACTCTTTACGTATACTGCATCCAATATAACTAACGGGTATGCACGCCCCTACCTTTCTGTCAATGCATGGGCTGCAGCTTTAACTGATCCATCTCCGCAATTGGTTATTAAATGGAACAATGCGATGACTATTCAAAACATCCAGTTAACTTTTGATACAGACATGGACCACCCGATGGAATCGGTATTGATGCAACACCCGGAAAATGTCATGCCTTTCTGTATCAGGAATTATACCATTCATGATGGCTCGGGCAGGCTGGTAAAAAAGGTGCAGCACAATCATCAAACAAGAAATAATATTACACTGGAAGAACCGTTGGTTACAGATACCTTAGTGATAAAATGCGAACATCCCGCTGCAGATATACCCGCAGTTATTTTTGAGATAAGATGTTATTAAAATAATTATGACAAAACTGGATTTTGGGGTGATGAGCGTTTTCGCCATCCTTATGGTAATTATCGGATTGGTCTTTACTGTTCAAAGCAGTAAAAGTTCCAAATCCTTTTTTGAAGCAGGTGGTCAAACGCCCTGGTGGATCAATAGCCTTTCGCTTTTCATCTCCTATTTTTCTGCTGCCACTTTTGTGGTTTGGGGATCTATTGCCTACCGGTATGGCCTGGTGGCAAATGCCATTCAATTTACGATGTGCCTGAGCGGTTTTGTTACAGCTGTTTTCATTGCAGGGCGATGGAAAAAAACAGGTGCGGCCACTGCCGCTGAATACCTGGGCAAACGGTTTGGGAGAACCGCAAAGCAATACTATAGCTACATGGTACTTTTATACAGCCTGGTAAGTACTGCTGCTATCTTGTATGCAGTGGGCAAGATTGTGTATGTGGCCACACCCTTTTCATTAGAAGCTTGTATCATTGCCATTGGAGTTACGATCATCATTTATACTACCGGGGGCGGACTGTGGGGCGTACTCGCTACCGACGTTGTGCAGTTTGTTATTCTGTCAGCATCTGTTATTATCATCATACCACTTTCCCTTTCTGAAGTTGGAGGCATACAAAATTTTATACAGAAGGCACCTGCCCGTTTCTTTGAGCCTTTCAACCAGGAGTATAGCCTTGGCTTCATGCTGTCTTTTTTCATTTACCAGGTAGTGTATGTTGCGGGTAACTGGAGCTATGTGCAACGCTATACCTCCGTATCCACAACACGTGATGCAAGAAAAGTAGCTTATTTATTTGGGGCGCTCTACCTTATGGCCCCCATTATCTGGATGTTGCCGCCCATGATCTACCGGGTGATCAATCCGGGCTTACAGGGAACAGAAGCAGAAGGTGCTTACATGATGCTTTGTCAAAAGATATTGCCTGCAGGTTTGATCGGACTGGTACTTTCAGGTATGATTGCAGCAACGGCCAGTAAAGCCAATACTACCATCAATACAGCCGCTATTATTTTTGCGCAGGATATTTATAAAGATGTTTTCTTTAAGAAGAGTTCAGAAAAAAGAACCATACTCGTGGCAAGAATATTTACCGTGCTGTTTGGCGCAGGTACCATCTTTTTAGCCATCCTGGTGCCGGCAGCAGGGGGCATAGTAGAAGTAGTGCTTAGTACCGCGGCCATTGCAGGCGGCAGTTTATTTGCTCCGGTTATTTATTCGCTTTTTTCTAAAGGGCAAACTTCTTTTTCATTGATCTTTATTTCTGTTGCTTCGCTGCTGGTAAGTTTGTTTTTTAAAATACTTAGTCCATCACTTTTGGGGATTACGCTTTCCCGCACGTTGGAAACGTTGCTGGGGGTGGGTTTTCCAATTGTGCTGTTGCTACTGTTTGAAGGATATGCGTATGTTTCAAAAAGGAAAATACCTTACCTGGAAATTGTTCCTGAGGGCACAGTCACTTCCCGGAACGCAGATGCAGCAAAGCAAAATCTTTTTGGAATAAAGGTAATTGCATTGAGTACCCTATTTGTAGGACTGGGGATTGCGGTGTTGGGATTTCTGGCAGAGAACGGCAGTATGGCATGTGCGGTTGGTGTTATAATTATGCTGATTGCTGCTACAATTCTTATCAGGCAACGGTCCAATGGAGTTAAAAATGTCGTACTTGATACGGTATAAAAAAATGCCAATTAATTGAAAGCATTATGATGATTGATGTGCGCATACGGGGAATATTCTTTCCATATAAATTAATGGCGTTGTGGCTTTTGATACCATTATTTTTCTGGAAAGTGTCAGCCCAGGAACCTGCACAAAAATATTATCGTGGTGATGACCAAATTGCTTTCAAGTGGCGGTATGGGTACAGCGAATTCCCTTTCCCCGACAATTCGGCCAGGGCACAGGAAGAGGCATTGCGTGGAAAATTTGGCTGGTATGACGGTGCATTATGGTCGCAGGCGTATAAAAATTTCGATAATAATTCAATACATGGCGTTTCCCTATTATTCAGAGGCGGTTCTCCTTATGCCAGGGAAGTAAAATGTACCAGCGAGCTTGTTCCGTTAACAGCAACCGGTACACCGGTATCGTTTTTGATGCCCTTCCAGTACAGCATCGGTTCAGAAGAAGATATCGCTTTTTCGCTTCGCATAAAAGGCATTGAGGAGGAAACCATTGTTTGTAAACTACGTCCCGAACTATTGACTTCTTTTACAGGAGGGATGTTCAAAATAAATTTTATCACTCAAAAGATATTGGGTAATACTGGCATAAAGCCGTTGGTCACCGTATCGGGTATGATGCACATCCGCGTGTACCCGCAACTGGTGGCTTATGGCAATAAGATGGAGTTTGTTTTTAGTTCCGTAACGCATCATATGGATGTGGAATCGTCTTTAGTGCTCGGTTCTGTTTACAGCGATATGTCTAAAACTCATCCTTATGTGACGCCCCATCCGCTTTCTGCTGATACCGTTGCGGCAGCATTAAATGATCATGATGTAAAACTTCGGGAATGGAAAAGATCAACAGCAGCTATCGCTGAGAAATTGAAACAAAAAGGGACAATCGAAGTTTATTGCCAGGGGCCTGTTCAAAAACGTGATAAGGGCGAATTGAGGGTGATGGCCTATTCCGGTAACCCGGTCAAAGATTTTCAATATGGGCAGCCGTCGTCCCAAATGAAAGAAATGGCCAGGGCAGTAACCACTGCAACGGGGAAGCGCTTTTTTCTCTTTCGTTACCAGCATCACTACCTGCCGTGGAAAATGGACAATCCATCCGAAATGGATCCTGTTCAGGCCCTTTATTTAAAACAATGGCTGGAAGTAGCAACGGCTTGTAGTGATTCCGTCATGCTTGATCTGCAATTATCACCCATCGTAAAATTGTATAAGCAGTATAGTAAGATGGGCCAGTTGCCATTGCCTTCGGCTGGTATTCCCGGTGCAGAATGGGATAAGATACGTGAAGGTTATTTAACCACGATCCGGTTTGCAAAGAAAATTTGTCCTGCTTTAAGAATAATTCAAATGCCTTATGAGCTGGACAATATACCCAACACAGCAGCACTTTCAGATGCACACTATAACTTCTTCAAATGTTTATATGAAGCAGTGGCATTGTTTAATGCGCAGAAGCCTAAAAATAACCAAATAAAAATTGCCGGCTTGGGCAGTAATAATCCCAATAGCCGTTGGGATTTTATCAATGGTTTTTTACAGCGGTACAGCATGGATGCATCCCCAAAAAAAAGATTGGATTATATAACATGGCATACTTACCTGTTTCCCGGAAATTATCCTTCCATGATAAAGGGAGTGGCCGACAGTTTACAAAAATTGCTAAAAGTAAATCACCTGGATGCAAGCCTGCCGGTAATTGTAGATGAAATGGGATTGGCGGAACCGTCTGCTATCGAGGACCTGAGTGACCTGCAGGGGGCGATGAAAAAGGAGGCGGCGATGGCGAATTTCACAACGGCACTCCAGGATTATTATGAAAGTGAAAAAGGCCATTTTCTTCCCATTAGTGGAGCAGGATGGCATTTTGCATTACTGACTTATGGCAAACAAAATATTTTGTCTGCCTATGCTAAGGGGTTGCTCTTAAGAAGCAAATTAGGCGACTCAAAAATTCCGGTAGCGGCATCACCTGCAGATGCGCAGGGATATGGCCTGCACGCTATTGCCACAAAAGAAAATAAAAAAATAAGCATCCTCGTCTACTGTACATCGCCTTCTATATTTTATAGCCAGGCCAGGCCCCTGGATTATCCTAATATTGAATTGCAGTTGAAAGACCTGCCGGATAATTTCAGGAATACTACACTAAAAATTACACAGTGGCACAGCAGTCCGGAAGACGCCGCTATAAAAAATATCTTATCAAAAGATAAATACCAGACATTGCCGTTAACAAGGGGAGCGGACAGGTATGAAAAAGATTTTTCTCCTGAAGAAGTGAAACAATTGAATGCGATTGAAAAGAAATCGGCTAACATTTTATCAGGTAAAAGCACACTCGATTTGTCCGTAAGTATTGATGCGTACGGGATGCGGCTTATAGAAATTGAACCCTTATCAAATAAATGAATTTAACGGTAAATACAAATGTCGTTTTGGATCAATAATATAAAAACTAAAGTTGAATTAAAAAGAGGTACGGGCAATGTCCGTTTGGCTTTTGCAATGCTGCTGTGTTTATTGTTCCTGTCAATCACTGCTGCATGGTGCCAGTCAGCGATTGAAAATAAATATTTTACTGTCCAACCTGCAGCTGACTTTCAAATGTACCCTGCCTTTATTGTTACGCATAAGTCAGGTAAATTGAAACGTACCATTCTTCCGAAACTTCAATTAATATTTACTGAAAAACAACCGGAAATGGTGGGTGCCGCTATGGATGGACAACCGGGTGTAGTAGCATGGAAAACGAATGCCGGTCAAACCATGGACATTCACGAGCTGGGAAGTATGGAGCTAATGGCTCAATCTTATCAAATAAAAAATAACCAAATTGTATTTTCATTTAAAGAAAATACTACGGCCCGAGTTTTACTCATCATAAAATTTATGCCGGACCAACAGTCTCCCGTATTCGAATTAGGATTTGAAGCCTATAAAAAAGGGAATTATTCAATAGGGTTCGACGGTATGCCAACAGTAGATTCTTCGGCGATTGATTTTGTTTACCAGCCATTAACCTGGACATGGAAAAGATTTCCCAGCCGGTTTGCACTAACTGAAGAAGCTTATGCCAATACAGCCGCAGTTTTCACCAATCACGATGCATATAGTGAAGGATTGGCGGTATCGCTATCGAGTATCCCCTACCGGTATGCACTGGCCGCCCAATGGAACAATGCAGGAAAAGCGGATAACAAGTTCTGGTCGGTATTTCCGGCAGATGGCCCCAAAGCCAATAGCCTGTTTGGCATGGCCATTCGCAATGCCGAAGGAAAAGCGCAACCCACTATTTACGCACCATTGCCCGGCACTGCTGCCGCTGGATTAAACAAGGGAGAAAAATTCAAAATCTCACTGGTTTATTTTCTTCATCTCGGCGATTGGCAAGAAGGAACTTCGCATCTGTTGTCGTCCATTTTTCATTATCGTTCCGAAAGAGAAAATGCGAAACTGTCGTTGAATAATACATTTGACAACATGCTTGATTTTGCCATGAATGATGTATACAGCGGGTGGAATGAAACACTGAAAGGTTCTAACTACCAGTTTGATGTACCGGGTACGGTAAAAAATGTTTCGGCCTTACATCCGTTGAGCATTGCGATGGTTACAGCAAACCAGGACATATTGAAGCGCAGGGCAATACCAATGATCGAATATGTAATGAGCCGTGAAAAATTTCTGTATTCCACATGTGACAGCGCTGGCCAGGCACAGGTCCCTTCGCATTTTTTGAACGGGCCATGTGTGGATATCGGGGAACTGGTAGCACTCAATGAATTAACCGGAGGGCATACTCCTGCATTTTCATTGGAAGCCAACCGGCTTTTTGGCAAGAGCAGGCAGTTGAATATGAGCACACAAACCGGTGGTGGGAGCTGGCAGGATTATTTGGCCCGGTACAGACTTTATCACAATGCAGCCGACCTCCAAAAAGCAGTTTCCGGTGCTAAGGAGTACCTGCAACAGGTGTACAATAATTACTCGCATACATTTTTTGATTCACCCGGGCTGAGGGACAAGGGCGCCGGATTTACAACCGACTACGGTTACCGTATATATGATCTTTTTGAATTATTCCTGGAAACAAACGATCAGTTGTATTTGCAGGCAGCTTTAACGGGGGCTAAGCAATTTTTATTGTGGACAAGAAGCAATCCTGCACCACCTGCAGCTAATATTGTGGTGAATAAAAATAATGAGGTAAAAGGAATATTTCCGGGCCGTCGGATGAGTGCATTGGAAGGCGCTCCGTTTGTAAAAATGAATACAACCTCGACAGTACCTCAAAAGGAAATTCCTGCCTGGCAAACTTCATTAAATGGATTAATACCTGAAGCGCCCAATACCTACGCTTTTGGTCCGGTAATGTTGGCACATCATGCGGCATGGTTGCTGCAGCTGGCGCATTATACAGCTGATACGTTGTTAAGAGATGCGGCCTACAATGCCATCATCGGCCGCTATTCAAATTTCCCCGGCTATTATTTCACTTCTTTGCATACCGATATTTATCAACGGGCTGAATATCCCATGCATCCGTTTTATGACGTGAAGTACAATGCCATATTTTATAACCATGTATGGCCGCATCTTGCTTTGCTCGTAGATTTTTTGGTATCCGATTTTTACTATCGTTCAAAAGGAAAAATTCATTTTCCGGGAACCTATGCTCCGGGTTATGCCTTTCTTACCAGCCAGGTATATGGTGCAAAAAAAGGAATGGTAATGGGTAATGAGAATGTGCAGCTTTGGATGCCATCTCATGCATTGCAGTCTGATGGAATTGCATTTAATTATTTGATGGGCTACAATGAGCAGAATTTTTTTATCGCCTTTGCCAATACATCCTACAAAACGGTTACTGAGCATATCCGGCTAAACAGCGATATTATTCCCTGGAACCAGGATAAAAGCTATCCAGTGCTAACGTACGGCAGCAACGGAAAGGCAACAAACAGTACAATGAAAAATGGTCTTTTAACTATAACCCTTCCTCCGGGCGGTACTAGCTGTGTCCAGGTTAAAGGCATTCATCCCAGTGCAAAAACTGTTCAATCTGTGAAGCCGGATCAAACGAACAGTAAAAATAGATTGCTTCGCTATGGGGCTGGTGAGGATAGTTCGTCCAGGGTTACGGCAATGATCATTCAGCCCAATGAAACAATGGCTGTATTCTATGCCTATTGTAATAAAACAGGAAAAGACTGGAAGGAATGTCAGCTCCGTTACCGGTTAAATAACAGTGAAGCATGGACGACCGTTGTGGATACGGCTTACCCGTTTGAATTTGACATTGCTCTGCCCAAAACAAACGATAAAGTTTTATTTGAGATGACGGCGGTTAAATTGGATGGAAGTAAAATAAGCTTCCCGGTAAAAACAATCAACAATTAACCATGGCCATGGCAAGAATATACAGTAACAGGTCAAAAGTTTTAGTGGTGCTTTTGGTGGTGATGCAAATTTCCGCCTGTTCGGTGCACAAGAATATTATGAAAAAAAAACAAAAAGCGTTTTCAGTATTAGGCCTTGGTGATTCCATCACTGAAGGCGGGCCTGATTTTTTTTCGTATTTATTTCCATTGGATTCTTTGCTGAAACAACATGGCTACCAACCTCGTTTCATCGGCCCGAGATCTTCAGTGCTGCATGGCGATACATTACATCATGCTGGTTTCAGTGGAAGAACTGCGGAGTTTTTGGCTAAATCCATCGACAGTATTTATACAGCGTTTCCCGCAGATATTGTTTTGTTGCATTCAGGCCATAATCATTTCCAGGAAGAAGCTCCCATTGATGGTATCATTCGGGCGCAACAAAAAATAGTCCGGGTTATAAAAAGCAAAAATCCAAATGCAGTGGTATTCGTTGCCGGTGTTATTACAAGTGGTAAGTTACCCAAGTATGGATATATTCCCGAGCTGGACCTGTCCATTAAAAAGATGGTGGATTCAATGCAGGATGCTTCAATAATTTTTGTAGACCAGCAGCAGCAATGGGATTGGAACATGCATACGATACAAGATAAAGTGCATCCCAATAAAACAGGTGCCGGGGTAATTGCCAGCAATTGGTTGAATGCAATGATTAAGGTGTTAAACAGAAAACAGTGAACATGAACTATTTTCAAAAAAGTAAACTTCAATTGATTCTATGCTTCTTCGCAATCAATGTGGCAGTTGCCCGGCCGCAACCGGACTCATTGATAGCAGCCAAAGAGTTTTCTCCAAGAGGGGGATTGCCTAATTTCTTTGCGAAAATAGACGCAGGCAAACCGGTGAAAATTGCTTTTTTGGGAGGAAGCATTACAAGAGCAGGTAATGGTTACCGTGACCAAATTTTAAGTTGGTTCAAAAAACAATATCCTGCCAATCAATTTGAAGAAATTATGGCAGCTGTAAGTGGTACCGCCTCAGACTTTGGCGCCTGCAGGGTAAAACAACAAGTCATCGATCACCAGCCAGACCTCGTTTTTATCGAATTTGCGGTGAATGATAATCGTATGTTAATGCGATTGGTGAGGGAAACAATGGAAGGTATCGTGCGGCAGATATGGAAAAGCAATAAGTCAATTGATATCTGTTTCATATATACTTTCGCCGCAGAAAATCTTCCATTGCTGCAACAGAATATATTTCCCTCCTCCGTATCGGCTATGGAAACCATCGCTTCACAGTACAACATCCCATCCATACACATGGGCCTGGCTGTAGCAGATGAAATCGGGACAGGAAAATTATTGATGTCAGGAAAAAGGGACGAACAATCCAGCATCCCCCTGTTTTCCATTGATGGTGTACATCCATTGCCTGAAACCGGGCATAAAATTTACACACAGGTACTGGGTAAAAACCTGTTACTGTTAAAAGAAAATGCTGCGCCTGCTAAACATAGATTGCCCGTTGCAGTTGAAAACAATAACTGGAGTAATGTGGGAATGATCAGATTTAACAAACGCAGCACTCGTTTTACAGGTGAGTGGCACCTTACTGATTCCGTAACAAAGGGCAAAGAGTATTATCAACTGCAGCCGCAAGTATATGCCGCGGCGTCTACTGATGCAACCCTTAAAGTAAAGTTCAAAGGCACCCGTTTTGGCCTTGCAGATATCATGGGGCCGGGGACCGCAGCTATTGAAGTAATAATTGATGATCAACCACCAAGGGTTATTAGTCGCTTTGATGCATTCAGTACTTATTATCGCCTTAATTATTTTATTTTATCAGATTTGCCAAAAGGTAAACACACCGCTACTATCCGGTTGGCGCCCGTAAAAATTGATAAGGAAGCCATTCTTAAAACCCGTAATGTGGTTGTAAAAGACTGGAGCCCTTATGAAGCAAACACAATTTATGTTGGTGCCGTTTTATATTAAAAACATCTTTATGAAGCATAGAATTATTTTAAAATACAGGTTATTATTGTTTGCGTTAGCAACAACAGGTTCTGTACTTACCAGTACCGTTACTGCACAGCAAACCTATTCGGCCAATTGGAAATCGCTGGATGCACGCCCAATTCCACAATGGTTTACGGATGCCAAGCTGGGCATTTTTATTCATTGGGGTGTTTATTCGGTGCCAGCGTGGGCTCCTGTAGGTAAGGACTATGCAACCTATTCAAAATACTCCGAATGGTACTGGAACAGGTTGGTGACAGACAGTTCCAACGTTGGTAAAGCCTTTAGGGATTTTCATAATAAAAGTTATGGCCCCAACTTTAAATACCAGGATTTTGCTCC
>JBDSAA010000076.1:0-35412 GCA_039922375.1 Ferruginibacter sp.
AAGAAAAATACGACAGACCTTTTGTTGGCCTTTGCCATTCCTTCACCTTCTGTAGTAACAACTCAATTAGCAAATGTGGGGGAGGTAGAAAACAAAGGTTTTGAATTTGCCATTGGCAGCAAAATAATTGACAAACAGGATTACGGCTGGAAAGTAGATTTCAATATCGCAGCCAATAAAAATAAAGTGATCAGTCTTTCCAGTGATATCTGGAGCACTAAAATGATCAGGAATTATACCGTATCCGGATTTGGATTTTCAGCTGTAAACAGCCAGGCTATTATACCAGGCGAGCCTTTAGGCACGTTTTATGGCCCTAAATTTACCGGCATTGTAAACGGTGTTCAGCAATTTGAAGATGTAGATAAAAGTGGTGCTTTTTCAGCAGCAAGCGATGTTACTATTATTGGTAATTCGCAACCCGACTACACCTTTGGTTTAGGCAATACTTTTTGGTACAAACATTTTGACTTATCATTTTTTATAAGGGGAGTGCAGGGCAATAAGGTATTTAACAATACTGCTTTAGATGCACAAAGAATACAGATATTACCTGGTCAGAATATTTTAGCGGCTGCGTTGAACGATGGAATTAAATATGGCCAATCAGCGGTCTATTCATCCAAATGGATAGAGGACGGATCTTTTATAAGGCTTGATAATCTTTCATTAGGCTACAACCTCAACGTAAGCAAAAGCAGTGTCCTTAAAAATGTACGTGTCTATTTTAGCGGACAAAATCTTTTCCTGATCACTAACTATACAGGGTTGGATCCTGAAGTGGTGTCAAGTGTACCCGGTACAGGTGAATCGCCCCGTGGCATTGATTTCTTTACATATCCCCGGGCACGCACCTTTATGATTGGCGCAAATGTAACCTTCTAAAAAATTTATATAATTTAAAATAAGAAAGATGAAAAATTATCTAATTCATAAAAGCTTCTTGGTTTTATTGATGTCGCTTTTATTAAGCATGGGTTGTACAAAGGTGGATGAAAAATTATATGGAAGGGTAACGCCTGATAATTTTTTCAAGACAGATGCTGAGGTATTGGCTGCATTGGCAGGCGTATATAGCAATATGGGCTTTGCAGTAAACGGCGGTAATCTCTGGCGGTTGCTCCACCTGGGCACAGATGAATTTATAATTGTAGCAAGGTCGGATGGCCGCTGGCTCGACGGAAGTGTTTACATCGAATTTTTTGAACATAAATGGACAGCGATCAATAATCGTTTAGGCTCCTACAGTGATGTGTTCAGGACCATTGGTAGCGCTAATGCAGTACTGGAGGGAATGCAAAGCTCCCCCAACAAAGACAACCTGAAAGCGCAGATTGCAGAAGCAAGAGGCGTTCGTGCTTATGCCTATTTCTATGCAATGGATTTGTGGGGCAATGTGCCGTTGGTTACCACCGCCCGCATCGAACCAACTAATCTTCCGACCAATGCGACCCGTAAGGAAGTTTTCGATTTTGTAGTAAGTGAACTTAACGCAGCAAGTATCGATTTGCCTTCCGTAAAAACCGTTAACAAAACTTCCTATTATCCAAGAATGACGAAAGAGGCTGCTTACGCTATACTCGCATTAACCTATTTAAATGGAGAAGTGTTTGCCGGGAAAGCGTATTGGGCCGAATGTATTGATATGTGCGATAAAGTTACTGCCGGCGGTTATACACTTACCCCCAACTACATCAGCAATTTTGTGCCTGTCAACGAAGGTTCACCAGAATTTATTTATGCAATTTCACAAGACCCGAGCAAATCAGCAGGGAGCAATAACTTCGCTCAACGCACATTACATGATTCGCATCGCTTTAAATACAACCTGCCTTTCATTCCACAAAATGGGTTTAATATCGTAGAAGATGCCTATAACCGGTTTGAAGCACAGGACGTACGTAGAAGTCTAATATTGGCAGGTCCGCAGTTTGCTGCGGATGGGGTCACTCCTCTTAAAAACATTGCAGGCACTGCTAACCTGGTGCTGGTGCCAATCACCAGTCCCAAAAATGCTGCTGAGAATGAGGGCTACAGATTGATGAAATGGCAGCCGGATAACACATGGGTTAATGGGGGTGCTTCTAATGATGTTGCCACCATTCGCTATGCAGAAATATTGCTGACAAAAGCAGAAGCTATTTTAAGATCAGGAGGCGCAGCCGGTACCGCTTTGGGATTGGTGAACCAGGTAAGGGTAAGAAGTAGCGCCACTCCCCTGGCCACTGTCACTTTAAATAATATTCTGGATGAACGCGGAAGGGAATTGATGTGGGAAGGCACAAGGCGGAGGGACATGATCCGCTTTGGAACATTTTTTACATGGACGCCAGCCTGGAAACCGGCCGTAACACCTGCATTTAGAGGATTACTTCCTATACCTGCTGCAGAGTTAGGTGCCAATCCAAAACTGAAACAAAACACCGGCTATTGATAAAAAGTAAAACGTTTTGGTATTCAAACTGGCGAACAATTTAGAAAGAGGCTGTCCACAAAGGGCAGCCTCTTTTGATTATCGCCATACGTAATAAACTAATAGTATTCACTTTATATTCGCAGTGTTAATAAAATACCTCTGCAAAAAACACCAGTCTAATTAAAGCTCCCTGATCCAAATATTGCGAAAGCTTAGCGGCTCACTTTTATCCCCGTGGTCTTGCAATTTAATTGGTGAAGGCCCGTGTTTTTTGTAAGCCGGTTTGCCGATGTACATTGTTATTCCTTTTACTTCTGTATTGTTTTGTACCAATATTCCATTGTGAATTGCCGTTACACGCCCGGGAGATAAAACAGACCCATCTTCATTAAAACGTGGTGCAGTCCACATTACATCGTATGTCTGCCATTCACCGGGTTTTTTGCAGGCGTTTGCCAAAGGAATTGATTGCTTGTAAATACTGGCCGTTTGTCCATTAACGTATGTTTTATTGTTGTAACAATCCAATATCTGCAATTCATATCCTGTATCACCCGGCCCTGTAGCAGCAAGGAATAATCCACTGTTGCCCCTCCCCTGTCCTTCTCCATGAATAACGACAGGTACCTTCCATTCCAGGTGCAACTGGTAATCTGTAAATGACCTTTTAGTCTGTATATTGCCCGTTCCTTTTCTTACCGTAAAGGCGCCTTTCGAGACAGTCCAGCCTGCTGGCTTATTGCCATCTTTTACCGATACCCACTCATCCAGGCTTTTTCCATCAAACAAAACAATGGCGTCAGAAGGTGGCATTTGTGCATTTCCGGGCGTTACAATTTTAGGTTCAGGCAACCAAACTTCGGTGGCTTTAGGATCACCTTCCTGTGCCGTAGATAATTGTGAAATAAGGAGAGCAAGGGCAAGATGCAAGATTTTAATTCTTTTCATTTAAGTAATCGTTTTTTAAGATTAGTAAAAGCATAATCAAAAGCAAAGAACCTGATTAAACTGTTCATTCCTTCATAAATATATATGGTAAATTTAGGTGGAATCGCTTGTAGTCTATGAGCCTCTTGTCAAATATTTAATTGTTAATTAAGAAATTGACAAAAATAAAGGCCAATATGTTTAAATACTCTTTGGTGAAAAATTTTTGGTGACACCAAACAGTTAATTTTGAAAAAAAATAAATGCTAATATTGAAGTTGAATTGCTGCCGGGCAGCCAACTTCACTTAATAAAAATTGCCATATGGGAGATACACTCCAGATTAAAAAGCAGCCTAAGCTTTACGATGTAATAATAGTAGGATCAGGTGCCGGCGGCGGCATGGCAGCGTATGTGCTGGCAAATGCAGGATTGAAAGTTTGCCTGCTGGAAGCCGGCCCAGACTATGACCCCGCAAAAAATTCCTCCCAGTTAAAAAATCCATGGGAGTCTCCCAGGAGAGGTGCCAGTACAAAGTTCAGGCCGTTTGGGGATTTTGATGCTTCCTTCTGGGGCTGGGAAATTGATGGCGAACCGTATACCCACGCTGAAGGAACCAAATGGGAATGGTGGAGAGCAAGAATGGTAGGTGGCAGAACGAATCACTGGGGCAGGATATCTTTACGCTTTGGTCCCGCTGACTTTAAAAGAAAAAGTATAGATGGCCTTGGCGATGATTGGCCAATCAGTTATGATGATGTAAAACCTTACTATGATAAAATTGACAAGCTGATTGGTGTGTTTGGCAGCAATGAAGGACTCCCCAATGATCCGGATGGATTCTTCTTACCGCCACCCAAACCACGCCTGCACGAATTGTTTATAAAAAAAGCGGCTACCGGTATAGGCATTCCCGTTATTCCTTCCCGGTTATCTATTCTTACCAAACAAATTAATAAGGAGAGAGGAGCATGCTTTTATTGTGCACAGTGCGGCCGCTCCTGTAAAGTATATGCGGATTTTTCTTCTTCTTCCGTATTGATAAAACCTGCTATTGAAACCGGTAATGTCGACCTGGTGACAAATGCCATGGCCCGTGAAGTGCTGACGAACAAAGAAGGACTTGCAACGGGTGTTTCTTATGTAAATAAAGAAGACATGCAGGAGTACCAGGTACAAGGCAAAGTAGTGGTGTTGGCTGCAAGCGCATGCGAAAGTGCAAGGCTCATGCTCAACTCAAAATCCGAACAGCATCCGAACGGGCTATCCAATTCAAGTAATGCAGTAGGTAAATACCTGCACGACTCTACCGGTGCTTCTATGAGTGGTGTTTTGCCTAACCTGTTTGGCAGAAAAAGATACAACGAAGATGGTGTAGGTGGCATGCACGTGTACACTCCTTGGTGGCTGGATAATAAAAAACTGGACTTCCCCCGTGGTTATCATATTGAGTATGGTGGTGGCATGCATCAACCTGCCTATGGCTTCGGCTTTGGAACAGAAAATAATAACGGCAAGTTTGCCATCAACGGAAAAACAAAAGAAGCAGGCGGATATGGAGCTTCGCTAAAAGAAGACATGCGTTACTTATACGGCGCCGGTGTACACATGGCTGGCCGTGGAGAAAGCATTGCTTTTGAATCCAATTTTTGTGAAATAGACCCCTCAGTAGTGGACAAATATGGTATCCCGGTTTTACGCTTTAATACCAAAAACAGCGAATATGAAATTAAGCAGGCAAAGCATATGAAGGAAACTTTCAAGGAGATCATGCATAGCATGGGTGCCGTAATAACCTCAGGTGATAAAGACGGCCCGGAGAATGATTATGGCCTGGCCAATCCGGGCAATATCATCCACGAAGCAGGTACAGTAAGAATGGGAGATGATGCAAAAAAGGCACCGCTAAATAAATTTGCCCAGGCCCATGAATGTAAAAACCTATTCAATGTAGATGGTGGCCAGTTTGTATCGCAGGCAGATAAAAATATCACGTGGACCATCCTCGCATTGTCAATGAGAACATCTGAATATATTGTTGATCAATTAAAGAAACAAAATATTTAACCGCGATCCCCTAAATGGATAAGGTCAGGAGTATTCAATTGAAAAGAATGAAACCATTGCAAACACGATAAAACAATTCTCCGTCCCCCCTTCAGGGGATGGGGGTAAAACTTTTATGGACAGACGTAAATCGATTAAAACATTACTCATCGGCACCGCTTCCGCTGCTGTATTGATGGAATCCTGCGAAACAACGGATAAAAAAGCGGCGGAAAATGCAAAACCTGCCGGTGCAACCAAGCTCAACGAGGATGATCGAATGGCCGAGGAAAAACTCGTAAATAAAAAGGTGAGGGACGCCAGCTTTTTTACGCCCCAGGAAATGTCCCTCATCACTATCCTGGCAGATATCATTATACCAGCGGATGCAGTGAGTGGCAACGCATCCGAAGCTAAAGTGCCGGACTTTATCGAATTTATTGTAAAGGATATGCCGCAACATCAAACACCTATGCGTGGAGGTTTGCGCTGGCTGGAGATGCAATCATTGAAACGTTTTGAGAAATCTTTCGCAGCCATTACAGAAAAACAACGGCTCGAAATTGTGGATGATATTGCGTACCCCGCCAAAGCAAAAGCATCGATGAAACAGGGGGTGGCATTTTTTAACCTCATCCGCAACCTGACGACCACAGGTTTTTATACTTCTGAAATGGGCATAAAAGATATTGGCTACCTGGGCAATGTTCCTAACCAATGGAAAGGAGTGCCGGATGATGTTTTAAAGCAATACAATATGGCTTATAGTGAAAGAGAAATGAAAGAGACGGTTACTTTTGAGCCGTAGCCTTTTTATGTATGATGTATGATGTATGATTTATTGATGTATGATGCCGATGTCTGATGTATGATTTATGATTTATTGGTGTCTGATTTGTTAGGCGTGGTGCCTGAAGCATATCTTCATCATCATCAACCTTCAATCATCAACCTTCAACCGTCTCCCTCACAGCTTCCCCATGTAAAAATCCAGCACTTTCATTCTTAGCAGGTATTCGTACCGTGTAGTGATGATGGTGGCGTTGGTACGGTCAAGGTTATTTTTTGCTATCAGGTATTCGGGTGAGTTGATCACACCGTTTTCGAAACGGATGCCTGCAATTCGGAAGGACTCAGCATATGCAGCGGCCTGGCTTTGCAATACTGTATAGCGTTTATAAGTCGTCGTTATATTGATATAAGCCTGCTCTATTGCCTGCCTTAGTTGAAATTTAATATTCTCTGCGATCAACCGGTTATTTTTTTCTTCATTTTTAGCAAGCTTTACATTCGTCCTGGTTTTAAAAGTATTAAATAATGGTATACTTACACTCAGGCCATAAGCGCTCGACAGATTGTTATTTAATTGTGTACCATATTTGATCTTCTGGCTGCTGAATTTTCCCTGCCGGGTAATTACGGGCACATTGGTGCCATTCACCACTACATAATCATTGCTCGGCACTTCCGAAAAACCCGTATTCTTATTCAGCATTGCAGCGCTTGAATAATTTGTATTCAGTACTCCGTACAATGAAACTCTTGGATAAAAAGACGCACCGGCAACCTTAACCGCCATCGCACTGGTCTTCACCCTCAATTCACTGGCTTTCACAGATGCCAGTTGCTGCAATGCCACGTTATAGATTTCGTCGGGCAATGCGTTATACATTGTTATGCTATCGTTAAAGCCATCCCTGTCTATTTTCAAATTTGGATTGTATGGAACATTCAACAACTGCGTTAAAGAAAGTATACTGCCGGCAAGATTATTTTCCGCATTGATCATTGCCAATTCATCACCTGCATATTGCCCTTTTAAGTCGCTCACATTTGCAGGCGCAGTAGCGCCTTCCACTGCAATTACCTCCAGCCGTTGCACCTGTTGTTTAGTAACCTCAGCCTGTTGTTTTGCCAGTACCAGCGCATCTTCATTGCTTAGAATCTGCAGGTACGCCAGTATCACCTGCAGCGTTAATTCATCTTTTCTTTGCTGCCATTCCATGGTAGCGGTTGCAAAGGCAGATTCATTCTGGCGAATACTATTCTTCAACTGAAACCCGTTGAAGACAGGCACGCTGGCCTGTGCATTTACATTGCTGGAAGTTAGCTGCTGGTTTATATATCCGTTGGTAAACGGATCGATACTGCGGCCACTGTTGAACCCATAATTATATCCACCTTCGGCTACGGGTAAACGATTGTATTTCGACTGCCTGTAATTTATTTCAGCGTTGCGCATTTGCAATTCACTTTGCTTTGCAAGGACATTATTCTTCAAAGCCGTATCGATCGCTTGTTGCAATGTAAGCCTTGTGGCTTGCGCATTTGCTAAAGCCACACAAATGATCAGGATGCAAAAAAAAAGAATCCTCGTCTTCATTTTTTATTTTGTTTACGGGCTTTTGAACCCTGATTTAACTTCATTGGCGACGCTCCGTTCAACTAATACCCCTGATTGAAAGCATCGCACACACCAGGCAAAAATGAATATTTCAATGGAATTAGAATATCCGTTCACTATTTTAATTTGTCGGCTATCCGGCTCCGGTATTATCTTGTTTCACCCGTTGTTGGTTTACCGGGTTGCTCTGTCGTTGCCACCATTCCCTGCTGTAACCGCTGCCGGGGTGTACAACCACCGACAGGGTTGTGTGTTTTAGTTTTCCTACTGTTGTATTCTTCCATCCAATAAATTGATGATGCGCTTTCCGTAGGCTGCATTTTTTTCCGAGTGGGTAACCTGGATGATCGTTACACCTTCATCGTTGAGCGCCTTAAATAAATCCATGATCTCCTCTCCTTGTTTCGAATTTAAATTTCCGGTGGGCTCATCTGCCAGCAACAATTTCGGTTTAGCGATCAATGCCCTTGCAATGCCTACCAGTTGTTGCTGGCCTCCGCTAAGCTGTGCCGGAAACAGGTCTTTCTTCCCCACAATATTGAACCTGTCAAGGATATCAGCTACCATTGCTTTTCTTTCAGCCGATTTAATATTCTGATAGATCAGCGGTGTTTCAATATTTTCATACACAGTTAATTCATCAATTAAATGATAGGCCTGGAACACAAAGCCAATGTATCTTTTGTACAAGGCAGCCCTATCCTTTTCCTTTAACTTAAAAACATTCTCATTCAGGAAATTATACTCGCCTTCATTGGCTTCATCCAGCATACCAACAACATTCAATAAGGTCGATTTACCCGAACCCGAAGGCCCCATGATTGAAACGAATTCGCCCTCAGCAATATCAAGGTGGATGTCTTTCAACAGGAATGTCCTGTTAGACCCTGTGTTAACCCATTTAAAAATCTTCCGTAGTTGTATCATTTATCTTGGTTTATGTTTTTTTGCTAATGTGTTAATGTGCTAATTTTTTATACCCACCTCTTTTAGCATAGTTGGTGAGCCCACGGTTAAACTTTTATTGAAATCAAATTTGTCAATGACTATGCCAAAGGCAAAACTGTTGACTGATAAGGCTTTCAGGCAATTTAATAAAAAAAGGTGTACGATAACGGACAGTTACTGTACAGAATCGAACACCCGGAGGATGGTTAAAGGTTGATGGTTGATGGTTCGAGGTTGATGGTTGATGGTTGATGGACGGCGCTGAGGGTTGTTGGTTGATGACCTATTTGCCCGGTGGGTTTGTTATCTGCAAATTGGCAAATGCGCCGCCTGAATTGTTGCCCACCCATAAGCCAATTCCGCCTTTTTTTGTATCGTTCAATTTTTCCACTTCAAGGCAAGGGTTTTCTGCATTATCAACAAATACCCTGATCTGTTTTCCGGCCACCGTGATCTTTACGTGAAACCAGCCATCGGGGTTGGGTACAGGGTTGACCTTATTTTCATACTTGCCGGGAAAATCCTGTCTTAATTTTTCCCATGGATGACCGGGCATTGAAATATACTGTACTGCTCTTCTTCGTCTTGCTGTATCGATGTTCTCAAAATTGAAAGGGCGAAAGTAGATCGCATCAAATCTATTTGTATCAAGGGCATGAAATGCAAATCCTACAAAACTCTGCTGCAATACATTTTTCCCTTTTACATCAAATTCAATTATGCCATCACCAAACTCAACTCCCTTTAGGATCATGACGCCGTCGTTTGGAGCTTTACTCAGGCGAATGCCTTTTTTTCCTTCTTCATTAACCGGCAGCGCAGTCCGGTTAATAACCCGCCATTTATCTTTATCCTGCAGATCGGTTGTAATAGTTTGCGCATCCATGCTGGCGCAGAAAAAAAAGATTGCAAGGAAAGTTACAACCGGCTTTGATGCCATGCATATGCCGGTTATGAAATTGTTTTTGAACGCGTAAGCGTATACTTCCTGATTTTGTACGTTCATAATGGCGCGTGTTGAAATAGATTTGGTTTATTAAACAGTTATCAAATTAAATACATTGTCTGTACATTATTTAACTACAGGTTGGCAAACCAGCTCTCATTCCATTTTCAGCATATTCACCGGATTGACCATGCTTTTATTGCCGGAAGTTTATTGCTATCGCAAATAGGGTATTACACTTGTTAGTCTAATTTACCGACTGCTATACTGAACTTCCAAAGGAACAGGAACTGGTTGCTTGCTACCGGGAGTAAGGTATCCAAGGCGGAGATCCTTGCCTCCTTCCTTTTGAAAATATTCAAGCCGGATTGGATAAAATCCTTTTTTTAAAGGCAGTAAAAAAGTTTGTGATACCCTTTTGCTGTGCACACCATCGTAATCAATCAGCAATTTATTTTTTAAATAAAGTTTAGCTCCGTCATCTGCATCAATAACGAATACATAATAGCCTTCCTCTTTTATTTCTATGTAACCTTCAAACAGGCAGGCAAAATTTGTTTTGGAAGGAAGCTTATTAAAGGTGAAGTCCTTGTCTGTAAATCCTGCCTGAACCTGTTTTAGCTTTTTAAAGTTGGGAATGCTGTCCCCTTTAACCTCATAGTACGCATAAGCTAAGCCGCCGGGTAAAAACTTGCCTGGCTTTGGCAATGGATCCAATGCCTCTCCTAAAACAAAATTGCCTTTCGCATTCTTATCATATTTTCCTTTGCGTGTAAACGACTTCAGATTCAACACCATCGGACCGGTAAATATATTTTCCTTTCCCATCTTTGCAGATGCCGTATCAGGTACGGTTCCTTCGGTAGTATAGCGAACAGAAGGAAAATTACCGAAAGAATAAACGGTATAAGGCTTGTCTTTCAACACTATGCCATTCATAGGATGATATTCAATGGCCGCATTTTTCATTTCATAACCTGCGTACACAAATCTCAATCCATCGTACATACTTTTCAACTTGACAGAACCATGCGTTTCATTTTCATAAGCAACCACTTTCCAGGGCAGGCCCGCAGGAGATTTAATTCTAAGCACCGAATCCATTATGTTGATGCCCATGTCGGATAAGCTTCCTTCCCGCCCGCTTATGAAAACTACTTTATCTGCTGGTATACCCGCAAGTTTTTCTATAGCCAGCTTATTCAGGTAACCATCGTCCCACCAAAAAGAAGGATCAATGACGAGGTAAGAAGAAAAAAGTTGTGGTTCATTCAGCAGGGCGTACATCGCTAACAATCCACCAAAAGAATGGCCATACAAAATATTTTCCCCATTGGCAGGGTAGGTTTTGTCAATGTATGGAACAAGCTCATTTTTTAAGAAGGAGAGAAAGTTTGCTGCCCCACCAGAAGTTGAAAAGTTTGATACCGGTGTTGGTGTCAAATCCCTGTTGCGATCTGTATTAAAAACCGCTACAATAATCAAAGGTGGCATATACTTTTCTGCCTCAGCAAATTGCTGAATTGCTGAAAGTAATTTTATATTATCCTTTCCATCGAGCAGGTACACTACATCATATTTTTCTTTTGAGCCGGCCTTATAATTTTCGGGTAGCAATACCTGTACAATTCTTTTTTCTTTCAACACTTCCGAATAAACAGAGTCCCGTATGCCCGGCAAGCTCTGGGCCTGTACCGTATTGAATAATTGCAAAAAAATAAAACTGAGTACTAAACAAACCTTCATTATCATTTTAGTTTTAAGTTATAAGTGGTTATTAATTTTTATTTAAAAGTTTTGTAATCTATTCATGGCCTGTTATATCATCTTAATCCCTGTAAATATATGGGTACTGCATTGGAGTTCACTTATATGGTCTAAAATGCTCAACAGAATTACCGAACGTACAAGTGAGTGACACAACAAAAGCTTAATTTATATTCTACAGCCTGCTACATAATTTTCCTTCGTAAACCTATCGGTACAGCATCACATTACTCTAATTTTGCCTTTATTTTCAAATTTCTACATCAGCTCGTTTTCAAATTGGCTATTCCGTTCTCAAACTCTTCACCGGGTTAGCGACTGCTGCTTTAATTGCCTGGAAGCTTACGGTAAGCAAAGCAATTAATAAGGCCATCATACCTGCAACAATGAAAATCCACCAACTGATATCTATCCTGTACACAAAATCCTGAAGCCATCTGTCCATTAAATAATAAGCAACCGGTGATGCAAGTATAATGGCTATGCATACCAGTTTTAAAAAGTCTTTTGATAAAAGCGCAACAAGACTTTTCATATCTGCACCCAATACTTTTCGGATACCAATTTCTTTTGTGCGACGCTCTGTGTCAAATGCAGCTAAGCCAAACAATCCCAAACAGGAAATTAAAATGGTGAGGTAAGCAAAATATTTTGCGAGGGTAAGCGTTCTTTCTTCCGTTAAATATTGGGCCCGGAATGTTTCATCCAGGAACTGAAGATTTAATGCATAACCGGGATTTACTTTTTTGTAGAACGAAGTAAGATTATCAATCACTTTTCTTTCGGAACCGGCCTCAATGCGAATCATAGCCATGCTCACATCGTCTGGTACGCATCTAAATATCAAAGGTGAAATCGGTTGGTGAACAGATGCTGTGTGAAAATCCTTCATCACTCCTACTATGTTTTTTTCTTTTCCCCATAATTTTACTTTGGTTCCCACGGGGTCTTTTAAGCCCATGACCTTTACAGCAGTTTCATTCAGTAACAAGTAAGTAGAATTACTGCCCATACTATCAGAAAAAGATTTCCCTTCTTTTATTTGCATGCCAAGCGTACGCACCAGGTTTTCATCAACCGCCCTGATCATAAAATCAATATTCTTGTTTTCTATTTTACCGGGCCACTCTATGCCGTAAGTTGATGAGCCGCCATCCTCACGGATCAGGGTTTGATTTATTCCTCCTGCCTGCACTACACCAGGCACTCTTCTCAGCTCCTCAAAGAAATTCTTTTTATTTTCAAATACCTTTCCTTCCATATCAAAATAAACCACATTCTCTTTCGCATACCCAATAGGTTTAGTCTGGGCAAATTCAATTTGCCTATAAACAATAAAAACCGATACGATCAAAACAAGTGATATTATAAATTGAAAGATAACCAACCCTTTTCTCACAAAGAGCTCCCCCATCTTTCCCTGCAATTTCCCTTTTAAAGTTTCCAATGGTTTGAAGCCTGAAAGATAGAAAGCAGGATAACTTCCAGACAGGATGCCGGTTATTAATGCAATTAAAAAAAGCGCCGATACCTGGCCGACGGAAAAATGAAATGACAGTTGTTTCCCTGTGATAAAATTAAACTGGGGAATTAATAGCGCAACAAGCACCAATGCAATAACGGCTGAAAGCGCAGTGACGAAAAGGGATTCTCCGAGGAATTGAAAAACAAGACTACGCCTGCCGCTGCCAATTGTTTTTTTAATGCCAATTTCTTTAAGTCGTCCAGATACTTTTGCAGTGGATAGATTCATAAAATTAATAGAGGCAATTATCAGCAACAGAATAGCGATCACGGAGAATAATTTCACATTGGTGATCCTGCCGCCTGCCTGCTTACCATCTTCATAGTTGCCATACAAATAGGCATCAGAATATTTCCTTACCAAAAGAGAGAAATGATTGCCTTTATCATATTTATCAATATATCTATCGATCTTTTTATTGAAGGCCGTTAGATCAACTCCTTCCTTCAATAAAAGATAAGTTTCAGCACCTGTATTGGACCATTGGGCGCCACCCTGCCATATGTCTTCTAACAGTTTTTGTTTTGTAAATACAAAATCAAACTTCAGTGTGGAGGCGCTGCTTACATTTTTAAAGACGCCGGTTATCGATGATAAATGGTCTTTCCCAAATGCATTCCACTGCAACGCTTTTCCCACTGCCGCCTCAACAGTACCATATAGTTTCAGTGCAAGATCTTCTGAGATTACTATATTGTTTTTTTCTTTTAATACAGTGCCGGAATTGCCGGATATAAGAGGAAATGTAAAAACCCGGAAAAACGCTTCTCCTGAAAAGACACCACTTGTCTTAAAAGTCTTCTCTCCATTTTTCATAGTAATATCCATACCTTCCTTAGACAGGTTCATTACTGTGACTGCATTTTCCACTTCAGGAAGATCTTTTTCCATGGCTTCCGACAAAGGGCCTTGTGTGTGATCCTGTACTCTTACTATACCGTTCTCCCTACTTTTTATCATTGCCTGATAAAGGCGGTCATCATTTGCATGAAACTTGTCTATACTCCGCTCATCCTGCACCCACAGGTAAAGAAGAAAAGCAAAAGCCAATCCAGTCGAAAGCCCGGTTAGATTGATAGCAAAAGAAGATTTATGTTTCTTTATACTCCGAAAGGCGATTGTGAGAATGTGCTTAAGCATAATTTATTTTTTTACGTTCTCAAAATGTGTGACCGCAGCAGATAATACCAATCATTTTTTTATTCCGTTCTCAAACTCTTTACAGGGTTAGCAATCGCTGCTTTTATTGCCTGGAAGCTCACCGTAATTAATGCAATGATCAAAGCACCAATTCCTGCCATCGCAAAAAATTTCCAGCTAACAGGTATTCTATATGCAAAATCCTGTAACCATTTTGTCATGGCCCACCATGCGATAGGCGAGGCAATTACAATAGCTACTATAATCAGTTTCAAAAAATCTTTTGACAGCATACCGGCAATGCCGTTAACACTTGCACCCAATACTTTTCGAATGCCTATTTCTTTTATTCGTTGCTCGGCCATAAAAGCGGATAATGCAAACAGACCAAGACATGCAATAATTATTGCAAATGCAGCAAAGCTGGTAAAGATGCGACTCGTGCGCTGTACATCAGCATACATATTTGCGAAACTTTCATCCATGAACGTGTAGCGAAATGACTGATTGGGTGCAAAATTTTTCCAGGTAGAAGAAATGGAAGCAAGCACATCCTCAACTTTTGCACCATTCATTTTCACCGATACTATTGAGGCCTGATTGTTTCCTAAAATCATACATAAAGGACCAATATTTTGTTTCATTAATTCAAAATTGAAATCCTCAACAACACCGATCACTGTAAACTTTTCCCATCCATTTTCTATTTTTTGTCCAATGGGATTTTTCAAACCCAATTCTTTCGCCATTGTTTTATTAATAATAGCGGCAGAAGAATCGGAGGCCATTTCTTTCGAAAAATTTCTTCCTTCAGCAAGTTGTATTCCTAAGGTTTTTAAATAATCATAATCCACTCTCCACTTCTGCGCACCTATTGCCGGGTCTTCTTTTGTTTTTCCTTCTTTCCAAAATGGGTTACCGTCACGTTTTGTTCCCACGATAGGCAAATAGTCGCCAATTGATACGGCTTTTACCTGCGATAATTTTTGCAATTCTTCTTTAAAGGATTTATTCTTCTCATCCAATGTGTTTGTTCCTTGTATCATTAAAACCTGATCTTTGTCAAAGCCACTTTTTTTGTTCAGTATATATTTTGTCTGGCTATAAATAACCAGGGTGCTCACAATAAGAATAATGGATGTGGTAAATTGAAAAACTACCAGGCCATTTCTTAAAAGGGAATTTCTGCTCCCCCGGCTTACTTGCCCTTTTAAAACATTTATGGGTTTGAAAGCAGATAAATAAAAAGCAGGATAGATACCTGCAATAGTTCCTACAAAAACCGAAGCCACAACGATCAACGGCAGTAACCACCACTCCATCCAGGGCATGGTTAGTGATTTAGCAGAAAGTGTATTGAAATAAGGTAATAAGACCGTTGCCAGTATTATCCCGATTACAAATGATAAGAAACTAAATAATAGTGATTCAACAAGAAATTGCAGCACGAGGTTAATGCGGTGTGAACCTACTACTTTACGCAATCCTACTTCCCTGGCACGGTTTGCTGACTTAGCTGTTGCAAGATTGATAAAATTGATACAAGCTATGATGAGTATAAAGCAAGCAACTGCTCCAAACAACCAGACAAAGCGGATATCGCCTTTTTTAAGATCATCATCAATATTGTATGAATGGAGATACACATCCGTAATTGGCTGGGCAATGTATTTTGTATTTTGGTCAATTTTATCTGCCTCTACGTTCCCGGCTTTCTTTCGGGCAGGGATAAAATATTTTTTCGAGATTAATTTAAGCTTACTTTGAAATTGTTCTGCATCTGTTCCTGGTTTCAACAATACATAAACAGGATAATTGCTGGCCAACCACAGATCTTGCTCGCCAGGCCAGAACTCATGCGCCGTCAGCGTAAGTAAAAAATCATACTGAAGATGAGAGATCGTTGGAAAATTTTCAATTACACCGCCTACTTTATAGGGTTTAGTGAAATCATTATTCACTATCATCAGTTTTCCAACAGGGTTTTGGCCTGGAAAATATTTTTCAGCCTTTCGCCGGGTAAGCACTATCGTATTAGGTTCGGTTAATGCATGCGCCCTGTCGCCGTAAACCATTTTTGTTTGCAACATGTCCAATATATCCTGGTCAGCATAAGTAAATCCTTCTTCATAAGTATCATGCTGTTGATCAGCACTTCTTATCTGATTACTTCTTCCGCCGGCAAAAGAAGCATCCGGCATCAATCTTCCGGCTTTTTCCACTTCAGGAAAATCTTGTTTTAATGCTCTTGCCATTGGGGCCGGTAAGTCAACACCGAATTCAATTTTGCCATTATCATTGTATTCTTCTACAATACGGTAAATACGATTGGCAGCAGGCCATGACTTATCGTAACTGAGTTCATCTTTTATGTACAAAGCAATCAATAAACAGACAGCGATACTTAGCGCAAAGCCGCCAATTTTTATTACAGAATAAGTTTTCTGTTTTACCAGATTCCGCCAGGCGATTTTGAAATAATTTTTTATCATAACTTCTGATGTATGACGTAAGATGTATGTTCACCATTCACCCCCGAACACCATACGATATCTGAATAAACTTTACTCGATTACTCCGAAAGTCCCTTCACGGATTTAGGGCTTTTCCTACTCTGTTCTCAAACTATTCACCGGGTTAGCAAGCGCCGCTTTTATTGATTGAAAACTTATCGTTATTACTGCAATGCTAATGGCAATTATTCCTGCCAATGCAAACATCCACCAGCTAATGTTTATTCTATAAGCAAATGCCTGTAACCATTTGTTCATTGCTAATGCAGCAAGAGGTGTTGCAATTACAAATGCCATTACCACTAACTTTAAAAAATCCTTTGATAATAAACGGGTAATACCTGTAACACTTGCCCCCAATACTTTGCGTATGCCAATCTCTTTTGCACGCCGTTCTGCAGTAAATGCAGCAAGACCAAATAAACCGAGACAGGAGATTGCAACCGCTATAATTGCAAACACTAGTATTAATGTGGATGTGCGCTGATCATCTTTATATAATTCATTAAATGTGTCGTCTAAAAAATTATATTCAACAGGATTGCCCGGCAGTATTTTTTTCCATGTGTTTTGTAAAGCAGTTATGGCTTTCGATGCACTGTTTGGCGCAATGCGTATCATGAATGTGTTGTACCAGCGAGGGCCTTGAAAAGCAACCAGTGGTCCTGTTTTATCATGCAAACTTTTATATTTAAAATCTTTTACAATGCCGATGATCTGCCCCTGTTTGCCTTTCCATGTAAAACGCCTGCCGATGTATGGCTGATGAATATTTAATTCTTTAATTGCTTCTTCATTCAATACAACATTGTTTTTATCCGCTTCATCGTTCTGTCGGAACCATCTTCCTTCTTTCATTTGTAATTGTAGGGTGGCGGCAAAGTCTGCGTCGGTTGAAAGTTGTGCAATTTGTGGATTGAAAGAAGTATCATGCCCTTCCCAATCTGCACTTCCGGTAGAATAACTGCCGATGTTTGAGATGATTTGATTGGCAAATGAAACATTTTGAATACTATTTTGTGTAAGCAAATCCTGTTTTATCGCAAATGCTATTCTGTTCTTTTTACTGAAGTCAACACTAGGTGGTATATGAGTTACCAAAACTTGCGACATATTGTAACCGGGATTTGTCTGCTGAATAAATTGCATTTGTTTATAAATAACAATGCAACCAGCAATCAGTATAATAGAGATAGTAAACTGTAGGGTAACCAATCCTTTTCTTAAATAATTGTCTTTTAATTTTAGAACTGTAAAACCTCTGAATACATTTAATGGTTTAAAAGAAGACAACACCACTGCGGGATAAATGCTGTTCAATATAAATGCAGTTAGCAATGTTAACCCTGTAAGCTGCCAAAGACTTGCTGAAGTGAGTGGTAATTCAAAGTTTTTATTTGTGATAGAATTGAATACAGGCAAGCAAAAATGAACAAGTGCCAATGTTGCCATTAACGCAATACAACTTACCAGCAATGCTTCAGCAAGAAACTGGTAAAACAAATGCGACCTGTTAGCGCCAACAATTTTCCGTACACTTACTTCTTTTGCACGAAGACTTGCTTTTGCAGTTGTTAAGTTCACATAATTAATACAGGCAATCAGTAATAATAAAATGCCCAACACCGAAAAAATATACACTGTTTTTTTATTTCCGCTCACAAAAACTGCCGACTGCAAATGGGTTTCAAAATGCATGTCTTTCAGATTAACAAGGCTAATGGTTGTTTCTTTTTTCGTGTCGCCGCCGCGTTGTTGTAAAACCTCCGTAATTTTTTTTGAAACAGCAGCTACGTTTATCCCGGGTTTTACTTTTATAAAAGTTATATAATTCGCATTGGCCCATTGCTCATCATTTTCCCGCCTGTCTTGATTTATTAAAAGATTTGAAAGAGGAATGAATGATGTGTATTGAAAGCTTGAATTTGCAGGCGCATCAGCTACAATTGCTTTCACAACAAGGTTCAGGCTATCTGCATGAATAACTTTTCCTATAGCATCGCCATTGCGAAAATATTTTTTTGCTTCCGATGCAGTAAGTATGATACTGTTAGGGTCGTGCGCAAAAGCTGCAGCATTACCCTCAATAAAATCATAATGAAATATTTTGAACCAGTCATCATCTACAAAAGCGCAGTTCTTTTGATACGAAAGATTATTGTTGATATTAAAGATGGGCATTTCGCCTGAATGTAATCTTGCGGTTCTTTCAATTTCAGGCACCTTGTTTTTTATCGCATCGGCAAGCAATAAAGGTACTGTTCCCCATACCCATCCCTGAGATTTCACGTTAGTTGTAAGACGGTAAATAGTATTAGTGTCTTTATGATAATCATCAAAGCTTATTTCATTTTGCACCCATAAAAAAATAAGTACCGCTGCTGTCATGCCAACGGATAAGCCGGTAACATTAATAACAGTTGTGGTTTTATTTTTCCAGATACTGCGCCATGCGGTTTTAAAATAGTTTTTAAACATAAACGAGGTTTCTGCTGTTTGTTTTAACGATCTCTGATTTAAATTCACGATTTACGATTCACCATTCATTCTGTTCTCAAACTCTTCACAGGATTTGCAACTGCTGCTTTTATTGCCTGCGACATTACCGTTGCAATGGCGATAGAAACTGCCACAAACCCCGCTGCTAAAAATATTGTCCATTGAATGCTGACACGGTATTCGAAATCCTGTAACCACTTGCTCATGATGAACCAGGCTATGGGAGTTGCAATAACCATAGCCAGCAGCACCGGCCTGATGAACTCTTTGGTAACCAGCATTGCCACACTGCTTACAGAAGCGCCCAATACTTTTCGCACACCAATTTCTTTAATGCGTTGCCCAATTACAATAAACGCAATTCCAAATAAGCCCATGCAGGATAGTATAATGGCAATCAGTGAGGCGATGGAAAACATTCCTGAAAGCATCTGCTCCGTTTCGTACCATCGCTCAATATTCTCATTTACATAAGAGCCCTTAAATTCAGTTCCGGGTTCTACCTGCGAATAGGTTTTCTTTATCAGGTCCATAGTCGCCGATGTGTTTTTCGAATTAACCCTGATCAATACATAACCCATCATATTATCGCCGTTAAGCGATATGGTAAGGGGTTCGCTCTTTTCACGCACGGAGTACAGGTGGAAATCCGGAATAACGCCAACGATGGTTAGCCGGGGCTGACTGCTATCAGGATAAAAAGACATCCCGGTAACTGCTTTATCGGAAAGTTGTTTAGCCATACTCTCTGTTACGATAACAGAACGGCTGCTATCAGTTACATAACCACGTGTAAAATCACTGCCTTCTTTAGGTATTATGCTTAAGGTTTTTAAAATATCATAATCGGCGGTAACCCAATTGGTGTTGATAGTTTTGCCTTCATACTCGAAAGAAGAACTTGTTTTGCTGGTAGAACGATCCTGGCCAACGCCCAGGTTAATAGTAGACCCGGTAACGCCTGCGATGGAAGGCTGATCGGAAAGTAACATCCTCATTTTATTCACAATTCTTTTACCATCGGCCTGGTTATGGATGGGGATGCTAATAATAGATGAAGTATTATAACCAAGCGGAGCGCTTTTAAGGTGTTGAAATTGCTGGTAGATAATGATGGTGCTGCAAATAAAAACGCATGCAATTACAAATTGAGCTACAATGAGTGCATTACGGAACATGCCTGGCTTCCTTAAAGAAATTTTACCTTTCAGGATTTCCACCGCTTTTAGTTTGCCCATCAAAAACGAAGGATAACCCGCAGCAATAAACGAAACCACCAACAGGATGGCCAATAAGATTAATACTACTGCCGGTTGGTAAAGTAACGAGCTATGAAACCTTATACTGGATGCTTGGGCCAGATATTGCAGTAACAGGCTAATGCAGCATATACCAATCATCATGGATACCAGTACTGTAAAAAGGCTTTCGCCCCAGATTTGCAGCCACACCTGCCGCTTACCTGCTCCGAGGCATTTGCGGATGCCCATTTCTTTTGCCCGGGTAAAAGAAAGCCCGATATTAAGATTAATAAAATTGAAACAGGCGATCAGGATAATTACGAAACTAACCAGCATGATGACAAACAGGAAGGGTTTGTTTATCTCATTGCGGCCGCCAATGCTTGCAAAATGAATGTCTGCAAAAGGCGATAACCGCAGAGACAACAAATCGCCGTTCTCGTCTGGTTTAAATCCCTTGCCCGTATTAGAATTGACATCGGATGGATTATACATTTTAACAAAATCGCGGAGCTGTCGCTCAACCTGGGCTTTGGTTGCATTTGCTGACAACTGCACATATACAGGATGGTGGTGATTGTCCCATTTGTTTTTATTGCCCGCATAATCGCTGCTCAATTCCGGCCTTGCCAATACATCATACCTGAAGGAAGAATTATCCGGGTAATCTTTTAACACCGCTGAAACCATTAACGGTTTCCATTCCCCATTAATTTTTATGTCAATCGCTTTTCCTACCGGATCCACTGTGCCAAATAATTTTGTTGCTGATTCTTCACTAATCACTACATTTCCCAGATCGGCCAACGGGTTAACCTTATTGCCGCTTACTACCGGGAAAGAAAACATGCTGAAAAAATCGTTGTCAACAAGGTTTACCTGCAAGTCGAGCTCTTTATCTTTATACCGGGCACCACGACCAGCATTCCTGCACCTTGTAGCCTTCTCAATACCGATGCCGCCTGATTTTAATGCGGGGGCAACAGGATATCCCATCTCAGCACTTGTTTCAATACCCTGTGATGTACTATAAGAATTATACACCTGGTAAAGCTTGTTTACATTGGCATGAAACTTATTAAAAGTAAACTGCTGGTAAACAAAAAGCAGCAATAAAATACTACAGGTAAAAGCCACCGTCATGCCAATCACATTGATAGCTGTATGCAGTTTGTTCTTCTGCATGTTGCGAAACAAGGTTTTGAAATAATTCTTTAGCATTTTATTTGTTTAATTGGTAAAGAGAGTCGAGGATATGATCCTTGAGGGCAAGTTTTTGTTGATCTGACATATGGCTGATATCGAACTCTTTTTTATAGTCAACAGGATTTTCAACGTTCCTGATCTTAACCCTGATGCTCATTATTTTTCCATCATCTTCAACCTGCATTTTGGTATTGTTATCCGTCATTTTTTCTGTTCGTGTTTTTCCGTGACTGGTACAAGCGGAAAATGAAAAAATTGAAAGAACGGTGATTAGTAAGTATCTCATTATTTATTTTTTTTATTTTATTTTGCGATGTTTGATTTACTTTAAATGGTTAATATATTTAAAATATGGTTGTCCGATAGTGTAGCCTGAGCCTGATTTTTTTGCGCTGATTTAGTTCGTTTCATTAAACTACAAGTGTCAGTCATGAACCTTCAACCCTCAGCCATCATTCCGTTCTTAAGCTTTTTACCGGGTTTGCAACCGCTGCTTTTATTGCCTGGAAACTCACCGTAACCACCGCAATGAACAGCGCAACTATGGCGGCTATAGCGAAAACCCACCAACTTATATCAACGCGGTAGGCAAAATTTTCTAACCATTTACCGATGGCGAACCAGGCAATAGGGCTGGCAATTAAAATAGCAATGCACACCAGTTTGATAAAATCACTGCCAAGCATAATTGTTATGGAAGATACCGTTGCGCCCAGCACCTTGCGAATGCCTATCTCCCTAATTCGTTGTTGTGCTGTAAAAGCTGTTAGTCCAAAAAGCCCGAGGCAGGCAATAAAAACAGCGAGGATAGTGAACACCAATGATAGTTGCCCCTGTTTTTGTTCTGCAGCATATTGCTGCGCAAAATTCTGATCAAGAAAATGAAATTCAACAGGATTGCTTTTATCAAATTGCCGGTACACTTTTTCAATGAAAGCAAGTGCTTCTGTAGTTTTACTTGTATTGATTTTTACATATAAATTGTCTTCCATTGAAGAGGCAGGTGGCATTAATAAAACCATCGGATCTACTTTGTGTTGCAATGAATAAGTATGAAAATCCTTTACCACGCCAATTACTTTTCTTTCGCCTGTTTCGCCTTTGCCATAATCAAAGCGAAGCCTTTTCCCGACAGCATCCTTCCAACCCAATTGCTTCATTAATGTTTCATTTACCAATGCGGCACCATACTTATCAGCCTCATTTGCATTGGAAAAATTTCTTCCCTGCAGTAGTTTGATTTCAAGCGTGGGCATATAGTCAGCATCCACCATCAGCTCCTGCGCCATTTTTGAACCTGCTGAAAATGTACCATCCATTTCTTCAAATGTAAAGCCATGGCCGCCTAAGTTATTATTACCAATTGGATTGCCTGCTCCAGCAACGCCTTGTATCAACGGGTTTTGCAACAATTGTTCTTTAATAGCAGCTACCTGCGACCGTACATTGCGATCATCTATATGAAAACTCAGTACCTGTTCTTTATTAAAACCCAAATCTTTGCGGCTTGTGTATTGTAACTGCCGATAGATTACCAGCGAGCTTATGATCATTACAACGGTTACTGCAAACTGGAAGACAACCAATGACTTTCTAAACAAAACAGTATTCGATAAATTACCTGACTGGCCTTTTAATGCTGGTATAGTTTTGAAACGGGAAAGAAAAAGCGCCGGGTATGCGCCGGCAAAAATTCCGGTAAATAAGGCAAAGCCTGCCAGCACCATTAAAGTAGAATAAATGCCAAAGCGCCAAACAGTTAAATTTTTACTAGCGAGTGTATTAAAGTAGGGCAGCAAAAGTGAAACAAGTAAGAAAGCAATGATCGCTGACAGCAAAGTCATTACTAAAGCTTCGGTGATAAACAGGACAATTAGATGACGCCTGCCCGAACCCAACACTCTACGCATTCCCACTTCTTTGATCCGGATAGAAGATCGTGCTGTAGAAAGGTTTATGTAATTAATAACAGCAATAATCAAGATCAAGCCTGCAATGATGATAAAAATATATACCCTGTTGATGCCACTATTGGCGCTGATCTCACCCTGCAGGTTAGAATGTAAATGAATAGAATTAAGCGGCTGCAATTCCATCCGGTAATCTACACCACCCATGGCCTTTTGAATAGTGGCGGCAGCAAACTGCGGAAGTTTAGCTTCCAATGTTTTATAATTGCTTCCTTTAGTTAATAACACATAAGTAAGCAAGTTGAAATTCTGCCAATCGCCTGAATATTGATGGGGCAGTGATCGTAAAGCACTAAACCGCAGGTGCGAATTTTCAGGAATGTCTTTAATAACACCCGTAATTACAACCGGGTAATTGTTTTCAAAAAAAACAGTTTGATTAATGGCTTTTGCAGGATCACCAAATAATTTTTTTGCAAGGGTTTCAGTCAACACAATTGTTTGAGGCTGTAGCAAAGCAGTTTTAGCATTGCCATATAAAAACGGGTACGTAAAAACGTCAAACACATTGGCATCAGCAAAGAAAATATCGTCAGCCTTCATAGCTTTTTTGTTATAGCTAATTACTCCGCCGCCTTCAGGTACAATGCGGGTGGCTTCCTGTATCCCGGGAAATTTTCCTTTAAGCGCAGGCCCAAAAGGAGCAGAAGTCACTGCCATGTGCAGATCACCTTTATCCCATTTTGCATGCTGCGCTACGCGGTAGATACGGTCCGAATGCTGATGATACCGGTCGTAACTTAATTCATCTGCGATATAAAGAACGATTAACCAGAAAGCAGCCAGGCCAATAGCCATGCCGCCGATGTTAATGAACGCATAGGTCCTATTGCGGAGCAAATTCCGGATGGCTGTTTTGAAATAATTTTTTATCATCGTCTTAAGTTAGGATTTCATGATTGAATGATTTTTTCTTACTCATGATAATTATATAATTTGAGTAATCATGGTTCTAGGCATTTCACTCTGTTCTTAAACTTTTTACCGGGTTTGCAACGCCTGCTTTAATTGCCTGGAAGCTAACCGTGACCAGTGTGATCATTAATGCACCTGCCGCCGCTGCCACAAAAATCCACCATGTTATATTTGTATGATAAGCATAATTCTGCAACCAGCTATTCATGAAATACCAGGCTAACGGAATGGCGATGACGAGGGCTATGATCACGAGCAGGATGAAATCTTTCGACAGCAGCCGCCACACGTTGAATATCGATGCGCCTAAAACTTTTCTTACGCCGATCTCTTTAATTCGCTGTTCCGCCATGAAGGACGACATACCAAATAATCCGAGGCAACTGATAAATATTGCAAGCATCGCAAAAAAGCCGGCGAGGCGTCCGATGCGTTCTTCGTTACCAAACTTTTTTGCGTATTCCAAATCTGCGAAACGATATTCAAAAGGCTGTGCAGGATTGAATTTTTTAAAAATTGTTTCTATATCGGTAACTGCTTTATGCGGACTTACATTGGCGTTTAATTTTAAAATAATAAAATCTGGGGCTTCCTCAGACATTGCAAAAATGGAAGGCCTTACCGGTTCGTAAGGAGATTGCATTACCATATCTTTCGCCACGCCAATTACTTTATATGAATCGTCGAACCAACGGACGGTTTGGCCTACCGCGTTGATTAAGCCCATAAATTTTACGGCGGCTTCATTCAGTATGATGCTGCCTGAATCGGTGATAAGATCTTTTGAGAAATCTCTGCCATCAACCATTCGCCAGGCGATTGTTTTACCATAATCCGGAGAAACTCTTGCGACTAAAAAATCAACCGCAAGGTTAGGATCTTTTCCTTGCCAGGCAATGCCGCTGGTTGAATTCCAAATGCCCGTAAGTGGACTCGCTGATCCGGCCATTGATGTTACAGCGCCAGTTCTTTGCAGCTCATTTTTCACTGCTTCAAAGTGTTTATGAATTTCCTGTGTTGACAATGGGACTGTAACAACTCCATTGGTATCATACCCCAGGGGACGGTCTTTGGTAAATTGTATCTGGCGAAAAACAATGATGGTTCCAATGATCATGGTAACGGAAACAGAAAATTGCAACACCACCAAAACCTGGCGTGGCACTGCGGCCCAGCGGCCAACTTTAAACGTTCCTTTTAAAATTTTCACGGGCTCAAAAGAGGAAAGATACAGGGCCGGGTAACTGCCTGCAACAAGTCCGGTGATAAGTGCGAAGGCAATCCCAATCAACCAAAACACAGGACTGTTCCAAAGAATAGACATCTCTTTATCGGCCACCTCGTTGAAAAAAGGCAGGGCCAACTGCGCCAGTAAAATGGAAATTATAAATGAAATAAATACCATCAGCAACGACTCCATAAAAAACTGATGGATCAATTGCCTGCGTAAAGAACCAATGGCTTTACGGATCCCAACTTCCTTCGCCCTTTTCTCAGACCTTGCGGTGCTCAGGTTCATAAAATTGATGCAGGCCAGCAACAGAACAAACACACCAATGATTCCAAACAGCCATACATATTGTATTCGTCCGCCAACGTTTACACCATTTTTAAAGTCCTCGTATAAATGCCACTGGCTCATTGGCTGCAGAAAAAGCACGGGCTTCTTTTTTGCCAGTTCCTTATTTACTTTATTGAGCTTGGCATCTTTGATTTTTGCAGACACCGTTTTTAAATTTGCGTTATCTGCCAGTTGAGTTAAAATAACAAATGCGTTCGGGCGCCATGGGTCGTTAATCGTTCTAACCCATTCTGTATTGTTATAAAACAACTGCCATGGTGCGATGAAATGCGTGCCCGCCATGCCGGAATTCCTGGGAAGATCCTCATACACGCCGGTTACTTTTACATCAAGCTCATTATCGATCTTTAATGCTTTATTTATGGGGTCGTCATCGCCGAAATATGCTTTTGCCGCAGATGCTGAAAGCATAACAGACGATATATCTTTTAGCCCTGACCTTGTACCTTTTAGCATTTTAAGACTTAGTAACTCCGGCCCATCCGGTTCCATAAATGCGCCACCTTTCATCAGCTTCTTTTCGCCAAGGCTTACTATATGATCGCCTGAACCGCCGGTTAAAACAACATATTTAAAATTGCTGCCGTATTTGCTTCGCAGCTCCTCTGCCAAAGGATAGGGAACAACAGACTGCGTGGTGGTTGCGCCGTTATTGGTAACGTGTTGCTTTACCATTGCAATGCGATCATAGTTTTGATGATACTTATCAAAGGATAATTCATCCCATATCCACAGCCCGATAATTATTGCCACAGCCATTCCGGCGGACAGGCCGGTAATGTTTATCAAAGAATAAACCTTGTTGCGGCGCAGGTTGCGAAAGGTGATTTTTAGATAATTTTTTAGCATGGCATTTTGATGTATGATGTATGATGTTTGATGTCTGTTTTTTTTATACTTAGTTCTTATTGTTTATTGTTTGGTGTTTGGTGTTTCGTTGCTCATAGATTTAAAGTACAAGAGGGCGATGCAACGATGCTGCTCAAAGTTCTTCTGCCCGGACCAATACTTTTCTCCTTCATTTTCAAATTGTCATATTTGCATTTGCTTCATTAGCACATTAGCTAATTAGCTAATTAACTTTATTCTGTTCTCAAACTTTTTACCGGGTTTGCAATTGCTGCTTTAATTGCCTGGAAACTTACCGTAGCGATTGCAATGGCTATTGCTATCAAGGCTGTCACAATAAAGACCCATGCTGTAATACTTATCCTGTATGCAAAATCCTGTAGCCATTTATCCATCACGTACCATGCTATTGGTGAGGCGATGATAAATGCAAGGCCGACGAGTTTCAAAAAGTCTTTTGATAAAAGTGCAACCACACCACTTACACTTGCACCCAATACTTTTCGGATACCAATTTCTTTGGTGCGCTGCTCTGCTGTGAAGGTGGCAAGTCCGAATAATCCAAGACATGCAACGAAGATGGTGAGCCCTGCAAAAATGGCGAGTATCTCTCCTATCTTTTGTTCGGATTTATAAGAAGCATTGAATCGTTCATCCAGGAAAGAATAGCTGAAAGGCTCTTCCACGGAGTATTTATCCCACAGCGTTTTTGTGGTGGCCAATAAGCCGGCGATATCTTTTGTTTTAATCTTTGCGATGAAAGTGCCGGAGTTATCACCCATCACCATTACCAACGGCGATATTTTTACATGTAGAGATTTAAAGTGAAAATCTTTTACAACACCTATTACCCGGTAAGTTTTCTTTTTCCCTTCATTGTTAGTGTTGGAAATCGTGTGACCAATTGCATCTTTTTCCCAGCCGAATATTTTTGCCGCTGACTCATTCATGATCACACCTGATGAATCAGAACCAAATGTTTTTGAAAAATTCCGGCCCGATTTCATTTCAATGCCCAGCGTGGGGATATAGTTATAATCTACATCATACCGAAGTGTTTTGATGAGCTGAGTACTATTGTCTTCAGGATACACAAAAAAGTTATTATTCCAACTCGGTCCTGCAGGCAAATAGCCCGAAGTGCTAATACTCACTATTCGTGGGTCCTGCAACAATTGTTGGCGAAACACTTCGTGATTATTACCGAGCAACCATGTTTCGGGTAATACTAATACTTGATCTTTATTAAAGCCTAACTTTTTATTTTGTATGTATGCAAGTTGCCTGTAAACAACCGCGGTACTAACCATTAAGGTAATGGAAATAAAGAACTGGAAGACCACCAGTCCGCTCCGCAAGCCGATGCTTTTTTTGCCGGAGGTAAACTTGCCCTTCAGCACGGCAATGGGTTTAAAAGACGAAAGGAAGAATGCAGGATAGCTACCGGCGAGTACGCCTACAAATAAACCGAAGGCAAGCAATGCCGGCAACAACCATGGGTTTTGTATCCACTGCAAACTAAGCGTTGTACCTGCCAGGTTATTAAAAAACGGCAAGGCAAGGTATACCAAACCGATGGCCAGCAACAGTGCAATACCCGTTATCAAAACAGACTCCACCAGGAACCGGCGTACCAATTCAGATTTTAAGGAACCCAGCACTTTGCGGATGCCCACTTCACGGGCACGCTTAGATGCACCTGCTGTGGACAGGTTCATAAAATTGATACAGGCAATCAGCAACATAAACAAGGCAATGGCACTAAAAATATACACGTAGCGGATATCGCCGGAGGAAGAAAGGTCGTAAGCAAAATCTGAATGCAGGTGAATATCTGTTAATGGCTGTAGGAAGAGGCCAATTGAATTACCACTTTTTTTGAACTGTTCGAATGTCATGCCCATGCCTTGAAGTATTTGAGGGCCCATGTATTTTTCCACTACCCGCGGCAGTTTGGCCTCCAGTTTTTTATAGTCGTAACCAGGTTGCAGCACGAGGTAAGTATAAAATTCCGATTGCATCCAGGAACTGGACCTTGAATCCGGAAAACCCGCCATGGAAGCAAACATTTCAAAATGAAAATGTGCGTTATCAGGAACTTTATCAATAACGCCCGTTATTGTAAAAGGAGGGTTCGTGCTTTCTTTAAAATGGATTGTTTTCCCCATTGGATCTTCGTTGCCAAAATACTTTTTTGCAAGTGCTTTGGTAATTACCATGGTATTAGGTTGTACCAATGCTGTTTTTGCATCGCCCTGTAATAGCGGCAGGGTAAAAACCTGGAAAAAGTTTGAATCTACAAATGCAAAGGGTGCATCCTTAAATGTTTGGTTGCCCACTACAAAACGTGGCCGGCCATAGTCCCTTATCCGCGTAGCCTCCAGTACTTCGGGGTAGTCTGTTTTGAGGGCCAGCGCTGTTGGGGGCATCACGGTGGACTCGTTCATTTTCCCGCCAGGGTTTGTGCCTTTAAAATAGACCCTCACAATCTGGCTGGCCTTTTTATTAAAACGATCAAAGCTTAACTCATTTTGTACAAATAATAATATTACCAGGCAGGTGGCAATTCCGATGGCCAGGCCCAAAATATTAATGGCAGTAAACCCTTTTTTTTGAGAAAGATTACGCCAGGCTATTTTTATATAATTTTTATACATGTTATTGAATCATTTTGTCGTTATATAATTTTTTGGTTTGCCTCGTTTTTTTTCATGCAAAGAGGCAGAGGAGCAAAGGCGCAGAAAATTTAACCTCACCTCCCTTCCTGCTCTCCGAAAGAGAGGAGGCGGTGCTTTATATCTTTTTGCACACAGCTTAACTTCCACATCAGCTTTATTTTTTTAATGAGCTTTGATTGCGTTTTGCCGATTTTCATTTTTTCATTTCCTCATTTCCTCATTTCAATTTTCACATTTTCACATTTTCACATTTTCTCATTTTCACATTTTTCATTGTTCATTACCACATCAGCATATTAGCAAATCAGCCCATTACCCTAGTCTCTTTTCAAAACTGCCACCGGATTTGAGTTAGCTGCCTTGAAAACCTTTATCCCTACTGTGATGCAGCAGGAAAGCAAAATAATCAATAGTGTTCCTGCAAATGCATCTAGTCCTACATCGGCATGGTACACATACACGAAGTTGAAAATAAGTTTATTGACGAGGAGGTACCCAAGCGCCGAGCCGATTATGAAAGCGATCATCAGGATGTACATAAAATCTTTTGCTATCAGTCCCATAATACTGGTGATGGTGGCGCCGAGTACTTTTCTTACACCAATTTCCTGGTTTCTGCGGAGAATGTTTAAGGATACCAATGCAAATAATCCTGAGGCTGATAAAAGGATGATGATAGCAGCCAGGAAAAAGGATACCGACTGTATGCCAACGTTCATGTACCTTTCTTTATCTGTTACATCGCTTTGTAAGAAGCCGCTATAGGGTTTGCCTGGAATCGCCTGGTGCCAGGCTTTCTTAACCGCCTTTTCAATCGCCGTTATATTTTTCTCATCTGCCCTTACTACCAGGTACCGGTAATCATCTGGTGCTGCCAACCGCAGTACACATGCAGGAACAAGCCCATGCAATCCAAACTCTTTATAATCCTGCACTATGCCAACAATGTTAAAATACCCGCTATCCATTTTCAATTGTTTGCCGAGCGGATCTTGCAGGCCAAACTTTTTAACAAGCGTTTCGTTTACGATGATTGATTGATCCTTGGCCAAACCTTCACCTGCATAAAATTGCCTGCCGGATAACAATTTTATACCCATGGTTTTTAAATATGCTTCACCGCCCACTTTAGCTACCTGCACTTTTAATTCATTTGATTCATAAGATGCTTTTCTTTCTTTAGTGCCAGCCGCTATTTGGTGCTCTGCTCCTGCTACCTGTTGTATGGCCGGATTCTTTTTCAATTCATTGCTCAATGCCCTGTACTCTGCGCCACTGCCTGCCTGTGTTACTATTACTTCATTGATAGCGTAGCCGAAATCCACTTTATTCTGAAAGGCTGCGTTTTTGGTAAGGGAGATGCCCACAACCAATGCAAGGCAGGAAATACTGAATTGAACTACCAGCAAGACACGTGTAAGAGGGCTTTTGGGGCCAAAGGTTGTTTTGCCTTTAAGTATTTCTACTGGCTCAAACGAGCTGATGTAAAGAGCTGGGTACAGGCCTGCAATTATTGCAGTGATTACCGGCAATACGATTAGTATTAGCCAAAGGGTTATATCACCGCCAAAATTTAGTTTTAAATCTCCATGTGCCCACTGGTTAAAATATGGCAATAAGCTAAATACCGTTAGCAGCGCCAGTGCTGATGCAACGAGGCAGAGCAAAATATTCTCACTTAAAAACTGAATGATCAACTGCCATTTTCGAACGCCCATTACTTTGCGCACCCCAATTTCTTTTAACCGTTTACTGGCAAAGGCAATGGATATATTGGTAAAGTTGAAACAAGTGATCAGCAAAATAAAGAGCGACATGATGATGGGCATAAAAACCATTACACCCCGTGGATTAGGATTGAGCGCCCTGCCCAACACATAGCCGTCAAAATCAACATCCGAACTAAATGCTACGTCCTGAAATGGCTGAAAATAAAAACTGCTGATCTTCCATTCCTCATTTACTTTATTATAGATGTCAGCGTAGGTGGTTAACCGGCTGGCAATTTTAGGAACGCTTTCCTTGTTTTTTATTTCAGCAAAAATGGTAATAAATGTAGTGCTGCGCCAATCGGTTGGGGATATGCCTCCCGGTACAAAACCATTACCAAACGCGGTTAAAATACCAAACTGAAAACTTGAATTTAATGGCATTTTTTCTAACACGCCTATCACGGTAAACTTCTGTTCGCCGCTGTCTTTAACCATCGTTATCTCCTGGCCAACAGGTTCTTCTTTTCCAAAATATTTTTCTGCAACCGGTTGGCTGATGATGACGGTTCGTTGGTTATCGAACTGGGTGTAGTTTCCTTTTTTTAAAGGAAAATTGAAAAAGCTAAAAATATCTTTATCGGCGTAATGCACTGTCTCGCTGAATACATCCAGTTTATTTTTCACTACTACCTTTTCAGCCATTAATCTTGCAACACGGCCACGTCCGCTGAGGTCTTTGGAAAGGTATTCGCCTATTGCCACAGGCGCTATCCCCCATGGCTGGCCCGACTTATCAGTGATCTTAATGCTATTTAACCGGTAGATATTTTGGGTGTTAGTATGATTTTTATCAAAGCTGGCCCTATAATCATAATTGACATAGGAAAGAAGGCAACATGCCAACGCAAAACCAAGCCCCAGCAAATTAATGAGGACATACACTTTGTTTTGCCACAAAACACGCACAGCGATTTTTAGATAATTTTTGATCATTGTCCGAATCAGGATTTTAGGATTGAATGATTTTAGGATTTTTTTGCTTGTACCCTTTTTGAATCATTTGTTTGGCCATCCCCTGTTGGATATATCAACGTCAATAGGTATGCCAAGGGAAAAAGCCTTTGTGAGTAAGGGTTTCTGGTATTCAAATAAATACAGGTGTACGAAAACGGACAGTTAGTGTACAATATCGGACACCCCCGTCTGCGCCGCGGCGGCAAGGTCTTCCGTATGCTTTTTTCATAAACTCCTTTAAATTTTCAAATCATTAATCACTTTTCACATCTCATTTTCAAATTGCCCGCATTATGCATTAGCACATTATCAACCGATCTTCATTTTCTAATCTTCACATTTTCCAATTTTCACATTGTTCTATTCTGTTCTCAAACTATTCACCGGATTAGCCACTGCTGCTTTGATACTTTGATAACTAACGGTTAGCAATGCAATGCCAATGGTGACCAAGCCCGCTATCGCAAACAGCCACCAATCCATATTAACCTTATATGCAAAATTCTTCAGCCATTGGTTCATAATGTAGGAGGCTAGCGGAAAAGCAATCAGCATAGCAATTACAATGGGCTTTAAGAAAGTTACTGATAGCATCGCAACAATATTTGTTACCGATGCACCCAGTACTTTCCGCACACCAATCTGTTTGGTTAATTGCCGTGCAGTAAATGTTGCCAACCCAAATAAACCCAGGCATGAAATAAAAATAGCCAGAAATGAAAAATAATTGACCAGCTTGTTAACCACCTGTTCATTGCGATACAACAGGGCGTATTGCTGATCAGAAAACTGGTAAGTAAAGGGATAGGCAGGATTCAAAGCTTTACAAACATTTTCGAGACCGGCAAGTACAGCCTGGGTTTCACCTGCTTTGATGCGCACCAATACAGTGCCCCATTTTATTTTCTCATCCATGCGAATCACCAGCGGGACAATTGGCTCATGCATCGAATTGAAATGAAAATCTTCAAGAACGCCGATGATGGAACCACGCACATTAGCACACTCTAGCGGTTGGCCCACTGCATCTTTGTACCCCATCTTTTTCACAGCGGCTTCATTTACCAGGTAACTTGCAGAGTCATTAAATTGTTTAGAAAAGTCACGGCCAGCTTTTAACTTCAGCCGCATGGTTTTTACAAAATCATAACCCACCACTGCATCTGAAATATTTGCAGTAAGACCAGGAGCTTTGCCGGGCCACTCAATATCACCCTTAGTATGGGTTATTACCGTAGGCGATTCTTTCATTTTTGAAATAGCCAGGATGCCGGGAAGCTTAGCAGCTTCTTCTTTAAATAATTCATACTTTTTGATTAGGTTGCCCTCTACCGGTATATACAACAGGTTTTCACGGTTGTAACCCAAATTTTTAGTTTGCACATAATTCATCTGGCGATAGATCACCATCATACCGACTATAAGTACAATGGAAAGTGTAAATTGAAACACCACTAAACTTTTTCGAAAAAAGGCGGCGCCCCTGCTAAATGTCAGACTTCCTTTTAATACGGTTACAGGGTTGAAAGAAGATAGGAAGAGTGCTGGATAACTCCCGGAGATGAGGCCTGTTACCGTTAGCAGCGCCAATAAGCTTAGCCAGAAAACCGGGTCACCAACAGGCAGGGATAACTGCTTTTCTGTGAGGTTGTTGAATGCCGGCAGGGATATAACAGTGATGATAACAGCGATGATAACAGCGAAAAAAGTAAGCATGATCGCTTCGCCAATAAATTGACTGATCAACCCTGATCGGACTGCGCCAATAACTTTTCTCACTCCTATTTCTTTGGCACGTTTTGCAGAGCGGGCAGTTGCGAGATTCATAAAATTAATACAGGCAATCAGCAGGATAAAGACAGCAACAATGCTGAAGAGGTGAACATATTCAATGCGGCCACCAACAAGCTGCCCGTTTTCAAAAGTAGTATGCAGGTATTTTTCGTGGAAAGGCTGTAAGGCAAGCTCGGTATGAGTACCACTGTTAGCCGGCAAATAGCGGTGGATAAAGTCTTTGATCTTGGCTGCTACTTTCTCCGGGGCAGCGTCTTTACGTAATTGCAGCATCGTGAAGGGGCTGGAGCTACGCCAGTTATTTACCCAGGCATTTTCTTTTGCATAGTCCTTCCAGTTTCTTAAAAAATCAAATTGCTGCGATGAATTAGCAGGAATATCTTCAAAAACTGCCACTACAGATAAGTCTTCCCTGTTTTCGTACCGGACCGTTTTGCCGATTGCATCCTGTGTACTGCCAAAAAAATGCTCTGCCATTTTCCTGGAAATTGCAATCCCTCCGGGGATGTTTAAAGCTGTTTCTATTTTGCCCTGTAGTAAGGGATAACTAAACATTTTGAAAAAATCCGGACCGGCATAAGTGCCATCCATTTTTATGATTTTGCCTTCTGCCTCAAATGTATTTGGATAAGGCGCTTTCTGTTCAAGGCTCGTGGCATACTCAACTTCAGGAATTGTCCTTTTTAATTCAGCGGCCAACTGGCCCTGTGTCAAATAGCTTGCTTCAATTTTACCATCAAAATAATTTCGTTCATACACATGAAATAATTGCTTGCCATTGGCATGGAAATTATCCACGCTGCGTTCATCCTGTACCCATAGCAGGATGAGCAGGCTGCAAGCCATGCCCAACGCAAGGCCCAGGATATTGATGCCGGAAAAGGCTTTGTTGCGGATGATGTTCCGCCAGGCTGTTTTAAAATAATTTTGTAACATGTCTCTCTAATTTTTTATTAAGCGATCTGCGTCGGTTATATTGCCATTATTATTCTGTCCTTAAACTATGCACAGGGTTTGCTACCGCTGCTTTTATTGCCTGGAAGCTTACGGTTATTAATGCAATGGAAATGATGGCTGCAAATGGTATAACAAAATATAGCCAATGGATATCTATCCGGAAAGCATACCCCTGCAACCAGTTTGATGCAGTAAGCCAGGCCAATGGCGCCGCTACGACAAATGAAATAATTAACAATAATGTAAACTCCTGGTAGAGCAATTTTAAAATATTGGGAACAGACGCACCTAATACTTTTCTTATTCCTATTTCTTTGGTGCGTTGTAGTGTAGTGAATGATGCCAAGCCAAATAATCCCAGGC
>JBDSAA010000077.1:0-7184 GCA_039922375.1 Ferruginibacter sp.
GAAACCTCTCCCGCGAAACAATTCCAACTATTCCAACCCATTGGCGGGGTAAGTGCAATTTTATCACCACAGATAATGCGTAAACTTTTTTCGGCTATCCCTTTCCCATTCTTTGCCTTCAATTGAACAACGTAAGTGCCGGCTTTTTCAAGCTTACCAGTGATAAGTCCTGTTTTTTGATTCAGCTTTAGTCCCTGAGGCAAGCCGGTAACCTGAAAGGTCATTGGGCGGTTTCCGGTGGCAGGTATCCTGAACTGAAACGGCGAGCCCGGGCGGACACCGAAAACGCTTGCGCTATTAATCTTCGGTTTTGCCGATGGCTTAGGGGTAAGAATGTAGGGCTCACTTGGGACAGGATAATAAGTAGCAAAACTTGCCACACCAACCGCCTCAAATTTTGCATCTGCCCAGTCGACATGATCGCTGCTGTTACTGTTTCCTCCGTCTGTTACCCGAAGCTCAAGTTTTTTCACACCCGAAAGTTTCACATTACATGGCCGGGCAGTATCACCATCATGCATTACACCGCTCGACCAAAGCTTCGCTCCATCGCCGTATACAATAAACTCTACGGCGGGCTCACGCCCTTTCACCTCATCATCAATGCCAACCTGCGCGGTAAACGAATTTGCCTTTCCATCAAGCTGAATAAAAAGAGAGCTTTCTGCGTGTGTGCCGAAGCCACGCTGAAAGGTTTTGCCTGCGATGGTCATGATGTTGCCATCAACCGACCTGTTTTTTTTAGCTATGCCCCAGCCCTGTGATGTTGTGCTGAGGTCCAGTTGATCTAACCAAACAGTTTGTGCGGAAAGAGTACTTATGCTTAATAAGCTGAAGATACTAGCGAAGACAAGAGTAAATATGCTTTTATTTGCTGTATTCATTTTTAATTTATAATTGAAGGGATTAATATTTTTTTAGAAGATCTTATTTATCGAACTTCCACCAGTTGAAATTGAACAGGCTGCCTTGATTACCTTTAAAAACAAAGTACAGATCGTGAATGCCCTTTGTCTTATTTACTTTAGTTGAAACGGTGGTCCAATTTTGCGAACCTCCTGTGTTTTTCACCTCACAGGATCCCAATAGTCCTCCGTCGCGACTATCCACATGTATTTCGATAAAACCACCTGATGCAGATGCAACATTAGCCTGAAATGATCCTGCTCCTTTCTTAAAATCAACACTTCGTACTTTGATAAAATCACCATTGCTGATTTCGGTTACATAAACTCCGGCGTTGGTGCTGCGTTCGGTTTCAATTCCCTGCCCCAGGCTATAGTTTCCGTTTTCTGGCGGATGAATGGATTTAAATATTCAACGGGTTTTACACCTTCGGCTGTTTGAGTTATCCGCGGAATGCTCCCATCTTTATTATACTGGAACTCGTCCACACAAACGGAACGGTTAAAACCTCCGCCACCTGGCAATGCACCGTTATGATAGAACAAATATGATTTGCCTTTATAATCGATCACTCCCGGATGATTGGTAAAGGCGCCTACCTTGTCAATTATCCGCATAATGGTATCGCGGTAAACCCATGGCCCGGTAGCACTTGTGCTGGTTGAGTAAGCCAAATGTTCAGGCACACCTCCTGCAGCATAATGCATATAGTACCCGTTTTTGCGTTTGTAAAACCAAGGCGCTTCTTCGTATGCTGAAGGTCTTTTATCAACATCTTTATATCGTACATTAAATCCTTCTTTATTCAACGGTACTGTAACTACCTCGCCAGCGTAAGAGATCATATCCTGGTTCAACTTTACGTACATGAGATAAGGGTTCCCCCAATAGAGATATGCCTGACCATCGTCATCAATAAATACTGTGGGATCAATATCTCCCTTACCGCTGCGAACCAGTGGTTTTCCAAGTGCATCTTTAAACGGACCGGTAGGGCTATCAGATACCGCCACCCCGATTGACATTCCCATCGTTTCATGGGTCATAGGTACATACCAGTAAAACTTCCCATTCCTGGGAATGCATTGCCCGGCCCAGGCATCTTGCTTCGCCCAGTTGAACGTTTTAACCGATAGGGGAGACCCACGGTCTGTCCAGTTCACCATATCGGTAGACGAGAAACAGTGCCAGTCTTTCATCACAAACGTAGTCGATTTATCTTCATCATGCCCGGTGTACAGGTAAACGGTGTCTTTGTATATCATCGGCGCCGGATCGGCTGTATAAATGGTTTGTATAACCGGGTTTTGAGCCTGCGCCCCCGCTGTAGCAAAAAGAGCTGTTACCTGTAATACTATCTTTCTGATATTCATTGTTGTTCTAAATGTGTGTGTGTGATACGTGTGAAAATCTCCGTACTAAATTTCATCTGAGTTACATCTCCATCCTCTAATAACGTAAACTGAGAAGACATGTAGTTATGCTCTTCAAACATCAACCTGTCAGGCGCTAAGAGATCTTATCATTGAACCGTATCCGTAATATGAAAGAAATCAAAATCAGCATAACCGCCTATTTCTTTTGTTGCATAATTAAACAAGCCAAAACGATAGCCCATAAAATGTGGGATGTCGTATTTCATTTTTAATATATTCCCAATAGGATTCCACACTTTTGCATCTAAGCTGTACGAGAATTTAGCTTCGTCTTTCCCATTAAGAGCGTAAAGGTTATTAGCTTCATCGTTCATACCAGTAAAATCGCAATCGATCTTTAAATAAACATGGTTTTGTGTCAGAGCAACTTGCTGTACTTCTACAGGTTTACCTGAACTGGCATTTACCATTACTATAAATTTTTGACCATTTTCAACCTTTACTCCAACCTGTCCGAATTTTTTTTGAAGGGCACTTAATCCGGCAAAATCGCCGTCTTTCATTTTGGAAACATCCAGGGCAACAGAAGCTGAGCTGGTTGGACCAATAGTGCGTTGTGTAAGTGTGTTTCTGGCCTGAAAAAAATCAGTGTCGATTCTTCCTGTTTTGAGGCGAAGAAATCCTTTTCTCTCAGTTACACACCACAGCGCATTATCCGGATTATGATTCCATTGCCATACTAAAGGAAGCGCTGCTTGTCCTTTTTTTCGGTTGAATTCATCAGAAGCAACCAAATTCGGAATCAAACCTTTACTGGTTGGCAGGTTTAATGTTTCGGGGACTTTGCCGTTTTCTCCTAATACAGGCCAACCGTCTTCCCACTTTACAGGAACGAGATAAGGAACGCGGCCAACAGCACCAAAATCGCGGAAAAGATAAGAGAACCAACGTCCATCGGGAGTGTTTATCAATCCTCCTTGAGCAATTCCTCTATCCTGTAAGCCAACTTTTCCTTCCCAGGGGCCCATGATATTATCTGCCCTATGTATAATTACAGTTCGCATTCCACCGCGTGGCGCACAAATATTAAATAGATAATATTTCCCTTTTACTTTAAATAATTGAGATCCTTCAGCTCCAAGACCCATGTCGTTTCCTGCTGGTGCGTGTGCGTTTTCGATGAGAACCCTCTTCGGAACGCCTTGTTTAATTCCTGTTAGATCATCATTTAATTCGACAATTTTAAGTCTATCTGCATCATAAATTAAATACACCTTGCCATCATCATCAAAAAACAAAGAATGGTCATGGAGAGATGGCCTAAAAGAAACTCTTTGCCAGTTTCCTTTTTCTATATTTTTCGTTTTAAAAATATAAGTTTCACCTGTGGTTTGTGCAAAAGTGGTTACATAATACATACCCTTGTGGTAGCGCAAACTACTTGCCCATGAACCTTTACTATAGGTGTTTTTTCCTTCTGTCAAATTTAGCTCTGGCATATCTGCCAAAGTATCATAGGCATAGTTTATCAGTTTCCAATTGACAAGATCTGTAGATTTCATAATGGGCACACCCGGGTTCATGTGCATCGTGGTACTGCTCATATAATAATTTTTACCAACCCTGATCATAGACATATCAGGCACATCAGCAAAAATGATTGGATTGGTTGCTTGTTGTGCATGAACATTATTTGAAAAAAACAGGCAACTTAAAATCGCAACGCCAAATAAAAAAGTTTTGATCATTATTTAAAAATGGATGTTTGTGATAACTGTTATTCTATTTAGCATTGTTCTTCTTTTGGTTTTCTCAGCAGCTTCGCTGGCACCGGGATACACCTGCCTTTGTTTGTATAATTTTTTTGAATAGTGCCATCCAGACGCCGATAACTACCACCCGTCAACAACGTTCCATTGTGGTAAAATAAATAAGATTTGCCTCTGCAATTCAGTATATAGCGCTTATCATCTTCTAATCCCGTAGGTGCTCAAACGCAATATGGTTAATGAATTTCCTGGAAACGAACGCGTAATAATGGTTCCTGAAAATTTCACGTTTTCTGTTTTTGGGGAAACTTTAGTGGGTTGTTCCAAGGTGTTTTCATCCAGCGGGCTGGCGGAAGTGAGAACAACAGACTTTCCTTTTCCGGTAAGCTTTTCGGCCCCGGACAAGTTAATTTCTGTTTTTACAATGCCGGGTGCCCCATTAACAACTTTAAGGATAATATCTCCCGAACGTTCGTCCTTTGCCGCACTTACACAAATGCTACTGGTTTTTAAACCTGGAGTTGATATTTCCTGGATAAGTTTACCATCAAGGTAGCCCTTGACTGCGCCCCCTTTAACTTCAACTTTAATATCATACCATCGGTCTGCTTCTATACTTCCGGGAATGATTTGTTTGCTGAATCCATTGTCCAACGTAAACCCAGTATTTTTATTACAGCCGATTTCCCATCGCAGCTGATCTTCTTTATTCTGATTCCTGAAATAAACCTGGATACCATTCTCTCCGGAAATTTTACGTCCTTTGAAGGTAACTGTATAGTCCGTCCATGATTTGTCGCCGAAAAAAACTGAAGTATTAGTCGTTGTTGCTGACTGACGAAGTACGCCGTCTTTTACCGTCCATTCCCCTGCTGCTTTTTGCCAGTCATCGAAGTTTTTTGTAAAATCCGTTTGCAATAAAACACGGCCATCAGGAGCAAGTACTTTTAAGTCTTTAAACTCTGCAGAATTGCTTGAAGTACCAAATCCAAGGCATCCTTTGTCATAAAATGTTAAGAGCGGTACTCCTGCTACTTTTACAGGCAGGGAGACAGTACCCTGATTTTGGGCAAACAAAGTTTGAACATAATAGCCTGGCAAACCGTACCAGCGTTGGCTATCAAAATTAATCAGGTTAATAGGCCATGCTTTATGGTTCACATTACAAAATAGAGGCGCATAAGCACTCATGGTAACCACATCTGAGTTTCGTTCCAGACCCGTCATCCAGGCAGCCTCACCAATAGCACCACGCAGGTTGCCCTTGCCTGTTTTACTTGTTACCGCATATTCACCAATGAATATTTTCGGAGCTTTTCTATCGTAATTGTCGTACTTGTTTGTGTTCAGGATAAACCACTCAGGATTATCATAATAATGTTCATCAACCAAGTCAGGCATGGGGTCTTTAGGATATGCTCCCCAACTGTTGGCAATAAGTGTAATACCAGGATATTTTGAGCGGATGGCGTTAGCAATAAGCTTCCATCGCTCTGCATACGGGTCACCTCCATTTTCGTTTCCTATCTCAATATATTTCATATTGAACGGTTTTGGATGACCATTTTTAGCACGAATGCTTCCCCACACCGAGCTCTCATCCCCATTTGCATATTCTATTGCATCAAACGCATCCTGTACCCATTGTCCCATTTGATCCATGGGTACAAAATCTCTATGCGACATTCCGGCATTGATACAAAACAAAGGCTCAGCACCAAGATCTTCAGCGAGTTGCAGATATTCGTGATAACCTAAACCCTGAGTAGCATTGTAGCCCCAGAAATTCCATGAGGAGGTACGTGTATCGATGTTCCCAATTGTTTTTTTCCAATTGTGCATTTGCTTGAAATGATCTCCTTCTACCCAACAGCCACCTGGAAACCTGAAAACCTTAGTCTGCATAGCATTAAGGGCTTCTGCCAGATCTGCTCGAAGTCCATGGCCTTTCCAGTTCCAGGTTTGATCAGGCATAAGCGAAACCATATCCATATATAACCGGCCATTACCCTTCACGCCTATCTCAATATGAGCTTTAGCGTCGCTGCCTGCCGCCGTTAAATTAACGGTATAATATTTCCATCCCTCATCAAAGCCTTTTACTTCAGCACCGGCCAGCTCAGTACCGGCAGCACTTACAATACTAACCTTGATCGGTGCACTAAAACCTTCGCCGCTACGTGCTGCTAATTTGAAGGTATATGAGCTACCTTTAACGATATCCATCCCAAAAAAGCCGTTGTTTTCAAGCTTACATTCGCCTTTAGCCTCAATAGAAAGATATTTCGGGTTGAATACGTTTAGGCCTCCCGTTGGCGGATACTGCGCATCTACATTAATGACCGAAGCCTTGCTGGTACCGGTCTGATTTATAAATTTCCAGTTTTGAAGCGTATCAGAATCCTCAAACGAACGATTCCTGATAAGCTCCGGATAAAGGCCGCCATCGGTTGAATGGTTAATATCTTCGAAAAAGCTTCCGAATAATGTTGATGGAATACGGTGTCCCGGTTTGTTGACTTCGACCGTTATTTTTGCCTTGGCCTCTTTAATTGCTTGTGCCTTTAAGGCTGGGCTTAGTGCTAAAAACAATAAGCTTGTTATTACCTGTCTATTCATGTTCCATTTAGTGCTTATCGATGGGATTATTTTATGCTTCTCATTTCGGTTCACAGTACCGTTATCCCGGGAAAACCTTAATGCAATATTATTTTTACTTACCTCCTGCAATAATGGCATCTAACATAGGTTGGTCCTTTACCACATTTTTAGCCCTGTCTAACATAAAACCTATCTCCCAATAGAATGGCAGAAGACCATTCGCTTTAGCCTGTTTGGTCACATAATATGTCCAGTCATTTACAGACTTGTTGTGCATAGCCAGATCCTTAGGAAGAAAATTGCTGTTGTTGATGGCATTCCTCCTCCAGGCTGCATATTCACCCAGTATCACAGGGATACCTTTATCAACAAACTTCTGTTTCACCTTTTGGAATTCAGAATCGATCGCACCCTCTTCAACACCGGTGGCGTTGCGTCCTGGCTCAATAGTAGAATGATTCCCGGCCCCCCAATAGTAAACCATGTTACCCCAACTTACATCTCCATCCGTTAGTATTGTAAATGTAGAAGG
>JBDSAA010000078.1:0-9483 GCA_039922375.1 Ferruginibacter sp.
CTTCAGGTGGTTTGCACACTTCAACTGCATGACGTATGCGGCAGACCTACTGCCATCTTTTATTCAACATTGAATAGAAATATCTACTTTTCTATTCATTCGTGACACACCGTTGCTCGGAAGAAGGATACCAAACACACTCATCAAAATTAACGGCTATTCAATAGCTGCTTTCCGTGGTTGGTGCAGGTCCCACGAAGTCTTAGCTGTTTGCGGCAGTAGTTTTTGTCAGCGGTCAGGCTTCTTGTTGTTTGTAATCTGCAGTTCATTCTAATTCAGATCTACCCACCATTCTTTAAATTGTTGCGTGGTGTCTTTCAGATTTACAATCTCTCCGATTATTGGTGTTACCAGTTGGAAGTTATACGATTTGTTCAGTTCGGTTAATTTCGCCAAGGGTTCGTCCCAGGGGTGAACTGCCAGTACAAATTTTGAGGAATGAACAGGGAAAATCCGTTTAGCTTTTAGGGACTGCGCCGCCTTCAATACATCTTCCGGGAGGTTGTGAATGTATTTCCAGGCCTCATCGTACTGCCCGTTGTCTAAAATAACTAAATCAAGCGAGCCGTATTTATTTCCTATGTCCGCATAATGTGTGTCGTAGCCGCTATCCCCACCAATATAAATTTTCATAGTTGGGGTTTGCAACACATAAGAAACCCATAAGGTGTTGTTTCTTGAAAAGCCTCTGCCTGAAAAGTGACGGGCCGGTTCAACAAAAGCCGTGAAACCATTACCCAGCTCTACCCTTTCGTTCCAGTCTTTTTCTATGATATTGCCGGGAGAATAACCCCAATGTTCAAAGTGTGCCCCTACCCCTAATCCGCAAATTATTTTTTTTGTTTTGTCTTTTAAGGCAATCAATGTTTCATAATCAACGTGGTCGTAATGGTCGTGGGAAATTAACAATAAATCAATTTCGGGCAGGTCGGCAACAGTATATATGTCTGTGCCTTTGAATGATTTTACCGTTCCGGGAAGTGGCGAAGCATTTCCACTAAAAACCGGGTCAACCAAAATTCGTTTACCATCTATTTGTAAATAGTAAGATGAATGTCCAAACCACACCAAAACGTTTGAGTCAACAGGTAAATTCAATAAATCTGTTTTCACTGAAGGAATTATACCCGTTGGCGAACGCCTTGGTCTGTTCTTAAAGATTTGCTTGTAGATGACTTCAAAATAGTTGTGCCCTTCGGCGAGGTCAGGCGTAATGCTTATATTTTGAAACTTTCCGTTTTTGTAATTCGGCGATTGCTTTATTTTTTCAAGTCTTACTCCACCTGGGCTTTTCCCAAATTTGTCTTGTCGCATATACAGCATGGTTGCTATCACCACTGCTCCAACTATAATGAATGTAATTACCATTATCCTTTTTAATATTTTTATAAATTTCTTTTTCATTTACTCTTCAGTAAACTTTCGCGAAGATATTGTATAATCGTTGCTGCTATTGTACGCAATAATTCCTATGATTCATTGCAGCTTCCGCCCTCAAAATATTTTATTCCGTTCTCAAGCTTTTCAACGGATTTGCAATTGCAGCTTTTATTGCCTGGAAACTGATCGTTATAAATGCAATTAATATTGCGGCAATACCGGCAAATACAAAAACCCACCAGCTAATATTTATTCTATACGCAAAACCCTGCAGCCATTTGTTCATTGCAAAACTTGCAACAGGAAATGCTATAATTAAAGAAATCAAAACCAGTTGTATGAAATCTTTTGAGAGTAAAGACGCAATGCCCCGACTGTTTTTCTTAACCCTACCTCTTTTGCCCGCTGGCCAGATACTGCCGTTGCAAGATTCATAAAATTGATGCAGGCAATTATAATGATAAATATAGCTACCAATGCAAAGATTTTTACATACTCGCTGTTACCTTGCCCCGCAACATCAAGCATATAGTTTGAATGGAGATGAATATCAGCAAGCGGCTGTGCAAACAGTGATGCCTGTACCTGATCATTATTTTTCTTTAGTATGTTGTTTGCCTGTTTTTGAACATTGCTTAGAACAGATGCTGTGGGCTCAACTGCATCCTTCAATTGAAAATATACATACACATCAAAATTACTCCAGGCCGTCCGGATTGTTTACGCCATCATATAATTCAATTGGCAAAAGGATATCAAACTGTAAATGAGAGTTGGAGGGAACATTTTTTAAGATACCGCTTACTGTAAGAGTTGTTCCTTTTATATCATTATCTATATAAATTGTTTTACCGATCGCATCAGCAACATCGCCAAAATATTTTATGGCGGTAGCTTCGGTAATAACAACATTATTCGGTAAAGAAAGAACAGTTGCGGCATCCCCTTTTAGCAAAGGATAATTGAATATTTGCAAAAAACTGCTGTCGGCATAAAACATTCTTTTCTCATCAACCTTTTTTGTATCAACAGTGATCATTTCTTTTGCGGCCGCAATTCTTGTTGCATTTTTTACAGCAGCTACCTGCGTTTTCATTACATAGGCCAGGGCTGGTGGTACAACGGCGGCATTAACATCCGACGACTTTACTGTAAGCCTGAAAATATGGTCAGCACTATGATTGAATTTATCGAAACTCAGTTCGTCCTGAACCCAAATAAAAATGAGTATGCTGCAAGCCATTCCGGTAGCAAGACCAAAAATATTCAACCCGGAAAATAGTTTATGCCGCAGCAAATTGCGGAACGCAATTTTTAAATAATTTTTTATCATAAAATATTTTATACAGTGTTAGTTACTTCTTTTCAATATGCTTATTCCGTTCTTAAACTCGTTACCGGATTAGCAATTGCAGCTTTTATTGCCTGGAAGCTTACCGTTAAAACTGTCAGCAGCAAAGCCCCTAACGCAACAATCCCAAATACCCACCAGGAAATTTCTGTTCGGTATTCATAATTCTGTAGCCATTTGTTCATGAAATAATAAGCAAGAGGTAAAGCAATCAAAAGAGAAATAAGCACCAGTAATAAAAATTCTTTTGATAATAGCTGCCAAATGCCAGGTACAGTAGCTCCGAGCACCTTTCGAATACCGATCTCTTTAGTGCGTTGCCCGGCTACAAATGAGGCCAGGCCGAACAGACCCAGGCATGAGATGAAAATAGCCAGGATAGCAAAAAAACCACCGAGCTTCCCTATACGTTCTTCGGTAGCAAATTTTTGAGCGTATTGTTCGTCAACAAATTTGTAGTTAAATGGCGCCTGGGGATTGTATTTTTTGAAAACCTCTTCTATTTTGGCCAATGCAGTAGTGACACTGCTATGAGGTGACAGCTTAATATTATATACATTTACGGCCTTGTAGCCAATTGTAAATACAGACGGTTTAACCGGTTGAAAAGGAGAATCTTTAATGACGTTACCAATTACACCAATTACTCTATAATCCTTACCGGAAAGTCTCACTGTTTCATTTACCGGATTTTGCAGGCCCATCACCTGCACAGCAGATTCGTTAAGAACGATTGCGCTGGAATCGGTTAAAAATTTTTTAGAAAAATCTCTTCCCTGCAAAATGTTCCAACCAATAGTTTTGCCATAATCATGTGTCACTCTGTTAGACATCAGAAGCGGATGCATATTTGCCGTTTTTCCTTTCCATGAAATGTTTGTGGTGCCTCCGTAATCAGCCGTTATTGAACCCAGGGATCCGGATGCTTCAGCCACTACGCTTGTATTTAACAAGTCTGATCTTATAGCATCATAGTGACCTGCCAGTTCCGGTATGTTGATATTTATTTCCATAAGGCCATTACTATCATATCCTATCGGACGGTCTTTTGCATGATTTATTTGCCGGGACCAAATAAGCGTTCCCGCAATCAACGCTACTGAAATACTGAACTGAAAAACCACTAATATCTTTCTTGGTAATGGAGCCAGGCGACCAGCTTTGAAACTTCCTTTTAAAACTTTTACCGGCCGTAACGATGATAAGTACAAAGCGGGATAGCTACCTGCTATTACCCCGGTGAGCAAACTAAAAGGAAATGCAACCAGCCAAAAAACCGGATTAGTCCATAAAATAAAGAGGTCTTTATTGGCAACCTGGTTAAAAAAGGGCAATAAGAGTTGTACGATTAATAAACTACCAAACAAAGCAATAAACGAAACCAGCAGTGATTCCGTAAGAAATTGACGGATCAATTGCCCTTTCATTGAGCCAAGCGTTTTGCGAATGCCCACTTCTTTAGCTCTTTTTTCACTTCTTGCCGTCGAGAGGTTCATAAAATTAATACAGGCGAGTAACAGTACAAAAACACCCGCAATACCAAATAGTTTTACCAACTTTATCAAACCACCTGTGTTCACCCCATTTTTAAATTCTCCATACAAATGCCAGCGACTCATAGGATGCAGAAAAAATTCAGGTTTATATGCAGGCGGGTCTCCCATCTTCATCCTGGTGTCCTTTATTTTGGCTGAAACCTTATTTACGTCTGCACCTTCCTGCAACTGAACAAAAACTTGAAAAGAGTTTTCGTCCCACTCGTGCAATACACTTTTTGCATAATCATCCATGGTGGTGTACAATTGCCATGGAGCAAGAAAAAACACATCTCTAAATGAACTGTTAGTGGGAAAATCTTCATAAACACCTTTTACTATTACATCTGTTTTGTTATTTATCCTCACCACTTTATCGATAGGATTTTCGTAGTCAAACAAAGCTTTTGCAAGCGATTCAGAAACCATCATTGAATGAACATTTCTTAAACCAGCTCTTGAACCTGCTAGCATTTTTATAGTCATCATCGCAGGGAAATCTGGTTCGGTGTACATACCTGTACGGGAAAGTTTTTTGTCGCCATTTGTAAGGATTGCATCGCGGTTAAATGTGGCTACGCTTGCTGATTTAACTTCAGCATATTTGCTGCGGAGTTCCTCCGCCAGCGGAACAGGCACGGAATTATATGAAGATTTCTCCGGGCCGAAACTTACAAATTGCCAGGCTTGGGCAATATGATTGAAGTTCTTATGATATTTGTCAAAAGATATTTCATCCCACACCCATAAGCCAATTAACATGGCCACCGACATGCCAACAGCGAGCCCGCCAATATTGATGGCACTATAACCCTTGCTCCTGGTTAAATTTCTTAAGGCGACTTTGAGATAATTTTTTATCATTGATTGAAGTTTGTTGTGCTTAGATGAAAAAATTTTCAAAAAACGGGAGAGGCAGTCCCCCTTACGCAATTGTTACATAAAATAAACGCAAAGAATTTATTCTGTTTTCAAACTTTTCACAGGGTTGGCTATCGCAGCTTTTATTGCCTGGAAACTTATGGTTGCAAGTGCGATAATTATTGCAACAAGCCCGCCTGCGGCAAATATCCACCAACTGATGTTGATGCGGTAAACATAATCCTGCAACCATTTATTCATGAAATACGATGCAAGCGGTGTGGCAATTAAAAACGCGATTGAAATAAGTATTACGAACTCTTTTGAGAATAGATAAACAATATTGCCCGCTGTTGCGCCAAGCACTTTGTGAATGGCAACTTCTTTTATTCGTTGCATTGCCATAAAAGATGCTAAGCCATACAAACCAAGGCAGCTAACGAATATAGCGATTGCCGAAAATATTTTATACAACTTCGACAACTGGCTTTCCTGTTTATAAAAGCTTGCAATTTTATCATCCAAGAACCTGTATTCATAAACATAACCCGGAAATGTTTGCTCAAACATTTCTTTTACGGATTGCAGTGTAGCAGACATGTTCGCCGTTTCAAGTTTAATTCCGGCCTGGCTGTACATAGTGTGGTTTGTGGTAACAAGCAATGGTGCAAGGCCCTCCCGAAAAGATCTGTCATTGAAGTCTTTTAAGACACCAACAACCGGGCATTTTATTCTGTCATCCCATATGCTTATTTCTTTGTTCAATATGTCTTCCGGTTTTTTAAGCCCTAAACTTTTTACGAACGATTCATTCACTAAAAATTCTCTTGTCATGCCGGAAGGTTGCAAATTTCTTCCGGTTACCAGTTGTAATTTATAAGCCGGCACATATCCGTCATCAGCGAATTTAGTAATAGCTTTAAAATCTGCTTCTTGTATTGCATGGTCAAATTTTAGTGTGCTCCACATATCGTTGCCATCTTCAACAGGAGTGTTGGAACTGAAACTTACCGCCTGCACGCCCTTTACCTTCAACAGCTTGTTCTTTAAATAATCCAGCCTGCTTATGCGAAGACTATCCACCCGGAAAGGAATATTTACAATCGCATCTTTATCGAAGCCCAGGGGCTGATTCATAAAATAATTCATTTGCTGTACAATGATGAATGTTCCTATGATGAGCGCCTGTGCAATGATGAATTGAAATACTACCAATCCTCTTCTTAACGAAATTCCTTTTACCGTATTTACTGTGAGTTTACTCTTTAATGCATTAACAGGATTGAAGCCTGACAAAACAACAGAAGGATAAAAACCGGCGAGTGCTGTTACAACAATTGTTACAACTAAAAGAAATAAAATAATTGCAGGATTGCTTAGTATGCTGAATGAAAGTGAAAGCTCTAAAAGTTGATTTACAGAAGGCAATGCAAAAAATGTAATAACTGTTGCAAGCATTACAGCACCAGCAACTATCAATAATGTTTCAATGATAAACTGGATTTGCAATTGAAATTTATTGCTGCCTAAAACTTTTCTTACGCCAACCTCTTTTGCACGGTTAACAGCTTGCGCAGTGGATAGGTTTATAAAGTTTACGCAGGCAATTAACAGGATAAATGCTGCAATCAGCCACAATACGTTGATCAGTTCCCGGCTAATTGCCTGGTTGCAGTAATTACCTGTTTGCGTATCATAATGAACCGTACCTAATGGCTGTACAATATAACTATCCTTGTTTTCAGGAGATTGAACCTTTGCTGAGTATGCCCTTAGCTGCTGATTAAAATTATTTGCAGAAACATTCGGCGTCAACATTATGTAGCAACCAAAACCACTATTCGTTCTATCCTCCCAATTGGCTGATTTTGCCATCAAACTGCCGGTAAAACCGGTGCCGTAAGCCACAACAAGTTTTAGCTGAAAGTCAGTATTAGCAGGCATGGTAGCAAGAATACCAGACACTTTCAATATTTCGGTGCCGTGCTCAAATATGTAGCCACCTAATTCTAATTTAATGATTTTGCCTGTTGCTTTTTTCCAGTCACCAAAATATTTTTCTGCAATCTCTTTTGTAATCAATACATTATTTGGTTCTTTTAATGATTCGTACGAACCTGCCAGCAGGGGATAATCAAACATTTTAAAGAATGAAGGCTCTGTAAAAAATACACCTTTGTCTTCCTTAAATTGTTTTACTGTTGATCCGTTATCGTCGGGTATCAGCAACAAATCATCGTGGCTTGCAAAAATGGGGGCCACTTGTTCTACTTGAGGAAAGGCTGTCTTCAATCCCGCAGGCATGGGGAAAGGAACGTCTTTTCCATAAATAGTATTTGCCGCATCTGCATGATGATATTCGGTTAACACACGATAGATGCGGTCTTCCTTTGAATGGAAGTTATCGTAGCTTGTTTGAAATTGAATAATGATGAAGATCATCATACAAACCGCAATACCAACAGCCATTCCGGCAACGTTGATAGCAGTGTAATTCCTGTTGCGAATCAAAGTTCTGAATGCGGTTTTAAAATAGTTTCTAAACATTAGCCGTTTGTATTGAGCTTCAAGAGCACAATACAAATGCCAGTTTACTATTTAGGTGAGCATCAATTAATTGATTGCTATGCGAAGCAACTGAAGTGTACGCTTTTGATACAGTATTGTTCGTTTTTGTTACAGTGTAAATAAGAGCGCTTTACCTTCGCTAAAGGTGGCGCTAATCCCGGGATCTCAACTCAAATCGACGGTTTCGTGGAGACTGTAAATTAAACTGGGTCAAAGTTCTTAATAAACATTAAATTGTCGTCACTAACCACCTACGCACGTCTTGTCATTAACCCTAAAGGTTAGTACGCCAACATTTTCTCCCCCTCAATTTTTATATTAGGCTTTGTTGGAAGAAAATCTCTAATTCTGTCTGCAAGTTTAATATTATATGTCACAGATTATGGTTTCAGGTTGGTCATAAAAGTCAATGTGTCAAAGTAAAGGGTGAGAGATTGTAATTTTCCATTATTTACTGTCCAATTTTCAGAAACATTGCCATTAATTTTACATCCGTTTGGAAATTGAAAGTCATAATTACCAATAACACTTGCTTTATCACCTTCAACTATCATTTGCCTCACTCTCATTGCTTCAAAGCGTTGTGAAAATCGCCTAATGATTTCAATGTACGCTTGCTTACCAACGACAGGCTTAATGTTTTTCATATCACCACCAACATACTCAAAGTCGTCTGCAATTACACTTTCCCAATTACCTTTTTCTGCAAAGCCTTTGTAATAAGTTTCAAGAAGCTGTCTTGTTGTTGCTTGATTATCCATTTTATTAATTTTTTGTCTTTAAATTTGTTGTTGCAAATTGCAAGAACAAATATAAAAAGATATTGCAAAACGCAACAACTTTATTTATGGATAAAAAAAGATCTGATTGCCCAATAAGTTGTTCTCTTGATGTTTTCGGGGACAAGTGGTCGCTTTTAATAATCAGGGATATAATGTTGAGAAGCAAAGTGTCGTACAGTGAGTTTTTAACTTCTGAAGAAAGGATTGCATCTAACATTTTGGTCAATAGATTAGGTGTCCTTGAAGCAGAAAATATTGTCGTCAAAGAGATCTCTCCTGCTAATAAATCAAAGTTTGTTTACAGCCTGACACAAAAAGGTGTTGATTTATTACCCATAGTCATTGAGATAATGGATTGGGGTGCAAAATACAATGCAAACTGTCCACGAAAAGAACTTGGCAAAAAAATCAAAAAAGATAAGACTGCTGTCATAAAAGATTTAAGTCAGTTGCTAAAAACGAAAGTCAGATAGTTTTGTCCACTTATGCTTCGTAAGGTCGCTATAGCATTACGGCTACCGTGCATTATGTGTTTCATCCGTTTTTAACAGACGCTGCCATGTATTGGCGTGATTGTCCAGCAATGACTTTGTTGAGTTCCTTGTATAAAAACGAAACGGCAAGAATGTCCCGGGTGCAATTCAAATTTTCGCTAGGCCGCTTTTTTAATTTGTGTTTTTGTTAGCTCAATTATTTTATCCCATTGCTGGTTCTTCTTTACTACTCTTAGGTTTAGCATGTGCCGGGCACCTTTTATACTCCACCGCTGACCAGATTGTTTCATTCTTTTTGTATCACTGTTCTGTGAGCTGATTCTATTGCTCCTGAACCGATCAGTCCGCAACCGATCTGTTGATATTCTTTATAATTCATCCGGTTCAGATTGCTTTGGAAATAGGCAACCAATTTGGTAGCTGATGGATTTTTGCCATTCCCCAAATTTGTGATGTTAGTGATCACTTCCGTTGCCTTGCTTTCAAGCAGTAGTGTTCGTTGCTGTTGTGTC